>JANOPS010000127.1:0-68805 GCA_031421995.1 Gemmatimonadaceae bacterium
GTCCGCTTCCAGGATGCGCCAGCAATACCAACTCGCGATGCTTGCCCACGGGCGCCATGCTTTGGCCACCTTTTCCATTCGGTCGGCTTCGGGCAGGGCGCGCATGTTGTAGATCTTCTGCGCGCCTTTGCGGACGCCCAAATCAAGCACCGGCAGCACGTCGGGACGCCAGAGTCGAAACATCAGGAACATCTGTGCCGTCCAGCGACCTACCCCACGCACCTGTACCATAGAGGCGATCAGCGCTTCGTCGTGCAGCGCTTCAACGTCGTCGAGAGGCAAACGCCCATCGCTCACGTGAAGTGCCAAGTCGCGAATCGCGGTGGCTTTGGCCCGCGAGAGGCCCGCCGCGCGTAGCGTGGCCTCGTCGTGATCCAGAATGGCTTGCGGAGTTGGCGGTGTGCCAGCCCCGCATTGGGCCACGAAGCGCCCATAGATGGTGGCCGCGGCGGCGCCTGACAACTGCTGATACACAATGGCGCGCGCCAGATGATCGAAGTGCGTGCCCTCGCGATTGGGGCGCATCGTACAGGGGCCGACCGCTTCGATGGCGGCGGCCATCTTGCGATCTGCCGCGCACAACTCGCGCACGGCAGTCGCAACGGCTCTTGGCGTCAGCACGCGCGGCCCCACGATCGGGGCGGTGCCGACGCGCGCCACTACTTGCTTCACTACATGCTCAAGGTGAACATGATGTGCGCCTTTGGAGTGCCGGGCAACATCAACCACGGCTTATCCGCCGACGGAATCGTGGACAGACCGGTGCTGGCTTCTGTCGCAAAGGGGATATACACCACGAACAGCGCATTCGGTTTGGTGAGTGCGCCCGTGGCCACGTTGTAGTCTTCGGCAAAAATCTGATAGAGCGACGCGGGAGCCACCGGCATCTTGATCTTGCCGGCCTTCACTTCAGCGAAGCGTACCGTGTCGACCTGAGAACCCTTCACGCCCTCCGCGCGCAGCGCACGACCACGGCCCATGAAGGGGTCCATCGAATCGTGATAACACGACACATGGAACTTGGGCTCGGCGGGATCATCCGCCAGGCACAACATGCCGTTCTTCGAGGGACGAAGGACTTCCAGTTTCGCGCCCGTCTTGTAGCCGAGGACCCCTGCGCCATCGCGCATCTTTTCGGGCAGGGCCAAGACGGCGGCGGCGATTTGCTGTGGCGGGGTGGGGGCGGACTGGGCCGTGACGGTCGGCGCAATCGACGGTGCCAGCACCGTGGCCGCGACCAAGACATGTCGAACCGCAGAGGGAAAAGCCATGAGGGTCCTCGAGAGTGGCGATAGAGAATGGGGCGCCGCGTGATGCACGGTGCTCTCAACGATAGCGCACTCGAAGTCTCCTAGCGACCCATCCCGGGACGTAGACCGTCTTGCTGCTGCGCGTCCTCGTGTGAATTCAACAACCGCGCGACCGCAACCAGTCGCGATTCCACCTCGACGAGGACTTGAGCGGCATGATTCGGCTGCTGCGCGGAGCGGGCGTGCCGCAGATGCGACAACAGGCTCATGATCTGCTGGTTCGCACGATCGAGGACGCGCGGCGCGTCCTCAACGCTGATCAAGGGGAGGGACGCGTCGGCCGCCGGCTGATGCCCCAGCTCCTGCATCTCCCGGTCCACGAGCCGCAGCGTGGCCTCAGACGCGTAGAGAACTTCTTCTGTTCGACTCAGTGCTGGCATGGTCATGGTGGTCACGCGACGTGGGAAGCAGTGCGGGGAAAAACCAATGCCGCCCGCAGACAACGGGCGGCACGGTTTAGAGTTCGCCGCGCGACAGAATGCGACGCGCGACCGTATCAACCACATCGAGCGAGTTGTACGCGCCCGACAACACCTTTGTCCGCAGCGCGTCGACTCGTTCAGGGGCAAGCGAGTCCGGTTGCTGCGCTTCCAGCCGTTTGGCCAGCGACCGGCCGGCTTGCGAGATGTTTACCGTGTCCGCTTTGTCCCGTGGTGGGGCAGAGGGACGCGCGCCCGGATCTCCCGGACGCGGCTCCGCGTGCTGACCGCCCGGATTGACCCGGTCGGGGCGCAGCGGATCGAACGAACTTCCATTAATGCGCATGGTTTCCTCCTCCTGTAAAGACTATCGGCACCTTCGAGCAGATACTTGAATATCAGTGAAGCGTGGACGCCCGCACGTGACCCGTGGTCCCCACGGACGTTGTCACCGCACGACGTTCAGGTGTCGCAGATTCGCCTCGCTGGACACCGGCGCGATGGCGTCGGGGTAGCCCTTTCCCGCCAACGACCTGGGCATGTTCGGCACGAGCTGGAGACATCGGCGTGCATCGAGCCCCAACCGGTCGACGGGATCGTCCTCCACGAAAACAGGCGGGGCGTCGGCGGCGTCCAACTCGGCGATTTTCTCGCGCAGGAGATCGCCGAACGACTCAACCGGCTGCGCGTTCACGGCCGCACGTCCACGCGATGGGCCGACATGGCGCTGTAGCCGATCGTCGCGTTGCCGGCCCGGTGGACCTCGTCCAGTTCGCCGCGCAGTTCGGCGACGCGTCGGGCAACGCGGGCGGCCAGTTCCATCGTCACGCGCTGCGTAGCCGATACCGCCGCGCACACGTCGGCAATGGTATCGTCTGCCTCATCGACCGCGCGTTCGGTGGCGGCGTAAAGCGCGCTGTCCGCCGTGGGACGCTGGGATCGCAAGACCGCGATCTGTTCCGCCAGATCGCTGATCATCTCATCGCGTTGCTCGAGCAGGCTGAAGAGTCGGTCGTCATCGACGCCGATCGCACGCTCGGCCTCCCGCGCCGCCGCATCCGCATGCTCGCACAGCCCCAGCGCGCGACGCGCGGCGGCTTCCCGCACATCCGCCCCTCGCGCTGCGGTTCGTGGCAGCGATGCCCCTGCAGGCATATTCATTTTTTCACCGGATGATTGTCGTCCGAGGTCACGCCGACTTCTTGAGTGCGACCATTTGCGAGGCGGCGACGGTGAATCCGTCGCGCAGGCTGGTGGCAATGCTCACGAGCTTGGCGATCGTGCGCAGATCGCCGCGCGATCCTACGTCGACGAGCTCATAGAGCATGTACTGGTACAGGTCGGCGAGTTGCGTGGCGATCGCCCCGCCCTTCGTGAAATCGAGCGTGGCCAGCAGCTCGGTGACCAGGTCACGCGCGCGCCGCAGCGAGGTGACGCGTAACTCGACGTCGCGACGCTCCATCGCCAGACGCGCACGCTCAAGATTGACCACCAGTTGCTCGAATACGATGACGACGAGTCGCTCCGGAGAGGCAGCCTGCATTTCCATCTCTCGGTATGACGCGGACTGCGTGGCGTATGACATGAAGTCGGTGTGACGAGGGTACGTACGAGTGAGACGCGGTTACGTGGAGTATCGGCTACGAACGGTTGGCCTGAAGTCCCCTTACGCTTGCAGTTAGCGAGCTGCTCTGCGAGTTGAGGCGCGCGAGCGCGCTCTCCATGCGCGTGAACTGCGCAACGAGCTGTTCCCGTCGCAGGTCCAAGCGCTTTTGCGCATCGACTTCACGACTTCGCAAGACGACGTTGTTTTCAGCGATCGTACGAAGCTGCAGGTTGATCGGACCCGAGCTGTAGCTGTTTGCCTGATCGGCAGCAGTGACGAACGCGCCGCCCACACCACTGAATCCGAAGAGCGATTCGATTTCTGTTGGCTTGGCGTTGAACGCGGTCTTGAACGTTTCCTGGTTGAACGTCAGCAGCCCATTGCGGTCCAGCGTGACGCCGGCTGTGGTCGCGCGCGCGTAGGTGGCATTCCCGGTGACTTCCGTGCGCAGCGCGGTGGTCAGGCTTTCGACGACCCGGCGCAAGCCGCTGTCCGCATAGAGCGGTGCATCGACGGCGCGCTGCGCATCGAAGAACGCCCGAATGGCGTTGTACGACTCGACCAGTTTTTGCACCGAATCGGTGGCACCCTTGACGTCCCGTTCGATCTCGATGTCGATAGGGGCATCAGGCTCTGCGGCGGTGAGCGACAGGGTGACCCCGGGAATGCCATCGGTAATCTTGTTCGTGGTGCGCCGCACCTCGCGACCATCGACGCGAATCACGGCGTCCTGGCCCGCTTGCAGTTCGCGCGTTCGGCCGAGCACTGACGTCGTGGCCGCGCCGAGGGTGCCGGTGGTGCTGTTCGCGCGCGCGATGTTCAGGGAGAGCGAGACACGCGACGCGCCCGCCGTGTCGTCGGTCAGGCGAAGGCGACCGTCGGCACCAAGTGCCGCCGTTGCCGTGCGTGTACCGGAGCCGAATCCAGTTGTCGCGTCGTTGATTCGGTCAAGGAGTGTCTGCATCGTATCGCCAGCACCGACCACGAGGCCGATGGTGACGGCTGTCCCATCGCCGCGTGTGCCGCGAATGTTGATCGCATCGCCGACAGCGAGGTTGGCCGATGCGCCGTCGACCTTCAGTCCCGCGAGGGACGTCCCGACGGTGGCGACCGCATCCGCCGCATCGGTATACACAGCGCTCTGCACGGTCTGTGGAATGGACCCAGCAAGTCCAGCCGTGATCCCCAGGGCATCGATGACCGCTTGCGAACCCGCGTCGCCGTCAACGGCGGTGACGTTGCCGTCCAGCACCAGGCGATAGCGCGTCTGATCGCCAAACGCTTCGGGCTGCACGGATGCGGATCCGCCTGCGGCGTTAATCCGTGCCGCAATCGTCGCGAGCGACGTGGTGGCGAGATCCACCGTGATGACGGTGTTCCCCACGCGTATCGAGGCCGGCGACGGCGAGACAGTAAGCCCAAGCGCCGCAGCGGCGGCCTGAGTGGCAGAGGACACCTGTTTCGAACGCGAATCGACGAGGCCCAGCTCGCGCGCCAGTCCGCCTGCACCGTCGGTGACCGTCATCCCGGTCGCGCCCGCGGTATTGCTGGTAAGGACCAGTCGACCGGCGGTACCGCCTTCGCTCACCAGCGACGCGGTCACGCCGGTATTGGCGTCGTTGATCTTGGTGCGAATCGTGGCCAAGGAATCGGCGGCATCTACGGCGACCGCGACCCCATTAATCTGCATCGTCCCGGTGACGCCGCGAGCGGCCGACGTGTCCGCGACTGTTGCGCCGGCGACCTTCGCGGTATCCGCCAACTGCAGCACCTCCACACGATAGCGCCCTGGAGTGGCGGTCGCTGAAGCGCTTGCGGTCAGCAGCGATCGGCCTGAAACGGGACTCGTGGGGACCGTGGTGGTGTAGCCGCCAAATCCCGCGCGACGCACGGCGGTCGCGTTCACGTTTACCGTGTCGATCAGCTTCTGCAGCGCCATCCATGCATCCTTCTGCTTGGTGCGTAGCGTGATGCGATCCGTGATCGGCTGGACCGTACGCGCGCTCAGCGCGTCGATGGTCGAATCAATAATGTCGTTCCACTGAATGCCGCTGCTGACGCCGCCAATGTTCAGCCGCGCCCGCGTCGCTGCGGTGGTCGTTGTGGCGGTTGTGCTGCTCGTGCTCTCCATGTCTGGATCCTCGGGGTCCTGCCTAAGGCGTTACCCCGGGGCCGGCACAC
The DNA here is from genome assembly GCA_031421995.1 of Gemmatimonadaceae bacterium. GTDB lineage: Bacteria > Gemmatimonadota > Gemmatimonadetes > Gemmatimonadales > Gemmatimonadaceae > Gemmatimonas. The sequence continues at coordinate 5,517 of JANOPS010000127.1, forward strand.
GTGCCGACCCCGGGGTTACTCAACTACTGAGAACGTCGGGCTTAGCGGAGGAGCTGCAACACGCTCTGGCTGCCCTGGTTCGCCTGCGACAGCATGGCCTGCGCCGCCTGCGTAAGGATGTTGTTCTTGGTGAAGTTGGCCATTTCTTCCGCCATGTCGACGTCGCGAATGGTGGACTCAGCGGCGCGCACGTTCACGACCGCTGCCTTCAGGTTCTGCGTGGTGTAGTCCAGCACGTTCGTTGCGCGACCCACGTCGGCAAGGATCGTGTTGACGGCGGTCAGCGCACTGTCAGCCGTCGAGATGTCGGTGACAGCGGCCGGGGTGAACGACAACGACGCCGAGACCGTGCTGGTGGCGTCCGACACTTGGAACGACAGCGTACCAAACACCGAGGTGCCTTGGAACTTCGCTTGGCCCACGATACGCGTCTTTTCCGTATCCAGCGCCGTGAGCTCGGCCGAGATGATGGTTGAGGTGGCGGAATCCGACGTGCCGTTGGCACGCTGAATCACCAGCTCCTTCTGACGTTCGACGATGCGCTGCACCGTCGACGCGGCGCTTTCGGCGATTTGCAGCATGGCGCTACCCTGCTCGGCGTTTGCCGCGGCCTGCGACAGCGAGCGGCTCTGCGTGCGCAGCGTGTTGGCGATCGCCATGCCGGCCGCATCGTCAGCCGCGCGGCTGATGCGAAGCCCTGAGCTGAGCTTACCCATGCTCTTCTCAGTCGCCATGTTGTTCAGGAACACGTTCTTTGAAGCGGTCAGCGCGCCAACGTTGGTATTAATACGCATGGTACTATCCTCCGTGATGTTGTCTGAGGCATCCGTGCCTCGCCCGAATTCGGATCTCGAATCGCGGTCACTCACCAGTCTCGTCGCCCGTCGATCGAACTTGAGCGCCTTTCACAAACTCACGAGTGTCTCGGGAACGGAGTCTCACACCACCGGCACCTGCGTCTCGCGGGTGGCAGCATTCGTCACGAAACCACACCGTGTTGATCATGACTGAGTTGGAGATCACGGCGTTGCTGGCGCGCGGAGAGGCCGCCCTGAACGCGTATGACTATCGCGGCGCGGCTGAGGCGTTCGGCGCGGTCGGGACGATGGTGCCGGACGACGTGACGGTGGCGCTGATGACGGCCAACGCGTGGCGCCTGGCCGACAACGCGCTTGCCGCACGCATCGTCCTGCGGCAGGTGTGCGCCCGCGCGTCGGGGTCGCTCGACGTGCCGACGCTCTTCACGCTGGGTGGAGCGCTCCTCGACACGGGCGCTCCCGAGGAGGCGCTCGACTGCTTCACGCGCGTCGCGAAGGCGATGCCGCGAGACGCCTCCGCCCTCAACGCGTTGGCAAGCGCGATGCGTGCATCCGGAGATCCCAAGGGCGCGTGGCCGGTCGTGCAGCGAGCGCTCACAATCGCCCCGTCATTGCCAGCGGCATTGCTCACGGCCGCCCACGTCCGCCAGGCACTCGGCGATCTTGCCGGCGCACAGCAGTTTCTCGATCGAGCGGACGTCGCTCGGCCGCGTCACGGACCTACGCAGTTGCAGCGCGGAATCGCGAGACTGTTGGCCGGTCCGGGTCAGGCCGGTTGGGACGGGTTTGAGTTTCGCGGACTCCCTGCACCCAAGACCAGCGCGCGCGCGTGGCACGGCGAATCCCTGGTGGGTGCGTCGATTGCGGTGATCGGCGAGCAAGGGATCGGCGATCAATTCCACTTTGTGCGGTATGTGGCGCGTTTGACGGCGCGTGGTGCGGCGCGGGTGGTCGTCGAGTGTCATCCAGGTGCGGTGTCGCTGTTTACCGCCAGCGGCTACGATGCGGTCGCGAAAGGCGAGGCGCCCGAGACCGACTGGTACGTGCCGATGCTGTCGCTCCCACACCGGCTGGGGAGTGATGATGACACGGCCAGTGATTTAGTGCCGTATCTGAGAGCCACGGATCCGGGAGGCGAGGAGCCCGTGGAACGCGCTACCCGGCCGGCCGGTCTGCGTCGGGTAGGCCTGGTGTTGCAGGGCAACCCGGCGTTTCTCGCGACGACGCTGCGCGATTTTGACATATCCCAGCTCTCTGGTTTACTCGACATTCCGGACATCGAGTGGGTGTGGCTGCAATACCCTTCCCCGGCACCGGTGGAGCATCCGCGCCTGATGACGCCGTCAATGGACGGAAGTTGGATTGAGACGGCGCGCGTGGTCAGCTCGCTCGATGGCGTGGTGAGCGTGGATACCAGCCTCGCCCATTTAGGGGGCGCGATGGGTGTTCCGACATTTGTGCTGCTTCCCTACTCCCCGGATTGGCGGTGGGGGCTACGTCGCAGCACCACCCCGTGGTATCCGACGGCGCGTCTGATTCGGCAGGCCAAGCCGCTTGATTGGGGTTCGGCGGTGAACGAACTTATGCGTCGACTGAGTGAATGGTAGACCGCCGGCGTAGGCTTGGCACGCCGTGTGTCTGTCGACAGCTTCGCGGACGTCGCACCCGGCAGTATCTGCCGATCTTGGACACCTCTTGCCGTCGTCGCGTCGCGCGAGACCTCCGGCAGAATGTTTTAAAGTGTTGTTGAACAACGACTTATGGTTGGCACGAGATCTGCTTTAGAGGTGGTGACGCAGTCTTCCTCCACCACCATGCTCGCGCCCGGAGTCGTTGATGACCATTGCAGATCGCCTGCCTCGCTGGACACCCTCACGTTGGGATCGTCCGCTTGACCGGGAGATGCTCAGTCGGCTCGAAGCACGGGCCGCGACCGCGGGCATCCTGGGCCCTGGGCCGCAGTGGAGCTTCAGCAGCGGTCACATCACCTCCCTGCGCGACATGATTCACGCGTGGGTCGGATGGGGACGACTGCCGGTAACAGCGACGTCGGCAGAGTCAATCGAGACCACCGGGCATTCCGACTTCGCCACACACGTGCTTCGCCATGTCGCACAGATCGACCACCTCGGACTGATCACGCCGAGCTTTGTCGATCACGCCAGAAAGCATCAGTGGCTTGTTGCAGACCTCTACTCTCTCATGGATGTCCTTGAACTGACCGCGTTCCTGGGCGCCACCAATGGCCCGAAGGTGCGGATCCTCGAGATCGGTGGTGGCTGGGGTCGTCTCGCGGAGATGATGCTGAAGCTGTTTCCGGGTCTCGTGGAGTATGTGATGGTTGACGCGGTGCCGATCTCTCTGGTCTCGGCCGAAGCGTATCTGCGTCACGAGCTCCCCGAGGCGAGCATCGGCAGCTTCATCAGCGGAGACATCTACCAGCCCGGCTCCTTTGACGTGTACTTTGTGCCAAGCTGGGAAGTCGAGCAGCTTGGCACCGCGCGATTTGATGCCGTGGTGAATATCGAGAGCTTCCAGGAAATGACGCAGGAGCAAGTCGATCTGTACATCGGCTGGTTTGATCAGATGATTGCCGACAACGGCATTGCCTACATTGCCAATTCGCACGACTACGTGATGAAAGGGAACTGGAGTTACCCCAGTTCGTGGCGCACGCTGGCGCGACACCGTACGCCGCGCTCATGGACGATTGATAACTCCACCCACATTTTGCGGAAGGAAGTGGGACACTTTGCCGCGGCAAATGCGATCATCGACGTGTCGTACGCCGAGACGTTGCCGGTATCCGCGAACCCCGGAGTGATCGCCGCTGAGCAGCGGCGCGTCATTGTCGGCGTCGCGTAACGACTACCCGCCCCGACTTCCATGTCTCTTTTCGCAACCGACGCGACGCTCCTCGGCTCATCGACCGCGGTCGCCGGTGCCGTGCGCCGTGAAGTGCCATCCGAGAGAGCGACGGCGACTGCACAGGCTTACGAGCATGTGCAGACCACCGCATCGATTGATACTCCGGACTCCACCGCGGTATGGAGCGCGCGACTTCCCGTCGCTATCGAGGCTGCGCTTCGTCGTGGTCACGTCCGCGCAGCGGCACTGTTGCACGAAGCGGCAACGAGTCACCTCAGCACTGATAATCCAGCGCTGCTCGCCTCGCGCTCGCTGATCGACGGCGCGGCAGCCGCCGACGCCGCCATTCAGCAGCGGCAGTTGGCCGGCGACGCCTTGGTGATCCCGTCGCTCACCGAAGTGCAGCCTGGACACCCGCGATTTTTCATTGGTCTCCAGTGGAATGAGATGGCGCACCCCATCGTGCAGGACGTCGTGACGCGCGAGCTTTCCGATGGCAGTCAGGCCGAGTTGCGGAACTTCCTCGACGAATCGCTCTGCGCAACGGATACGTTTCTCGATCTTGAGCCGGGCATCGGTATCGGGCTGTTCACGGCACTGAGTGCACCGAACGGTGTGAACGGTGTGTACGCGGTCCAACGCGACCCGGGCTTGCACGCGATCTTGCGTCGCAACATCGACCGGTCATACCCTGCCGCCACGGTGGCATTGCGTGCTGACCAGAGAGGCGTTGCCGAGTGCGTACGCTCCGCACGTGGTCGACTTGTCGCGCACGTGGGCACTCACCCGCTCGACGTGCTGCAGAGCGCTCTGGCACAAATGCGTACACGCGCGGCCGCCGTCATTCTCGATCTGACCAGCGACAACGCCAGTGCTTCGCTGGGCACGCTGGACAGCATGGGATTCCGGTCATTCGTGCTCGTATCGAATGCTGAAGAGATTGAACTGCTGCCCTTCGAAGAGCGGTACGGGGCGCAGTACGTATTCGCCCTGTCGTCGCGCTTCATCGATTCCGTCGAGGTGCCCGCACCATGATCGCTGACGCCCCGACGGTGGCTCGTGCAGTCTGTGCGCTGCGCCGTGCACCTGTGCGGGGGCACGTCATTGATCTCGTGCCCTACCGCGCGGCGCACCACGAGCGTGTGATTGCGCTCCGCAACACCGAGCGTGCCTCGTACTTTTTGCATCAACCGGCGCCATTGACACGCGAAGGTCAGGCGGGATGGTTCGCGAGTTACCTGAACAAAACCGACGACCTCCAGTGGGCCATCGTTCGAAAGGACGGGGCGGTTGTGGGTGCGACCGCGTTGTATGGTATCGCCGACGATCGTTCGATGGCGGAGAAGGGCCGGCTTGTCGCCGATCCGTTGCTCTCGAAGCAGGGGCCCTACGTGTTGGAGGCCGAGCTGTTGCTTCTCGATGTCGCATTCGCGCGGCTCGACCTGCGCGCCGTCACCACCTGCGTGCGCGATGATAACGGCGTGATGCAGCACATCAACGCTCGCCTCGGCTTCGAGCGCAGCGGGCAGCATGTCATTCGCGGTGTGGAGTACTTCGACTATCGGCTGACTGCCGACCGGTACGCACCGGAACCCCTGCGCGCCACTGCGGTCGCGTGGGCGCAACGCACTTCCCGCACCCAAGGAGCTCCCCGATGACAGTCCTCGCACCCGTGATCACCGCCAACCACGTGACCCGTCTTCAGCAGGTCTTTACCGCGGCCTTGGAGCTCGCGCCGGACGTCGATCACAGCGGTCTCGCGTATCGTGAAACGCCGCAATGGGATTCGGTGGCGCACCTGCAGTTGGTCATCGCACTTGAAGCCGAGTTCGATGTCATGCTGGAGACCGACGACGTCTTGTCGCTCAGCACCTTTGGTGACGCGACAACGATTCTTGGCCGACACGGCATCGCATTCTGATGGCGGATCCGGCCGTCGCGTTGGTGACAGGCGCTGCGCGCGGTATCGGTGCCGCGACTGCGTCGCGCTTCGTGCGCGATGGCGCGACCGTCTTTATGGCGGGTCGCGATATCGCGTCTTTGGAGGCGCACGCGTCCACGCTGAATGCGGTGGGCCCCGGGACGGCGATCGCGCTCTCGCTGGACGTGTCCGATCCGTCGTCGATTGCGGCCGCCTTCCGCGTGGTCTTCGCGACGTCGCGTCGGCTGGACGTCCTCGTGAACAACGCCGGCGTCATGGAGCCTGGACTGATCGGTGCCATCACTGACCTCGCGCTGGCGCGTGCCTTCGCTATCAACGCCACCGGTTCCATTCTGTGTCTGCAGGCCGCTGCACGACTCATGCAGCGGCAGAAGCACGGTGCCATTGTCAACGTGTCGTCAGTGCTGGCGACACGCGCGGCCGTCGGAAAGACCGCCTACGCCGCGTCAAAGGCTGCGATCGAGGCAGCAACACGTTCGGCCGCCCTTGAACTCGCGCCCTGGGGTATTCGGGTCAACGCCGTCGCACCGGGATGGATCGACACGGAGTTAGTCGCGCATCTCTCGGCGGCGGCGCGTGTCGAGACGCAGCGTCGCGTGCCGATGGGACGGCCCGGACGACCCGACGAAGTGGCGACGGTGATTGCGTTTCTGGCCAGTCCGACCGCGTCGTACGTCACCGGGGCGATTGTTCCGGTCGACGGCGGATACGCGCCATGATCGGCAGACTTCATCCGCCGTGTGATGGCGTTGCGTTTGTGTCACCGGCCACCACCAGCACGTTGACGTACGCCCAACTCCATGCGCTTGTGCGTGACACGGCGGCGCGTTGGACGGCGTCGCGTCGGCAGCTTGTCTTCCTCCGAGTTCGGAACGATCTGGCGAGCGTGCTTGCCTTTTTGTCGCTCCGCGAGGCCGGGCACGTGGTGGTGCTGGTGGACCATGCGCTGGCGCCTGAACTGCTCGACGCGTTGGTGAGCACGTACCATCCGGAGCTCATTGTTTCCGGCGACAGCCGCGATCAGGCTGATCAGGCACCGTCGGGCGGCGAACTGGTGGAGATGGGCAATGTCTCGTGCATGGTCGTCGCGTCACGTCCCGCCCATGCATCCGACCTGTATGACCAGCTCGCCTTCTGCCTGACCACTTCGGGATCGACGGGAAGTCCAAAACTGGTTCGTCTCAGCGAGTCGGCGCTCACCGCCAACGCGCGATCGATCGCCGTAGCACTGGACATCTCGAGTGCGGACCGTGCCATCACGTGTCTGCCGCTGCACTACGCCTACGGCCTGTCCATTCTCACAAGTCATCTGGCGGCCGGCGCCTCGGTGGTGCTCTCGGAAGACCGCATCATGGACGGCGCCTTCTGGTCGACCGTACGCGAGCATGCGGTGACCTCGTTGGCGGGTGTTCCGTATACCTACGAAATGCTCGAACGGCTCGGGTACGGACGTGTGATTCCGTCGAGTGTCCGGACCATGACACAGGCCGGTGGACGGCTCTCGGACGCGGCCACCCTTCGCGCGCACGCCTTCATGAGCGAACGTGGGGGTCGCTTTCATGTCATGTATGGACAGACGGAAGCCACCGCGCGCATGGCCGTTCTACCCCACGGTTGGTTGCCCGAGCACATCGGATGTGCGGGACGCGCCATTCCGGGAGGCACACTTGCCGCGTGTACGGAAGCCGGTGTGCCGCTGGGACCCGACGAGGAAGGCGAGATTGTATACCGTGGACCGAACGTGATGCTCGGCTATGCCACGACCCGCGAGGACCTCGCGCTCGGAGACGTACAGCGTGGGGTGCTGCGCACGGGAGATCTCGGCGTGGTGAGTGCCATCGGTGCAGTTCGGATTACGGGTCGGCTCAAGCGCATGGGCAAGCTCTTTGGTGTGCGCGTGGATCTCGACATGCTCGAAACGCTGGCGGGAACAACGGCGCCGGCCGCGGTCATCGAAGGCGACAACGCCCTCATCATCTTTGCGGCAGGCGGTGACGCGGTGGATCTCGAGGCGATGCGCGCGCGCATCGCGTCACGTCTCAACGTGAAGCAGCGCGTCATCGATGTGCGGCGTATCGCGGAGCTTCCGCGGACGTCGTCCGGCAAAGTGGATTATCCCACGCTCCGAGCGTGCGCATGACCGCCGTCGCCTTGCCCGCCACGCGTGGTGTCGAAACACGGAAACGGGAGCAGCAGTTCGCCATTCCGCAGTACATGCTGTTGGCGGCTGACAAGCAGCCCATGCTGCTGCGCAGCCTGAACGCGCTCACGGCGCACCATCGCGCGGCCTCACCAACCTACGCGCGCATGATCGACGCGCTCTTTGATGACCGCGGTGCCGATGCACCTGACCTCGCATCGGTGCCTTTTCTGCCCGTTGGCATATTCAAATCGCACCAGCTGCAGAGCATTCCGGACAGTGAAATTGCCACGGTGTTGGTCTCGAGCGGCACGACGGGACAAATACCCAGCCGCATTGTGCTCGATCACGCGACCGCCACGCGACAGCGTGTTGCGTTGGCGAGCATCATGGGGACGCTGCTTGGACCGCGACGTCTGCCGATGTTGGTGCTTGATGCACCGGGCATCATCAGAGCGAAGGGGCCACTCACTGCTCGCGGTGCCGGTGTTCTTGGCATGATGACGTTCGGTGGTGCGCACGTGTTCTGCCTGGATGATGCGCTGACGATTCAGCGCGATGTCATCGAGCAGTTCCTCGCGAAACATGGGCATGCGCCCTTTCTCATCTTTGGCTTCACGTTCCTCGCGTGGCAGGCGCTGATTGAGCAGCTGCCCGTCGGCTTCCTCGATCTCTCCAATGGTATTCTCGTGCACTCGGGAGGGTGGAAGACGCTCGAGGCACGCGCCGTGACCGACGCGGTGTTCCGGCAACGGCTGTCTGAGGCCACGGGACTTACCCGGATCCACAATTTCTATGGTATGGTGGAACAGGTGGGCAGTGTGTTCCTGCAGGGCGACGATGGATTGCTCTATCCTCCTGATTTCGCCGACGTGCTGATCCGCGATCCGCGCTCCCTTGAAATCGTCCCGCATGGGACGGAGGGCGTGATTCAGGTTGTGAGTGTGCTGCCGCATAGCTATCCGGGGCATTCGATCCTCACCGAGGACCGAGGGGTGATCGTGCACGAGGACGCGCCGTACAGTTCTCGATGCGGCAAGGGTTTTCGTGTGCTTGGGCGCGTTCCGCGCGCGGAACTTCGCGGCTGCAGTGACGTCATCGCCACGGGGATGCCGTAATGCTGGCCGCAACACGACCACGGAGCGTGGAGGCCGCCGCGCCGGCATGTACGGACCTCGCCACGTCGGTGTCCGCGCAATTCTCGCTCGCACCGTTGTTGCAACCGTTCGACGCCAGAACGCTGGCCTTCACGACGGACCTTTCGCGCGCCCTCGCGTCCGATCGAGAACTCCGCGGCCACGGCGCCGCGCAGGCCCTTGCGTACTGGCTGCGTCCCACGGAAACGCGACGCCTGCAGCAGTACGTCCGGGCGATTGAAGGCGACAATGCCGTTCTGGTTCCCCGTGGCACCGTGTTTCATGTGCCTCCGTCAAACGTGGACACGTTGTTTGTCTATTCCTGGGCTCTGGCACTGCTGGTTGGCAATCGCAACGTTGTCCGTTTGTCGACGACGCTCAGCGGCCTTGGCGCATATATCGCGTTCCTGACCGAGTCGGTCCTGGCACGCCCGGTGCACGCCGATGTCGCCGCGGGCACGGCCTTTGTGCGTTATGGACACGAAGCCGAGCCGACGCGTGCCCTGTCGGCACTCTGCGATGTGCGCGTGTTGTGGGGTGGCGATGCCGCCGTCAGCCGCCTACGTGCCGCGCCGTTGGCGCCGCACGCCATAGAACTCGTGTTTCCGGACCGATACAGTTTTGCCGCGCTGCACGTTGGTGCGGTCGATGCCCTCACCGCCGAGGAGCGCGATGTGCTTGCCGACCGGTTTGCGGCCGACGCGTTCGTCTTCGATCAACAGGCCTGCGCCTCACCACGGCTGGTGCTGTGGGTTGGCAACGCGGCGTCAATGCATCGCGTGTCTGCGGATTTCTGGACTCGGGTGGCGAGCGCCACAGCACGTCGCGGGGTGACGATTGACGCCAGCGGCGCCTTGCGGAAATTCACGGTGTCTGCCGCTTGTGCTGCAGATGAATGCGTGGAGCACATCACCCGTGTCAGCCCTGAGGTGACGGTGGTTCGTCTCGGTTCCCTCGACGGGCTTCAGCGCGTTGCGCCCGGCAGCGGCCTGTTCCATGAGGTTTGTCTCACATCACTTGAGGAACTCGCTCCCCACCTGCGCCGACGCGATCAGACGCTGACCGTGTTCGGGTTTTCCCGCGATGCGCTCGTCGCAACGGTGCGCCATCTGAATGGTCGTGGTGTTGATCGCGTGGTGCCGGTCGGGCAAGCGCTGGCCTTTGATCACGTGTGGGACGGCTACGATCTGCTGCAACAGTTCACGCGCCGCGTCGCCGTGCGCGCAGAGGACGTGTAGTCATGCGGCATCGCTTTGCAAGCCTTTGCACAATCACGCGATGGTCACGGCCCACTTCTTGTATGACGGAGCGCTAGCTATGCCCCGGGATACATGGGCGTCAACGAGCACCTTCTCCCTGTCACTGCAATGATGAGCACTCAACACGCGGATATCGGCGTCGGCATAATCGGTTGTGGCTATTGGGGCCCGAACCTGATCCGGAACTTTGACCGTCATCCACGGTGCCGGGTCGAACGCGTCGCCGACGTTCGCCGCGAGCGGGCGGAGGCGATTGCGCGTGAGTTTCACGTGCCGGCCGCGAACGATGATCCCGCGTCGGTGATAGACGACCCGCGCGTTCGACTGGTGGTCATTGCGACGCCCGCGGTAACACACTTCCCGCTTGCACGTCGCGCGTTGCTGGCGGGGAAGCACGTCCTGGTCATGAAGCCGTTCACCACCTGTACCGAGCACGCCGAGGAGCTGATCGCGCTTGCGCATCGACAGGGGCTTGTGTGCGCCGTCGACCACACGTTCGTGTATACCGGCGCCGTGCAGAAGATGTACGAGACGATGCACGACGGGTCGATGGGTGATCTGTTCTACATCGATAGTGTGCGCATCAACCTTGGACTGTTCCAGAGCGACGTCAACGTGCTCTGGGATCTCGCGCCGCACGACCTCAGCATCATCGACTACCTGCTTGACGGCCAGGACCCGACCGCGATCCATTGTCTCGGGGCGGCACACGCAGGCGGCAATCAGGAGAACATCGCGTACCTCACGGTCACGTATCCAGGCAATGTCCTGGCCCATGTCCATGTGAATTGGCTCGCGCCTGCCAAGGTACGGCGCACGATTGTGGGTGGCTCGCAGCGGATGATTGTGTATGACGACGCGGAGCCTTCGGAGAAGATCCGGATCTATGACCGAGGGGTGTCCATCGAAAAGAGCTCGTCGGCGGAAGAAGTGTATCAACAGTTTGTCAGCTACCGACAAGGCGATATGCTCGTCCCGCAGATCAGCGGCCGCGAAGCGCTTGCCGTTGAGGTCGAGCATTTGGTGGAGTGCATCCAGACGGGAGCGGCGCCGCGGAGCGACGGCCGGTCCGGTCTCCGCGTGGTCCGCATCCTTGAAGCGGCACAACAGCAACTGGAAGCGGCGCGCGCGCCAAGCCTGGCACGACTCCGACAGGTGATGGGAGCCGCCTGATGATCGCCCCCGCCGTGATGTCGGTGGCCCCGACAGACCGTCAGACGACAGAGGCCATACCCTTTCTTGATCTTGTGGCGCCGCATCGCGAGATCGAAGAGGAACTTGTCGCCGTCTTCCGCAACGCGCTGCGCACCGCCGCTTTCGTCGGTGGACCGGATGTGGAAGGCTTCGAACGTGATTTTGCCGCATATGTGGGCACGCCGTATGCCATTGGCGTGGCCAATGGCACCGATTCGCTGCGCTTCATCTTTCAGTCGCTGGGGGTGGCCGCTGGCGATGAAGTGATCACGGCGTCGCACACCTTCATTGCCACGTCGGAGGCGATCACACAGGCGGGCGGTAGACCGGTGTTCGTCGATATTGACCCGGTCACCATGACGCTTGATCCTGCGGCAGTCGCGGCGGCCATCACTCCGCGAACGGTCGGCATTGTCCCTGTGCACATCTACGGGCAGTCTGCGGACATGGATCCCCTGCTTGCGTGCGCACGAAAGCACGGGCTGTGGGTGGTAGAAGATGCGGCGCAGGCTCACGGCGCACGATACCGTGGCCGAGCGGTCGGGTCGATCGGAATTGCCGGATCGTTTTCCTTCTATCCGGGCAAGAACCTTGGCTCCTGCGGCGAAGGGGGCGCGGTGACGACGGCCGACCCCGCCATTCGTGAAGGCGTGCGGCGGTTGCGTGAGCACGGGCAGCGTGAGAAGTACGTGCACGTTTCTGAAGGCTATAACGGTCGATTGCACGCCATTCAAGCCGCGATCCTTCGGATCAAACTTCGGGAGCTCGCGTCCGCGACGGCGGGCCGCCAACGGGTCGCAGGCTGGTACGCCGAGGCGCTTGCCGATATCTCCGAGCTTGAACTGCCGCGCACAGCCGCGTATGCCGACCATGTCTGGCATCTGTACGTCGTGCGCACCGCGAATCGCGAGGCCTTGCGCCACGCATTGACCTCCGCGCGCATCGAATCGGGGCTGCACTATCCGATTCCGCTGCATCGACAAGAATGCTACGCGCACCTCCAGTATGCGGCGGGCTCGTTGCCGGTGACGGAGCAGACCGCTGCCACGCTGCTAAGTCTCCCGATGTTCCCCACGCTTACGCAGGATCAGGTCAGTCGAGTTGCCGACGTGATCCGGACCCACTTCGGCGGATAGGTTACGCATGGGGACCGCCACCGAGGACCGACGCCACGTCGTCCTATTCATTGGGGACAGCAGCTATGGCGTGCTCTCGTATCTCACCACGGACCTTGCCCGCGCGCTCATGGCGCACGGATGGACGACAGAGGTCGTGGATCTCACGCGACTCTCGCTCGCCACGGAGCTTCGGCGGATTCAGCGCGAGGATCGGGTGCGTTTCTTCTGCGCATACTCGGGGTACGGAGCGGATATCATCGCCAATGACCGTCTGCTCTACGACGTGCTGGCGGTTCCGTACGTGGGATTGATGCTCGACAATCCCTGCTACTTTCCAACGCGGCACCTGACGGCCTCCGAACAGCTGATGCTGTTGCACGGTGATGATGGCCATCACGATGTGTCCGTGGAAATTTCGCCGCGGGGCAGCTGGCGCGGCCTGTTTCGTCTTGCGTCCACGCCGTCGACCGACGGCGAACGGCCTCTCGCGGCGCGCGCGTATGGGGCGATGTTCGCGAGCAAGGGCGGCGACCCGCTGCGCTATGAGCGCGAACTCCGCGCGACGCTGGACGCCTCGTCGCGCCGCTTTGTGTTTGAGGTGGCCGCGGCGCTGGGTGCCCAGCACGCGCCGCAGCGCGTGTGGGAGGTGGCGCGCGCGCACGCGGCGTTACTTGGGATAAGCACGGAACACGCGCCTTCGGTGGCCTACCATACGCTGGTGCTGCGAGCCGATCACCTCGCGCGTCTTCGTCGTGCCACCGCCGTCGCTCGCGCCCTCTTGTCTGTTCCTGTCACCTTCGTCGGCGGCGACTGGTCACACCTGCAGTCGCCGACCAGCCGCGCCACCTTTCTCCCGCCCGCACCGTTGCCGGTGGTTCGGCGCATGATGGCAAATAGTCGTGTGGTGCTCAACGTGCAACCTGGCACGACGGATTCGATGCATGATCGCTTGGTACTCGGCCTTCACGCCGGTGCGGTGGTCGTCTCCGATTCCAACCGTGTCATTCGCGAGCGTGTCGGGCACGACGCCTTTGTTGTCTGGGACGGCGGCCCCGAGAGTATTGCGGACGTGGTGTCTGACTCAACGCGAGAATCGGCCGCGCTGCAGTCCCGCGCGACGCGTGGGCTGCGCACGGCCCGCGAGCGGCTGACGCTGGCACAGATGGCGGCAGCGCTCCTGCAGACCGTCCAATTGCATGGTGCCCAGCGTGCGCAGCCGCCGGCAGTGGCCCAGCATTCCTTGGCGCGAAGCGCCTAGTACCGCATCATACCGCTCTCTATGTCACTCGACGCCGCCAGTACCTGTGCCACGCTCACGGACATCATTGAAGACATCGCGGTGCGACTGCGCGCGGCGCATGACTGGCCGCTCATTGCCCCCGCGCCGGACGCCCAACTGGTCGACGAGCTTCGCCGCGCACGCGAGGAGTTCTGCGCGCAACTCGGCGCGTGTACCGCCGCCGAAGCCAACACGATCCTGAGGTCCGCACTCTTCGCGGTCGGCGAGGCACCTGTGCACACAGGATTGATACACGACAGGCCTGAGGCCGCGAGGCAGCGTATTGCCGCCGCGCACGGCATCATGGGCACGGGATGGAACCATCCGATGGCGATCCACGCATTCCTGATCGCTGTGCTGCACGTGTCACCGCACGAGATGCCGCTGATGCAGGACCTGCACGCCTGCCCTGATGTGGTGGTCGAGCGCTACTTGGCGTGGCTGTTCCGACGCCCCAATTTCCGGACTATGGGCGACGACGCCCGCTACGTCACCTGGCTTGCCGACATGCTGCAGTGGCTGCGCGCGCAAATCCTGGATGCACGACTGTCCGCGCGCCTCCCGTTGATGCTGAATCAGGTGCTGCAGCGCCTCGATATCGGCATGATCATCTACAGCGACGTCTCGATCCGGGCCGTCCTTGATGCACGTGCCGCGCTCCTGGAAACGGTGACCGCACAGGCCAACGTGCTGCGCGGATCGCGCATCGCAGGCCCTGGCCCCCGCCCTCGCGGACGGAAGATTCGTTTGGGATTCCTGATCCGCACGATCATGCGTCACCCAGATCCCCTCGCCTTCTGCGCCCAATTCGAGCACTTTGATCCCGAGCGCTACGAACTCGTGCTGTACTCACACGACCTGGTCGACCGACAGTGCGAGCACGACATCAGTCTCTATCGGCGCATCTTTGCGATCGCAACGGCGATTCATTCGCTGCATGGGTTGTCCGTTCGACAGATGATCGACCGCGTCCACGAGGACGATCTCGACATCTTCGTGTATTCGTATGCGGCAACCATCGGCGTCACGCCGACCGAGTGTATGGTGAGCGCGCGTCTGGCACGCATCCAGGTCGTGATGAATAGCCACGTGCCGCTGGCCACCGGCCTCCCGAGCTTCACCCACGTCGCGACCGTTGCACCACCGGCCGAATCACGCGCCTCGGTGATGTCAGAGTGCCGAGAGACACTTGCCGAAATTCCACGCGTGCTGCTGAGCTATCCGCCGGTGCGTCGCGAGGTGCCTGACCGTGTGATCACGCGCCAGACGTTGGGGATTGCTGAAAATGTGCCGGTCTTTTACAACGGTGGCGCCGTGGACAAGATTGTGCCACTGCTTGCCCACACGTGGATTCGGGCGCTTGCGCGGACACCACACAGCCGTCTGGTGCTGGCGCCGTTCAACCCCGGCTGGCTCGGTGTTCGAGGGAAGACCACGTTATCGGGTTTGCTCGACACCGTCTGCGCTCTGGAGGGTGTGGACCGCGGCCGCGTCATCGTATTGCGCGAGCTCAGTCCGCGAGATACACAACAAATTCTCGATTTCACCAGCGTCTACCTCGGCACATTTCCTCACGGAAGCTCGACATCGGTGGCGCTCGCCCTGCAGGCGTGCGTACCGGTTGCCACGCGACGGTCTCCCTGGCTTCGTGGGACCGGCGATGCCAGTATCGTGTCGTCGATTGGGCTCCACGAACTGATCGCGCCTGACACCGACGCGTATGTCGATCTCGCCGTGCGATTGGCATCCGATCACGATTGGAACGCCAATCTGCGGGCCGCCATTGGCGCTGCGCTCCCCGGAGCGCCGTTTCTCAGCGGGACGGAGTACGGGCACGGCCTGCAGCGCATGTTCGACACGTTGGCACAGGAGGCCTTCGGGTACCCGGTTCCCACGAGCGTCAGCGAAGCGGCCTGACCGTGAGCGGGCTTCCGGAAAGCGACCGTTTCCTTCGGCCCCCTACCGCCACGACTCCATCAGGCCGCGCACGCGTTCCGCGCCGCCGCCGTCCACCAGCCGCGCGCCCGCGCGTGCCATGTGCTCTCTGACCGTGTGGTCGTCGCACAGGGCCGCGATCATGTGGTGCAGGCGCGATGCCTGAAGCGCATTCGCCGCGCCAAGCGACCATGCGGCTCCCGAGCCCACGTACGCCTTGAGCGCATGGGTGTTGCGGCGGTCGCCGTGGACCACCAACGCGGGCAGTTGCATCGCTGCGATCGCTGCCAGGCGGGTTCCACCCTCGGTGATCGCGACGTCGCCCCACGCCATCAAGGAAGGGATGTCTTCCACGGTCGTCAGCACGGATATGCGATCAGCGTTGTCGGGGTCCGCCGAGATCAAGGTGCGGAGTGATTCGACATGCGGGTTGATTGCATCGACGACGATGCGCGCTGTGATATCCGGGCTCGCTTGTATCGCGGCGATCACGAGTGCGTTGAGGTTGTGAGGGTCGATCTCACTGAGCATGA
Organism: Gemmatimonadaceae bacterium; assembly: GCA_031421995.1. GTDB lineage: Bacteria > Gemmatimonadota > Gemmatimonadetes > Gemmatimonadales > Gemmatimonadaceae > Gemmatimonas. The sequence goes on from JANOPS010000127.1 coordinate 21,739, forward strand.
CCAGCACGCGCCGCGCGATGATGGGGATCTGGCGTGACCATGCACGCCACGCGGCAAACTCGCTCCCAATCAACGCATATGAGGCCCCCGCAAGGACCACGGCAGACGGAGCCGATCGCGTGTACGCGTCAATCGTGCTCCCGATGTTGGGATTGAGGATCACGTCCGCGTCCCACGCCGGCCGAGCGGCATGGTCATCAAGCATCAGTACGCGGGCATCTCCCCGGCGAACTGCACGCTGCCACGAAAGATTGAAGCCGCTGCCATCGGCAAGAATCCAGTCGGACGAGCGCGCCCGGGCAAGACGCGTCGTTTGTTGCGCGTCATCTACGCTGCCAATCGCCGCATCAACGGGCACGAAGGTGACGCCGAACGCCTCAAATCGGTGTCGGAGCGCGAGCGGCACGCTGGCGCTGGCCAGGGCAACCGTGTGACCAGCGGCGCGGAGTGCTTCGGCCAGCGGCAGACTTCGGGCGGCGTGCTCTGGGGCGACGGTCGGTGACGCGTCAGTACGTATCACGACGTCGAGCGCGCGCATGCCTACGTCGCGTGCGCGCTGTGGCGCGTACAACGTCCGGGTTCTGCCACAGTCGTAGCGTGATGCGCCGGGACGATCACCCTGCACCCCCCTTTACGCATACACAGCCACTTCGGCCAGCACGGCGTCGATCACCCGCTCTTGCAGGTCAAACGAAAGGCCAGACCACAGCGGCAGTGTGAGCAGACTCTCGGACGCCAGTTCCGCGACAGGACACAGGCCACGGTTGTAGCCCAGCTCACGCCAGTAGGGGTGCAGATAGATCGGTCGAGCCGGCGGACTCGCGTCTATGCCGCGAGCACGTAAGCCTTGGCAGAGCGACTCCCGTGCTTCCGCCGGTTCGGCGGCCTCCAGCCGTATCGGAAATTGTTGAACGGCATGCGTGCGATCCACAGGAATCGTTTGCGTCACGAGAGCCGGAATCCCCGCGAATGCGGCACGGTACCGTTGCGCGAGCGCCTGACAATGAGCAGTTCTGTCGGTGAGCCGTTGCAGCTGACGCAGCCCGAGCGCGCTGTGCGCATCGCTGACGCGATAGTCGAACCCGAGGGATACAACGTCCTGCTCACGTCTGGCGATTGCACCGAAGGCCGGTGTCTCACAACCAGCGGTGCCGGTGCGAAGACCAAAATGGCGCAACTCGCGCAAACGTTCGGCGACGGTGGCATCATTGGTCGTGATCATGCCCGCCTGACCGATAGACGCCTGCTGGCCCGGCAGCAAACTGAATACGGTGCAGTCGGTAACGCTGCCAACACGACAACCTTCGAACTCGGCACCCGGTGTGGTGCCAGCGTCTTCGATGAGCATCAACGCGTGTTGTGCGGCGAGCGCCTGCAGCGCGCCGAGATCGGCGGGCAACCCCGCATAATCCACGGCGATGATTGCCCGCGTACGGCGAGTGATCAACGACGCGACGTGCGACACGTTGATGGTGAGCGTCTCCGCGCAAACGTCCGCAAACACCGCGGTCGCTCCGACATATCGCACGCACGTTGCACACGCCGCGGAGGCCAGCGCCGGCACGATGACCTCGTCTCCGGGACCGATCCCAGCCACCTGCAACGCGAGGTGAAGTGCAGCCGTTCCGCCCGAGACGGCGATGGCATGCGATGCGCTGGTCGCGGCGGCGAATGCCATCTCAAACATCCCAACGGTCGATCCTCGCACGCGGCCGTTGCCACGCAGCGATGCGATCACTGCCAGCAGATCGTCCTCGTCGATCACATGACGATCGTTGGGAATGCGATCTTCAAGGACAAGCAGGGGGTCAGCATGCTCACGGCGGGGACGACGGCGGCGATCTTCGAAAAGCCCCGCGACACCAGCGACCAAGAGCGGCGGCGAGTCGACCGGCGAGTCGGTTGGTGGTGCAAACGTTGAGAAACCGAGCGAGAGATCGGGAGTGTGTATCATAAGAGGCGGCAACGGAGCGTGGGCAGGACGATCAAACCGTCACTTATGCAGACGCCGTGCCACGTCTCATGTCACAACAAATCAATCGCTTAGCCATCCAGGCTGTTTCGCAGGCGGCACATCCTGCCGCCCTGAACGTCCTTCTGGGTCGCCTTTTCGGCACGCCCGTCAGCGAGGCCCTAGGCCGCCCGAATCCGCAGGCCGTCGGGCTGCGGTGGGAAGGCATCCAGCGTGACCGGTCGCCGAAGCGCATGTGCGTCGTCGCGGCTGACGACCTGCATCCCAGTCCCCTTGGTCAGGTTAAAGACGATCGGGGCACGGAAGTTCGCCGTCGCGCCGTCCTCGCTCGCGGCGGGAAGCGTGATCATGACCAGGCCAAAGGCGTCGGATGGTTCTTCAATGTCCAGCGCCGCGCGCTCGGACTCTCCGAGGTCGATGCCATATGTCGGATCAAGTGTGAACGGATCAGCCAAGAGAAAAATGAGCGCCGTGTCGTGTACGGACTGCATCCACCACAGTCCATCGCGCGCCGCCGGCAACAGGGCGTATTCGGTATGTTCCGCGAATCCCCACAGGGGCGTCGGAAAGGCCATAAAGACGCCGGGCGCAGCCTCGATCTCGCCAAGAATGGCGGAGGTGACGGTACGCGTGGGCAGCGCGAGTGGTGACGGATCGGCGTGTGTGATTGAGGGCATTGGCGTCTTACAGGTAGTTGGCGAGGCTCAGGCCGAGAATGCGCGTCGTCGCGCTCATCGCTGCCTGATGCAGCGTTTGTTTACTGACCAACGACGCGATGGCCGATTCCACGTCTGTGTCGCGAAGATCGGCGCGGTAGCCGCTGAGGGAGAGCTCGGTCGATCCGAGCGTGAGGCGTGCGCTCTCCATAGCGTCGACGCGCGCGCCATGGGAACCGAGCAGGCCTTGCACCTGTCCGTTGGCGGCGGTGACTGCATCCATCGCCGCTTGAATAGCCGGCACATCGTTGTTGCCGAGCGCGGTGGAAAGCGCCCGCAGCGACTCGAGGGCGTTGGTGGAGAGAAAAACCTCCGTGGCGTTATGCGTCGGCGCGACGAATTCTCCTTCGCCGATCTCCAGCTCGATCGCGCCGCTGGGGTTGACGGGATTGCCCGCCAACGTGAGCGCGGAGAATCCGTCGGCTGGGGTTGGCGGTACTCGTAGCGGCCGCTCACCAGCACGCGAGCCGCCGAACAGATACTCGTCGCCCATCTTCGTATTGGCCAGCTCGACCGCACTGCTGATCACTTGGTCCACCTCGGCCTTTGCGATGAGCCGTGTTTGTGCGGTCGCGGTGCCATTCGCCGCCGAGATCCCCAGGTCGATCGCGCGGTTCAGGCCGTTGGACAGCTGATCCAGCACGACATCCTCACGGGAGGCACGGGCAAGGCCGAGGTCGATGTTCCGTCGATATTGGGTGATCGCGCGCAGGGAGCTGTTGAGGCGCACAACGGTGCCGGCGGCCGTGGGATCATCCGAGACCTTTCTGAGCGAAACGCCGGACGAGATATCCTCGCGCAGCCGATCGATGCCCTGCAAGCCTGTTTGCAGGCGCGCCTGGCTGTTTCGCGTGATCATCTGATTGGTGACGCGCATCGGGAGAAGCGACGAGGCCCCGGGCGGTTACGAACCGGTACGGTCGTAACACACGGAAGGCGGACCTTAGACAGTATCGGACGCTTCCTCCGAGGTCTTAACCCTTCGAGGAAAGATCACATATCTGCGCAGTCAACAAATTTTGGGAGGCGGACAAGTTTGCCGGGAGGACACAAATGCCACATACTATAGGTGACGCGTGTTCGTGCGCGAGGACGCGTCTTCGTGAGCGGGGTCACCGATCGGCCCCGACCGAATGTTCTTTCTCCCTCCCGAACGTACTACATGGCGACAATCCTGTACGTGGATGACGAACCAAGTGTCGGACTGATTCTCGACGACACACTCAGCCGCGCGGGGCACACCCCGGTAGGAGCAATAGGAGTACCGCAGGCACTTCAGGTCTTGGAACGCGGCGGCGTTGACCTGATCATTTCGGACTACCGAATGCCTGGGCTTTCGGGACTGGAGTTTATCCAGCTTCTGACGCGCGAGGGGTATGACATTCCCCTCATCATGTTGACAGGGTACGCGAGCATCGAGCATGCAGTTGCCTCGATCAAAGCCGGTGCCGTCGACTATATCACCAAACCGATTCGCCCCCAGCAACTCGAGCTCGCCGTCGAGCAGGCGCTCGAGTTTGTTCGGCTCCGCCGCGAGAACGAGTCGCTTCGCAAAGAGGTGATGCAGTTCCGCAACGAGCGGCAGATCATTGGCGATTCGCCACCGATTCGCCGCATCCTGCAGACGGTGTCGATGGCAGCGCCGACGCGGGCTACCGTGCTGCTTCAAGGAGAGTCGGGGACCGGCAAAGAGCTGTTTGCGCGAGCGATTCATGATCAGAGCGAACGACGTGACCGTCCGTTCATCAAACTGAACTGCGCGGCACTTCCCGAGGGATTGATCGAATCCGCGCTGTTCGGACATGAAAAGGGCGCGTTCACCGGTGCGATCAAACGAGTTGAGGGTGCCTTTGAGCGCGCCAACCGAGGCACGCTCTTGCTGGACGAAGTCTCGGAGATGCGTTTGGACCTGCAGGCAAAGCTCCTTCGCGTTTTGCAGGAACAGGAGTTTGAGCGCGTGGGTGGAACGTCATCAATCAAGGTAGACGTACGCATCGTGGCGACCACCAACCGCGACCTCGCCGCGGAGGCCGACGTCGGCCATTTCCGGCAGGACCTCTACTATAGACTGTCGACGATCCCGATCCTCATCCCGCCGTTACGGGAGCGCGTTGAGGACATCCCGGTCTTGGCATTGCGATTCGCGCTCCGCAATGCCGCAGAGCTTGGGAAAAAGATCGAAGGCATAGCGCCCAGCGCCCTTGAGGCCCTGCAAAAGTACGCGTGGCCGGGCAACATCCGAGAGCTGCAGCACGTGATTGAACGCGCAGTCATCCTGACCACCGACTCGATGATTCAACAGAATTCTCTGGAAGGGACGCGTTTCGGACTGGCCCATTCCCTTGGGTCCACGGCAATTCGCCCAAGGTCGGTGACGAATCCGAGCGGCAACTATGCCGTGGTCAACAGTGCCGTCCCAGGCTCGATCAGTCTCGCGAGCATGAACGTGGGCGATGCGGAACGCGTGCTGATCCAGCATGCCCTGGTCGCCGCATCCAACAACAGAACGCGGGCGGCAGAATTGTTGGGGATCAGCGTGCGAACGCTGCGCAACAAGCTGAATGGTCCAGGACGCGAATCGGAGATCGACGACGAATAGCGCCTGGGTCCGGAAGATCCTGCCGACCACCGTTCGTGCCGGTTGGTAGGCAACTACGACCACTTCGGTGGCGGCAGGATTTTCCGTTTTACCCGGTATTTGTTCGCAACATCGCATCAGTCTTCGCCATGCGAGGCGATCGGCACGTATTGCCGGATGAATTGTAAGTTCTTTCTTTGCAGGAGTTTGGCTTCGCCAATTGTCGCGGCAATTGCCAAAGTATGTGATGGATGCGGAGTTTGGCCCGCGCATTGCTTTTCACCGTGGCAGAGACGTTCGCCTTTCTCCCACGGAACTCGCCGATGCTTTTCGGATTCGTCGATCGCGTCACCTCAGCGTCATCGCTCAAGACATCGCTCGATCGGAGCGTCGAACGGTCGCGTACCATCGCCGACCGCGTCAGCAAAGCCTCGCTGCAAAATGGCGACGGGTTTTCGCTGGCCGCCAACGGAAAGACGGCGTCCGCGAGCGCCAATCCGATCAATGTCGAGGACGAGATGATCGCGCTCGCCGATGAGCAAATCCGATTCCTGGCGACCTCGAAGCTTCTCGAAAAGACGTATGCGAGTCTTCGCGGCGCCATCAAGGGCACCGGCGTCTGATGCCGATTCCGCCGATCAAGAGCCCGTCGCTCCTGCCACTGCCGAGTCAATCGGGCATCCGCCCAATGTTCCGCTCCTTGGCGATCGCGGGCAGCGGCCTGTCGGTACAGCGCCAACGGATGGAAACGATCGCGCAGAACATGGCGAATGCCGACGTGACGCGCGGCGCCGATGGGCAACCGTACAAGCGACGCGACGTCGTGCTCGAAGCGTCAACGTCGCAGAACGCGATGTACGGCGATGGGGCTTCGGGTGCGGGACTTGGCGTTTCGCCCAACGGCGTGGCGGGTCCAAGCCAATTCGACGCACCGCTCACGGCTGGCGATGGACCGCGCGCCATCGAAGTGCCGGTCCTTCCTCGCAGCGCGTCCGGCGCGGGTCCGGATGCCGGCGAGTATGGCGTGCGCGTATCGGGCATCGCCGAGGACCAAGGTGAGGGGCGCTTGGTCTATGAGCCCGGACATCCCGATGCGAATGCCAGCGGCTATGTGCGCTATCCCAACATCGATACCACGCAAGAACTCGTGAAACTGATGGACGCGAAGCGCATGTACGAAGCCAACGCCGCGGTGTTCCAAACCGCGAAGTCGATTCTGCGCGCGTCACTCGACATTTGATGCCCTCTCCTCACTACGCCGCGGGTCCGGGGATTGATGTGAATTCCTCCTCCTCCTCTCCGAAGCCACATCGGTCCCCGGTCCGCAGCGTCTTTCCACAACCCACGGTATGAGCATCAACGGCGTCACTAATCCACTCCTCGCAAACCTCCACGCCCTCGGTCGACCGGATGCCATGCGTCCGCTGTCCGAACGTGCTGCGCAGGCCCGTCCAGGGTCGAGCGCCGCAAGCAACGCCACCAGCGCGCAGCCGGCACTCAAAGCCCAAGCGCCGATTGCCGGGCATGGTGCGGCGCAGAGCACTGTGCCGGTCGATGCGCCCGCTGGTACGGACCCGGCGTTGTGGAGCGTACTCACGAATGACGAGCGCAACTTTTTTGCGAAGAGCGCTACCCTCGGCCCGCTGACCTACGGTCGGATCAAGGCCGTGTCCCATCCCACGCCGCCGTCGGTCCGCGGCGTGCGCCTTGATGTTCGCGCCTGATCCCGAGAGCCACGATTATGCAAACACGTCTTGATCTCCTCACGCGCTCGCTACCCGATCTCATCGGGCGTGATACGGGCGCGAAGCAGGTACCGGTTATCAGCGAAGGCGACAACTCGTTTGGGAGCACGCTGACGCGCGCGCTGAACGAAGTCTCCGACGCGCGCGACAGGAGTGGCGACCTCACCCAGCGCTTTGCCGCGGGAGAGAATGTCGAACTCCACCAAGTCATGGCCGCCAGTGAAGAAGCAGGAATCGCGCTCGATCTCTTGATCGAACTGCGCAACAAGGCCGTTGAAGCCTATCGGTCCGTGATCTCGATGCAGTCCTGAGCCCCAGCGATTTCCCATGGCGTCTTTCTTTGAATCAATTTTCGGTCGGATGAGCGGTGGTCGCCAGGCGGCGATCATCGCCGTCGGCATCGCGGTCACGGCGGCGGTCTTCGGCGTATCGCAATGGGCGACGCGTCCGACCATGGTCCCGTTGTATGCGGATCTGCCTGTCGGACAAGTCAAGAAGGTGACCGATAAGCTGACGGAACTGGGCATTGCCCACGAGCTCGACGTGACGGGGACGACCGTGCGGGTCGCGAGCACGGATATGGTCAAAGCCCGCGTGGATCTCGCTGCAGAGACGATGCCAGGCGGCGGCCGGCCGGGATTGGAATTGTTTGATCGACCGTCGTGGGGCATGACGGACTTTACGCAGAAGGTGAATTACCGGCGCGCCCTTGAGGGGGAACTGGAACGCTCCATCGGTGCTCTGGCCAACGTGGAAGCGGTGCAAGTCCACTTGGCGCTGGAAGACGACAAGCTCTTCAAAGAGAACGAACGGCATTCGAAGGCCTCGGTGACGCTCACGATGTCGAACGGCACGACGCCGAAGCCAGAGACGGTGCAAGGCATCGCGAGTCTTGTCGCCAGCAGTGTCGGCGGCCTTGATCCGGAGCACGTGACCATTGTTGATGCGCGCGGGCAAGCGCTCACGATGCAGGATGACGGCTCGATGGCCGGACTCTCGAGTCGACAGCTCGCCGCACAGCGCGAGGTTGAGTCGTACATGGAAATGAAGGCGGACAAGATTCTCTCGAGCCTTGTCGGTCCCGGGAATGCGCGCGTTCAGGTATCTGCATCGATCAACTTCGACAAAGTCGAGCGGACCACGCAGGCCGTGGATCCTGAGAAGCAGGCGCTGTCGACGGAGCAGAAGTCGGAGGTCACGCCCAGTTCGCCCCAGCAGGGCGCTGGGTATACGCAGACGGCCACCGCGTACGAGAACACGCGGAGTGTGGAAAGTTTTAGCGGCGCGATTGGGAATCTGAAAAAGCTCACCGTGGCGGTGTTGATCGCCGACAAGGTAACCGCGGCGCCAATCACCGACACGTCCGCGACCGCCACAGTTGTCGCGCCAACGATTACGACCCGCACGCCTGACGAAATTGCGCGCATCGAAACGCTGATGCGCTCGGCGCTTGGCGTCGACTCAGCGCGCGGTGATATGATTTCGGTGGTCAGTGCCCCGTTCGATCTGCCGACCCCGATCCTTGCCAGGAAAGATTCTGTTGTCGCGCCGGATATGCTCGCGCGCGTCCAAAGTAACCCCAAACCGATTGTCGCGATCGCGGCGTTGGTCGTGCTGTTGATACTCGCGGTACTGATGCTGCTGGCGCTCAAACCCAAAAAGGCGCCCGTCAACACGGAACAAGCATCGCTTGCTGCCGGCATGAACTACCCGGCCTTACCCGCGTCGTCGCAAATGCAAAGCGCGCTGGACACCGCTGCCGGTCGGGCAGCGGATGATCAGATGCAAGCGCAGCTTGACGGGGATGCACGCCGTCAGATCATGCTGCCACCGCCGACGACGACACCCGAGCGCGAACAGGCGATTGCGACGGTCGACCAGCGCCCAGACGCAGCGCTCCGCGTCACGCGCACGTGGCTTCGCTCCTGAACGCTGATATCTGACACATGGCTACCGCACTCGCGAAAGACACTGATCGCTGGGCCCCCGAACGTCTGACGGGGCGCCAGAAAGCGGCGATCGTCTGCATGGCACTGGGCACTGAACACGCGGCCAAGATCACAAGTGGCTTGGAGGCGGATGAGGTCGAGACGGTCGCCCTGGAGGTGGCACAGCTGGATCGCATTCCACCCAGCACCGTGTCGGCCGTGCTTGCGGAATGGCTTGAGCTCACGCTCGGCGTGGATTCCGTTAGTACGGGTGGTGTGGAGTTCGCCAAAGAGGTCCTTGAAGCGGCCTTCGGTGCGCCGAAGGCCAGCGTCATTCTCAAGCGCATTCAAGGACAACTGGCCGATAGTGATCGCTTTGGCCGCCTGCGCCGCGCGGATCCACAGCAGCTCAGCAATACGCTTCGTGGAGAGCATCCGCAGACGATCGCGCTGATCCTTGCCCATCTCGATCCGTCGCACGTGGCAGCGATCATCCGCGAGATCGATCCCGCGCTGGGCGGCGACGTGATGTTCCGTATCGCCAAGATGGAAAAGGTGGCACCAGACATGATCTCGCTCGTGGAACGTGCCATTGGCAGTGAAGCCGACATGGCGTTCGCGCAAGGGATGAGCTCTGTGGGGGGGCCGGCGGCGGTTGCCGCGGTGCTCAACCTGGTCAGCGCGACGCTAGAGAAGGAAGTCCTCGATCTTGTGGCCGAGCGCGACTCCGCACTCAGCGACCAGATCAAGAACCTCATGTTCGTGTTCGAAGATCTCACGGCGCTCGACGACAAGTCGCTGCAGCGTCTGTTGCGCGAAGTCGATGTCAAGCAGTTGGCGCTGGCGCTCAAGGCCGCGAGCCCAGGACTGCGCTCCAAGATCATGGGAACGATGTCTCAGCGCGCGGTCGCAGGTCTCAAAGAAGAGATCGAGTTCCTCGGTCCCGTCAAGATGCGCGACGTCGAAGCCGCACAAAGCGATATCGTGTCGAAGATCCGCGCGCTCGAAGAGACCGGAGAAATCGTGTTGAGCGCCGGTACTGACGATGTCATCGTCTGATCGGCCGATGCCTCCACTGCACGCCACCGCGTGGGCCCTCGATGAACTCGAAATGCCCGACATCTTCAGCTCCCTCTCGGCCGATAGCCGCGCGCTTGCGAGGGTCGCGGACGGCGAGCCCGCGCCCGCGATGGACGAGCGGGCGCGTGATGCGGCTGAACGAACCCGGGTGGAGGCCGAGTGCTATGCCAACGGCTATCGCGATGCAGAACGGGTGATGGCCGACGTCGGCGTCGACGAACGCGCATCGGTACTCGCGGCGCTGGCGGATGCCATTGCCTCGGTGCAACTGCACACCGCACGATGGACTGCGAACGCCGAAGAGAACATCGCGGCGCTCGCGGTGGCCGTGGCGCGTCACATCGTTGAACGAGAGGTCACCATTGATCCGAGCATCGTTCGCGATCTGGTGCAGCGCGCGTTGATGCAGTTTCCGATAGACCAGCAGATCATTGTACGGTTGCACCCGCAGGACGCCGCGTCCTGTAGCGGCATCGGCACCGAGGGTAATCATGCGGCGACCCACGAGGTTCGCGTGGTCGCGGACCCGCACATCGTGCGGGGCGGCTGTCTCGTGGAGGGGCGCGAACGCATCATCGACGGCCGTGTCGATACCTCGCTGGAGCGCGCGTATCGCAGCATTGGTCAGGTACAGGCATGACGCTGTCGATACATGCCGACCCGTCGCTGGGTATCGGACCCGGCGCAGCGCTCACACCCCTCGTGGAATCGATGCTGGGCCGCCTCGACCCGGCTGATCGGTTTGCGACCTACGGCCGTGTGACGCGTGTCGTCGGCCTCGTGCTTGAGGCGACTGGTCTCGACGTCGGACTGGGATCCTTGTGTCGCATCACGAACCATGCGCGCGATCGGTCCGTGCTCGCGGAAGTCGTTGGGTTTCACGAGCGCGGTGTGTTGCTCATGCCGCTCGGAGAGCTTGACGGCATGCACCCGGGCAGTTCTGTGCAGCCGCTCGGCCGCACCTTTGGCGTTGACGTCGGTCCGGGCCTGTTGGGTCGCGTCCTGAACGGACTCGGCCATCCGATCGACGGGAAGGGCAAGGTCGATGTGATCGATCGTGTTCCACTTGCCGCCGAACCTCCGAATCCGCTGGAGCGCGAGATCATTGATCGCCCGATGGAGACCGGTGTGCGGGCCATTGACGGCTTGCTGACGATCGGGCGTGGTCAGCGTGTCGGCATTTTTGCGGGATCTGGCGTTGGCAAGAGTACCATGCTTGGGATGATCGCACGCAACGCGCGAGCGGATGTCAATGTCATTGCCCTCCTTGGAGAGCGCGGTCGTGAAGTTCGCGATTTTATTGAGAACTCGCTGGGCGCGGAAGGACTGGCGCGGTCGGTTGTGATTGTCGCGACCGGTGATCAGGCCGCACTGGTGCGTGCGCGCGGGGCTTTGGTGGCAACCGCCATCGCCGAATATTTTCGCGATCAAGGAAAAGATGTGCTGCTGATGGTCGACTCCGTCACGCGTGTCGCCATGGCGTGGCGCGAGATTGGGCTGGCCACCGGTGAACCGCCAACGACCAAGGGCTATCCGCCATCGGTCTTTGCCGCGCTGCCGCGCCTCCTCGAGCGCGCGGGCAATGGTGCGCGCGGCGGGATCACGGGGATCTATACCGTGCTGGTTGACGGCGACGATTTCAACGAGCCGGTGGCCGATGCCGCGCGCTCAATTTTGGACGGACACATCGTGCTGACGCGAAAGCTCGCGTCCCAGAATCACTTTCCCTCGATCGATATCCTCGAATCCAAGAGTCGCGTTCGGGACCATATCATCAATGAGACGCAACGCCGTGCCGGTAGCGCGCTCTTGCGACTTGAGGCCGCCTATCGCGAGAAGGAAGACCTGATCATGGTGGGTGCATACCAGAAGGGCAGCGATGCCTACGTCGATGCGGCCATCCTGTATCGCGAGCGGTCGCTGGAATTCCTGCGACAGCGTCCGGATGAAACGTCGCTCTACGGCGACACCAATACGGCGCTCGCGAGGATCGCCGACGCGATCGAGGCGTCGGTCGCGATGGCTCGTCGATGATGTTCAAATTTCGGTTGCAACGCATCCTTGAACTGCGCCAGCAGGCTGAGCAAGCGCGCGCCCGGGAACTCGTTTCGGCGCGCGACGATGCCGACGTGGCTCGCGAGGCGCAGAAGACCATCGAGGAGCTGCACACCACGTCGCGCGCACAGACGAACGCCGCGCAGCAGGCGACGCCGCGCGTCGGGCATCTTCAACAGCTGGGAATCGTGCTCCAGTCGCTGGACGCGCGAGTGGCGCAGGCCGGCGAGGAGGTTCGTGCGGCCGATGATGTGGTCGTCAGCGCCCAGAGGGTTCTTGAGGACGCGGCGCGCGATCGTCGCATTTTGGACCGCTTGAAGGACCGCCACGCGGAGCAGTGGACCGCTGATGCGGCACAGAAGGACCGACTAGGCATGGACGAAGTGGCGCTGGCGCGGTTTACGCGCACCGCCGATGTGCGCGCCTCCGATGATGCAGCAACCCGTACCCGCAGCGATGACGCCGCGCGGAAATCACCTCGGCACGATGGTTCGAACTCATGAAGAAACTCCTCATTCCCGTAGTCATTGCGTTGCTCGCCGGTGTTGGTGGGGGCTCGGGCTTCGCCTATATGGGTGCGTCCAAGGCATACGTCGCCGACTCTACCCAACGCGCCGACAGCCTGGAGAAGCATCCGGCCGCGGAACGGGACTCGTCGTCGCATGAAGCCGCCGCCAAGCCCGCGACGGACGCTGACCATGCGTCGGCAGACTCTGCGGCCCACGCATCGCCATCGCACGACGTGTCGCAAACACCGGCCGATAGTGTGCGGGACGCCGCGACCTCGCACACGCCGCTGCAGACAGCCACCAAGGATCTGCATGATGCATTGCCAAGCGAGAAGTCTGTTGCCTCATCGACCACGCACACCGCGCCCGCGGCGAAGACCGATGCCGGTGCAAAGGCCGCGGCGAGCACGACGAGTGCTGCCAACGTGGTTCGTGAAGCACGCAACGAGGCGATCGCCACAACGCTCCCCGAGCAACGGCTTGCCAAGATCTTCGCCGCGATGTCCGCGAAGGATGCGGCCAAAGTGCTGGAGCAGATGCCCGATGCCGACGTGCGTTCGATCCTCTCACTCATGAACGACCGCAGCGCGGCCGCGGTCCTTGCACAATTTGGCGCGGCGCGAGCAGCCGCCATCACTAAAGGCACGAAAGGCGCGCCGGGAGGTACGCCATGAACATCAACAACATCTTTACTCCGCGTCGCGATCCGAAACCGGACGCCGACGTCCGCCCGGACAGCAACATGGCGCTGCGTTCCACGTCGCGCGCCGAACGGTCGGACGCGCTTGCGCGTCGCAGTCGCGTACGCGACACCGACGACGACACCACCGCCGAGCGCGTGGCCCGTGCCAAGTCGCGAGCACAATTCTCGGCCATGCTGGCGGCGCTTGCTGGTGTCGATGGCAACATGCCGAGCGCGGCGCTACCGGAATCCTCGCCTGCCGATGACGCCCTCCTCGATCGACTGCTCAATGGTTCACTCGGCGCATCGGATGGCGAGTTGCGCTCTGACGATGCCCTGCAGACCACCAGCGACGCCGCAGACGCGCTGCAGTATCGGCTCCGTGGGACGGCGGCGGCCGGGGATCGGCCGGCCGCAAACATGTCCGGTCTCGCGCGCACCGATGGCGAGGCGCTGGGTTTGCAACGTGACGCCATGCACACGCGGATCAACGAGGTGATCGGACGTATCGTCGCTCGACGCGGGACCTCGGTTGAAGACTTCAAAGCGCTCGGCGACGACCGCGCCGCGAACCTCTTGGTGGCATTGGACGCGTTGCTCTCGAAGGCCGGGACGCCAGCCGGGCTGGAACTCGCGGACGCAAGTGCGCGCGCAGCGCTCGAAGCAGCCATGACCGCGCTGAGGAGTGCGTCCGCTGCCTCCGCAGCGGACGTGACGACGGCGGTGCGCGAGGTTGAGGGGCTCGCACCCGCGCTTCAGGCGCGACTCGGGCGCGTCATCGATCGTATGAAGTCCGAGTACGGACACGACGTGAGCGTGGTCGAGACCGTGCGCAGCCAGGAGCGACAGGACTTTTTGTACGAACAAGGGCGGACGCGGCCGGGTGCGGTGGTCACGTGGACGCGTGATTCGGCGCATCTCTCGGGCGACGCGGTCGACGTACTCGTTGACGGCTCGTGGACCAACGCCGAAGGCTTCGGTCGCCTGCAGCGCATCGCGCAAGAGGAGGGGCTCCGTACGCTCGGCGTGCGCGACCCGGGGCATCTGGAGCTGCCTCGCGACGAACGGCGAAATGCGGCGGGCGGCGGGCTCGCGTCGAAGGCGCTGCTCTCCACGTCGCCGGTGCAGTCCGTGATTGCCACGACTGCTGCACAGTCAGCTGGCGCGCAGTCAAGCGGCGCAGCGTCTGGTGTCGCTCGTGTTGCTGGCGTCGCGCAAGCGGCCGCCGTGGCACGAGTCGCCGACGCCAGCGGTGCGCGACGCTTTACGGGCACATACGCGACGCCCTCCGACAACGCAGGCCCGGTGACTCAAACGGCGGGCGTGGTGCCTACAGCGGTCGATAGCGGTGCGGCATCACGGCAATCATCGGGTGAGGCTGCGCACGATGAGTCGACCAGCGATCGGAAGTCCTCGCCGGGGTCGGCGCGGTCGTCCGATGGCTCGACGCCACCGGCGTTTGGTGCGACGCATGGCGCGACGCCGATTGCCAGCGCCTCAGACGTGACCCCCGTCGCGACTCCCGCCGGCGCCCAGTCGGCGGAGCGCGTGGCTGACGTGCAACAGCTACGCGAGAACGCACCCGCGGGTTCCGTGTCGCGGATGACGCTCAACGTCGACACACCAGATGGCGGGCAGGATCGTATCACGGTTGATCTTCGCGGGGCGACCGTTGATACACACATCAGCACCGATGCGGCAAATGCCGACCGCCTACGTGTCCGCACCGCCGAACTGCAGGACGCGCTCGGTCGGCACGGCCTCGAGGGCGACAGCGTACGCATTTCGGGAACCCCACGTACGGATGCCACTGAGGCCGCGCGCGTTGTCGCTGGTGAGCGGGATGGAGTCCGCTTCGGTGGAGCACAGCAGGGCGCCCCTGGGGACGGGGCGACGAGTCAGGGCCAGCGCGAGCGCGCGGCCAACGCGCGGGAATGGGATCGTCCTGAGTCTTCTCGTCAGTCGCGCGACGAGCAACGAGAATCTTCAAAGCGTGGCGCGGGCCAGCCTGGTCAGCGCGAAACGTACAACGGGAGTGATCGATGATTAGTGCAATTTCACGAAGCGTCTTCGACACCGTATCCAACGGTGTGGCCGTTGCCGAACCACCGAGAGGCGCGGCAGAGCAGTCGCAACCGCGGGTACTGCCGACCAATTCGGCAGGAATGGGGCGGGACCAGTTCCTCAAGCTCCTGGTTTCACAGCTCAAGAATCAGGATCCGCTCAACCCGATGGATGGAAAGGATATGGCCGCGCAACTCGCGCAATTCTCCGCCGTGGAGCAACTGATCGACATCAACAAGTCGGTGACTGCGGCGCAGGAGGCACAAGAGGCGACGGCCGCCGCGATCGAATCGCTCGAAAAGACGCAGAACGAGCGCGCCAATGAACTCGCGTCATTGATCGAGGGACAGATGGCCGTATCGACGGTTGGCAAAATCGGCGTCACCACGGGCAACACCGTGTTCGTCGACCGCGAAGGGATCGGTCAGTTGGTGGTTGATACCGGTACACTCAAGGGTGTAGGGCAAGTCACGGTGATGGACGACAAGGGCAACACCGTGTCGCGCGGTCTGCTTCCGAAAGTCGGGACGGGGTCGCAGGCGTTTGACATGCGGGACATCGCGTTCGACCCGCCGGTCGAGCCAGGGAAGTACAGCTACAAGTTTGAGGTCGCCACGGATGGCGGCCAGTGGCGTCAGGTCAAGACGTACACCGCCGGACGGATTACCGGCATGAAGTACGATAACGGGAATCCCATTCTGATCATTGGCGACAGCTTGGCCGTTCCGATGTCGCAACTGATTCAAATCCGCGGCTGACCACCACACCTCAACGAGGACCATCCGACAATGCTTCGCTCTCTCTATGCCGGTGTCTCCGGCCTGCGCAACAACCAAACGCGCATGGACGTGATCGGCAATAACATCGCGAACGTGAATACCGTCGCGTTCAAGGCCGGCCGCGTGACCTTCAAAGAAGGCTTCGCGCAATTGCTGCAAGGCGCCAGCCGTCCGCCCGGCGATCAAGGCGGTATCAACCCGATCCAGATCGGGCTCGGGATGCAGATTGGATCGATTGACCAGATCTTCAATCAAGGCAACCTGGAAACGACGGGACTCAATACTGACGTCGCGATTCAAGGGGACTCGTTCTTCGTCGTACGCAAGGGGAACCAGAGCTTCTTCACCCGCGCCGGCAATTTTCAAGTCGATTCGCTCGGGCAGCTGGTAACACCGGCCAACGGCTTCATCGTGCAGGGCCGCATGTACGAGAACGGCGTCCTGCTGGACGGTATTCGCGACGTACGCCTCCCGTTCGGACAGAAAGTGTCGGCAAAAACGACGACCGAAGCCACACTTGGTGGGAACCTGAACGCCTCGTCGCCGACCTTCCAGGGCGACTTCAACGATCCGCTCGATCGTGCGCTGCCGATCAACGAAAAAGCATGGACGGAAACGCAGATCGCCGTCTTCGATTCACAGGGTACGAAGCACGACGTCAAGATTCAGCTCTGGAAGACAGGGCAGAACACGTGGGACTGGCGGCTTGATCCGAACGCCTCAGCCACCACCTCCACCTTTGGGACGGATGCGCTGTCGCCGCCTTCCGATATCGCGTTGCCGGTCCCGCCGTCCGGCTACGAAATTCTGCCCGCGAATGTGCGCGTGACGAGTGCCTCGGGTACGGAGTTCACGTCACCGGCCGACTTCACCTTCGCCCCGCCGAATGTGCAGTTCACTGCCAACATGCCGTCGAACTCTGAGATCAAAATCTCGTACTTCATGAGCCCGACCACCGTGGTGCCAACTGTGAACAGCGGCACGTTCACCTTTGATACCAGCGGGATCATGAACACCAACGTCGCGGCATCACTGGATTTTGCGGTACCGGGCGCGGCACCACTGCTCATCAACCTCAAGTTGGCCGGTGGCGTCAATGGCCTCACGCAATTCGCGGCGACCAGTTCAACCGCTGTCCTGCGAGACCAGAACGGCTTCACCGCCGGCGCGCTCGAGGACTTTGCGATCGATCGCTTCGGACTGATCACGGGCTTCTTCACCAACGGCACCACGTCGTCCTTGGCCAAGATCGTTCTGGCCGACTTCAGCAACCCGTCCGGTCTGATCCGCTCAGGCGACAACATGTACCAGGAGTCGGCAAACTCCGGCGGAGCAGTGCTCGGATTTGCGCTCGAGGGTTCGCAGTCGGCGCTGACCAGCGGCGCGCTGGAAATGTCAAACGTGGATCTCGCTCAGGAATTCACGAACATGATCGTGGCACAGCGATCGTTCCAAGCGAACGGCAAAGTCATTACGACGGCCGACGAGATGCTGCAGGAGCTGATGAACGTGAAGCGGTAGGCCGCGCTGATGGGTTGATCGGCTTCGACTAAAAGGCCAGTTGAGGACGGAGGGCGGCGCGCGAAGGCGCCGTCCGCCGTCTTTGACGTTTGTTCTTGACGGGAAAGAATTGCCGTGTCCGGTCAGTGCTGCCGGGTCTTGAGATGCGCACGCGCTACATTCATCTTCCAGAGCAGGGGCGCGTCAGTTGACATAAGCCATTGTCAAATAGGCTTTTAACTGCCGTCACGCTGCGCCGATGCGCGCGCTGCATTCGTGGCACCAGTCCTGCTTTCTGTGTGGACGTTCGCTCCCTCCCACGACTGCAATTCCTATGGCTGCTCACGAACCCGCTCCAACACAACCTGGCCACGATGCCGCACCCGCGCCAACGGGTATGAAGGCGAAGCTGCCGATGATCGCGATGATCGCTGTCGGACTTGCGATCGGCGGCGGAACTGGCGCCGCGTTCATCGGTCCCATGGTCGCCAAAAAGATGGGCAAGTCCGCCCCCGCAAGGACCGAGGCGGCCGCGCACGATGGCGAAGCCGGCGCTGACGGTTCGCACGACGCCGCGGCCGCCGAAGGCGATCATGCGGCTCCCGAAGGTGACAAGGCCGCTGAAGCCACGGTTCACGTCCTCGAGAACCTCGTACTCAATCCTGCAGGAAGCGGCGGCAGTCGCTTTCTGTTGTTGACGGTGGCCATTGAAGCGGGCACCGCAGCAGTCGCTGCCGACATGACGACGCGCGACGCCGAACTGCGAGACATCATCCTGACCTCGCTCGGCTTGAAGACGGTGGACCAGCTGACGGATATGGCCGTGCGAGACAGCATCAAGACGGAGGTACAAACCGCCATTGCGGCCCGCTTCGGCAAAAAGTCCGTCAAGCGCCTGTACTTTCCGCAGTTCGTCGTCCAATAGGGCGAAAGCGCGTCTGCCATGGCCAACGAAACTCTGAGTCAAAACGACATCGATCGGTTGTTGAGCGGAAGCGGCACTGGGTCGCGCTCCACGCCCGGTGGCGTCCCTGGTGCCGACGTGCAGATCTATGATTGGCGTCGACCGCATCGCGTCTCGAAAGAACGACTCCGATCACTCGAGGCGATGTACGAGCGGTTGGTCAAAGGACTCGAAGCATGGCTCACGTCGCGTGTGCGTGGACAGATGGAAGTGCGCCTGCAAAGCGTGGAACAGTTTTCCTTTGGCGAGTTCGCGCTGTCGCTCCCGATGCCCTGCTCATCGTTCATTTTTGATGTGGCCGGAACGGGTCACCGTGGCGTCATCGATGTTGGTCCCGAACTTTCGACGTTTCTCATCGATCGGTTTTTCGGTGGTGAGGGCACCGGGAATGCGCTCACGCGCATCCTCACGCCGATTGAACGGCTGGCGGTGCGCGGCGCCGCCGATCGTATCGCCTCGCTCCTGCAGGAGATCTGGTCTGACCACGTGCCGATGGAGATCGCCGTCTCGGGCTTTGAGTCGTCTCCGGAGATTCTTCAGGTGGTCGACCGGGACGATCCCGTGCTGGTGGCCAACGTCGAGTTCTCCGCGGGCAACGTCAGCAGTCTCGTACTGATCTGTCTTCCGCTCTCGGCGCTCGACAAGTTCTTCTCGTCAAGCGGACCCAAGCGCGCGCCAACGGTATCACTCAGCGCGGCCGAGCAGGAGAGCGCCCGGCAGCGCAGCGAAGCGGCGTTGCGTGCCACGAAAGTGCCGCTCACCGCGCGCCTGCCGGACTTTCATCTCTCGATGCGCGACATCGCTCGACTTGAAGTGGGGAGTGTCATCCCTACCGGTATCTCGAAAGACGCGCGCGTGATCGTTCGTGCCGGGTCGCAAGAGCGGTTCATCGGGCACGCCGGACGCGTCTCCGGCAACCTCGCCATTCGCATTCTCGACGCAGTACCCTCCGCGTCCCCGACTCCAGACACACGGACACCTGTATGAATCCCGATGAAATCGACGCCCTCGTGGCGAGCGCACAGGCAACGAAAGCTGCTGGCCAGCCGCTGTCCTCTCTCGCGAATGATGCACCGGCGGTGCCCGTGCCGCGCGCACCACAGTTCACGGAATTCGAACAGACGATGCTGAACAGCAGCGAAGTGCCCATCGGCATGCTGCTGGATCTGTCATTGCCGATTTCGATTGAACTCGGGCGGACGACGATGACGGTGCAGGAGCTCCTGCGACTTGGTCGTGGTTCTGTGGTGCAGTTAGAGCGCCTTGCCGGCGAACCCATTGACATCTACGTCGGCGATCGTCGCTTTGCCGAGGGTGAAGTGGTGGTGCTTGGCGAGCATTTCGGCGTGCGAATCACGCGCATCATACAGACCGGGAACGCCGGCAACCAGCAGCTGGCCTAGCCGCTCATGCTCTCCGCCGCGCTTGCCGTTGTCGCTTCCCTCGCCTTTGTGCTAGGGCTCGGCGCACTATGTCTCTGGGCGCTCAAGCGCTGGGGCTCTCTGTCCCTCGCGTCGAAGCCGCGCATCGCGGTCGAGGTCGTGCAACGGATCGCGCTTGGACCGAAGACAGGACTGGCCGTGGTGCGCGTTGGTGAAAAGGTCATGGCCGTGTCGGTTGGCGAGGGGGGAATTCGCACACTCTTCGAGCTGGACGAAGCCGATCGACGGCACGTGATCGAGAGCAGTCAGGTCCCTACGCCGATGGTGTCGAGTCGTGCAGCATCGACCGCGTTCGCCAAGTTCCTTCCTGGAGCGTTTGGCGAGGCAATGTCGACGGCGATGTCCAATACCACGGCGACGAACCACGTCACGACGGCTGCCCCAAGCGCAGCGATGACTCCTTTCGCCGAGGGGACATATGTCGCCAGACCGCTCGAAGGTGATCTCCGTATCATGTTCGGTGGCGCGCTCAGTGGCGCGACTCGGCTCCTCGTACTCGCGGGTTTCGTGGTCATGGGCTCAACGCGTGCGTCAGAGCTCGCGGCGCAAACGATCACGCCGACCGTGCCCGCTGCAACCACGCCGAGACCCGCCGCAACAACACCAGGTGCCCTCCCCGCTCGTGCCGGTGCAGCGCCGACCGTTGGCACCGGGCAACCAACGCCACCGGTGGCACCATCGGCGCCGCTTGTTCCACCGTCCATGCGTTCCGGTCGTGGTGCGGCCACCCGTACCGCAACGCCAGCCGCCACAGCGGCTCCGGCCCAGGGCAATGGCGCCGCGACAACCGCGGACGGTACGGCGACGCGTCGACCGATGTCGCAGATGCAGGTCGACTCGTCGGCCAAGAGCGGCGCGAGTGCGCGCGCCACTAGCGCGCCGCCCGCCGCCGTCGGCGCTGACGAGGCCATCATGCGTATGCTCCCCCAGATGGACGTCCAGTTGGGTGATGCGAAAGATGGCGGGCTTCGACTGAACGGCACGGTTGGCATCGTCGTGATGATGGGGCTGTTGACCTTGCTGCCGACGCTCCTCCTGATGATGACTGGATTCACGCGCATCCTGATCGTACTGCACTTCCTGAAACAGGCGATGGGCACGCAGAGTGCACCGCCTGCTCAGTTGCTCGCTGCGATGGCTCTGCTGCTGACCGGGTTTGTCATGGCCCCCACGCTAAGCGAGGTAAATAGCAAGGCAATTACTCCGTGGCTGGACGGCACCATCACACAGGTCGAGATGATGAAGACCGGCGTGGTCCCGATGCGCGAGTTCATGCTCAAGCAAACCCGAGAGTCGGATCTGAAGACGTTCGTGGAGATGAGCCGCCTCCCGCGGCCCAATACGGCCGCCGATGTGCCACTCCACGTCTTGATGTCCGCGTTCGTGGCCAGTGAGTTGCGGACCGCGTTCCAGATCGGCTTCGCGATCTACCTCCCCTTCATCATCATCGATACGGTGGTGGCATCGGTGTTGATGAGCATGGGCATGTTCATGTTGCCGCCAGCCATGATTTCCTTGCCATTCAAACTGCTGCTCTTTGTCTTGGTTGACGGATGGAGCCTGACCATTAGCAGTCTGGTACAAAGCTTCAAATAGCCTGTTGGGGAGTGGAAGGATCGTCGCACCGCGCAAACGGCCTGCTGAAAGCCCGGCGCACCGCGACGAATGGAGCGGCCGTTCACTCTCTCGTGGACGGCCGTTCGTCGTATCGGGCCGTTGCGGCGTGACGCCCTGCACCGCGTGTCGTCATGTGATACGGAAGTCCGCCGCGAATCCTGTTGCCGGAACGAACGCCGAAGCCGGTGTCGTCCTGCTGCCGAGCATGGACCGTGGACATGTCAGTCTTCATTGCCATGCGAATGTCTGTGCCGCACGCCACATCATGTGTCGTGGCGCTTTCCGAATTGATCACGAGACTCGCCACACGAGCGGATTTTGTGTCGATCAAGGAGGTCTTCGCCTCGCTGTGCTTGTTTGCCAGTGAGGGACATATCGAGTTGGTGGACTCGGACGATGGACTCCGCGCCAACGACCTGCAGTTCCCCCCATACAGCGATGACGCGCGCGCCCTGCTGGAGTCCATGCGCTGGCACGGGATCGCCGCGCTTGATGTGGATTGGTCTGCCGAACCGGAGGAGCTGTTCCAGTTGGCGCGATTGCTTGGCGACCGCTCCGAGAACGGCCACGCAGCTGACGATTCGTTTGACAGTCAGGCGCATCGTGCCGGCTGTTGGCATGTCGCGGTGCGCATGCGCGCGAGTACCGAACCGCAGACAGCGCTGGGTCTTTTGGAGCAGAACGAGACCGCACCCGTGGCGCTCGCTGACAGCGTTCAGTCGCTGGCGCAAGCGCTTGGACTCGCGGAGACGACCGTGCGACGCGCACGTGATCTTGAAGGGGAAGGTGCCGCGCTAGAACTCACGCGCGTCTTGCGCGACGTCCTGCGCGTTGAAGGTGCGCTGTGCGGCGCCCACGATGAGCTAGCCGCCGTGCGGAAGGTGTGGAGCAACACCTTTGACCGCATCGTAACGCGCGACGTCCTGGAACTCGTGTCGTTGTTGCTGCCATCGCGAGGGCACGCTGACCCAGACGTCCTCGCGGTGTTGGCGCGGGCCGGCGAGACGGCCGCAGGCGTGTTGATCCGCCGTCTGCTGGGAGCGCAAACCCTGTCGGAGCGCCGCGTGCTGTACGATGCAATTGTGCATGTGCGCGCGGGCTTCAGCACACTGGTGCGCTGCCTCAATCACTCGCAGTGGCATGTCGTACGTAATGCGGCGCTGCTCCTCGGGTCCATGCGCGCCCGGAATGTCGAGAGCGATCTGGCACGCACACTCAAGCACAGTGACGCTCGCGTCCGTCTGGCGGTGGTGACGGCGCTATCCCACATCGCCTCGGTCCCGGCACTGACGCTCGTGGAAATGGCGATGGCCGACCGCGACAGGTCCGTCCGTCTCCGTGCCTTTCGGAGTCTGCATGCGCGTCACGACTACCAGATCTCCGCTCGCTCCATCGCTGACGCCCTTGACGTCGAGCAGAACGCTCATGTGCAGATCGATCTCCTCCAGGCCCTTATTGACGCGCCCAGCGCAAACCTCGTGCCGAAGCTGATGCGCTTCTGCACCCCCGGTCATCACCGCAGGTTCTCCGCCGACGTGCGACTGGCCCTGCTCGAAGCGCTCGCCAAGCTTCGGCCAACACCGGCAGAACCCCTGCTGCGACTCGCTCGACACGATCACGATCCCATGATCCGCGAACGAGCGAATCGGCTCGTTCAAAAACCGCGCGACGCGAGTCCCTCTCACGACGCAGCACACCAGCTGTGACAATCTCCGTTCGCACGCCTCGGCAATTCCGCCCTATCACAAGATAGGCAGTTTCTGCCGCTGGCGGCGAGACGTCTCGGTGTCCTTTTGGCGAGGGAAACATAAGTCGTTGTGAATGCGTGGTTTACGCGATAATCGTCAGTTCGGTCGGAATGGTATGATCTGTGCCTTTGGAGGTGCCTGAGTCGCTACGTCCGCGACACCGCTGTCCCCTCAGCCCCAACCGACGCACGATGTCTCATCAGATGGTCATCGACCTCACCCGCGACGCGATCATGACGGCGCTCATGATCGCCGCGCCCATGCTGCTCATCGCGCTCGGCGTGGGATTGATCGTCAGCGTCATCCAGTCGGTCACCCAGATTCAGGAACAGACCCTGGCCTTCGTTCCGAAGCTGATTCTTGTTGGCGGCGCATTCATTGTCGGGATGCCGTGGTTGCTGCAGATCCTGATCCGCTTCACGACAGAGCTCATTCGCGGCATCCCCGCGATGGTGGCCTGAGCATCGTGCCCACCCCGCCGCTTGGCATGGTCGACTTCGGGCTTCCGGACTTCTTCGCGCCCGGTGCGGCCGCGGCGTGCGTACTCACCGCGCTGCGTGTCGGCGGCCTGCTCCTGATCGCGCCAGCGTGGTCGGCGAAGACCGTCCCGATGCGATTGCGCACCGCGATGATGGTCATGTTCGCGGTGCTCTTGCTGCCGGCCGCCCAGGCGCATGTCGACGTCGCGACCGTGCGCATTACCCCCGCCACGTTTCTCGCTGAATCGACGGTGGGCTTCATGATCGGCATGGCCGGGGCCTTGGTGATTGCCGCCGCGGAGTTCGCCGGTGAACTGATGACGACGACGATTGGCCTCTCTGGCGCGGCCATCTTCGACCCGATCAACAATACGCAAGGCTCGCTGTTGCAACCGCTCCTGCAATTCATGGCGGTCATCATCGTGATGATGGGCGGCGGACACATCATCATGCTGCAGGCAATTGCGCAGAGCTTTGTCTCGCTGCCACTCGGTGCTCCGCTCTCCGTTGGGGCGGGTGCCCACACCATCGTGCTGGCGACGAAGTCGATCATCACTACTGGCGTACAATTCGCAGCTCCGGTGATCGCTGCCGTACTCCTGCTGAATCTCGCGATCGCCGTGCTTGGCCGCGCGGCACCGCAGCTCAACATCATGAGCGTGGCGTTCCCGCTGCAGATCGGCATGGGGCTGCTGACGTTCGCGGGTTCCCTCGCGCTGATCGTGCATGCGATGAGCGATTGGACACCCGAGTTTTCGACAACGATCGAATCGATGGCGCGCGCGACCCGCGGTTCGATGTCCGCCGCCAACCTCCCGCCCACGGTGCGCTGACATGGCTGAAGGCGAAACCGGCGAAAAAACCGAAGAGGCAACGAGCCGGCGCAAAGAAGAGGCGCGGGAGAAGGGACAGATCGCGAAGAGCCCCGAGCTCACAACGGCGGCGTTCCTCTTCGGTTCGACCGTGACCCTGTCCGTGGCGGGGCCCTCGTTATGGCGCTTTCTGCTCGACACGATGGGCCAGAGTCTTGCCACCGCCTTCGACCAGGAACGCATTGGCGTCTCGGCGATTCCCTGGCTGCAAACACTTGGGTTTCGCACGATTGTCGCACTGCTCGGCTTTGCTGGCGCGATGGCCTTGGTCGCCATTGCCGTCCAGGCTGCGCAAGCCGGCGGCATCATCACGACCAAGGCGTTGGCGCCGAACTTTCAGCGTCTCAACCCGATGTCGAACATTGGGCGCATCGCCGGAAAGCAATCGTGGGTCGAGCTGGCCAAGGCACTGTTAAAAATGGCCATCGTGAGCTGGGCGGTTTATGGCACACTGGTCGACGCGTGGCCCGACATTCAGGCGTTGGCACTCGAATCGCCACTCGCACTGCTGGACATTGTGCGCAAGTACGGCGTCGGCCTTCTCAAGAATGCCGGGCTGATGTTTCTCGCGCTCGCTGCCGCTGACTACGCGTGGCAGCGATGGAGTACGGCCGAGCAGATGAAGATGACCAAGCAAGAGGTGAAGGAAGAGTCGAAGTCGCAGGAAGGGAATGCCGAGATGAAGAGCCGTCGTCGTCAGGTGGGTCGCGAACGCATTCGACGTGCGATGTTCGCCGCCGTTCCCAAGGCCGACGTGGTGATTGTGAATCCGATTCATATCGCCATCGCCATCAAGTACGATCCCAGCATTGCGCCCGCCCCGATGGTTGTCGCGCTTGGCCAACGCAAGATCGCAGAGCGGATCAAGGCGCTCGCGTTTCAGCACGGCGTCCCGGTGATCGAGAACGTTCCGCTCGCCCGCGCACTCCTCGCGTCCACCAAAGTCGGCACGATGATTCCCGTAGATATGTATCTCGCCATCGCTGAAGTGCTCGCCTTCATCCTTCGCCAGCGGCAGCGGTATGGGAACGCCTGGCGCGGCACGGTGGCCGCATGACCGCCGCCGCCATGCCCATGGCCTTCGAGGGGCCCGACTCCAAGAAGCGTGCCGAGTTCGCGCTGGCGATTGCGGTTGTCCTGATGATCGCGCTGATCGTCGTACCGTTGCCTGCGGTGCTGCTGGATCTCTGTCTCGCGGCGAGCATCGGTGTCTCGCTGATCGTTTTGCTTGTCTCGCTGTACACCACCAATCCGCTGGACTTCAGCGTGTTTCCCGTGCTGTTGTTATTGTTGACGCTCTTTCGCATCGGACTGAACGTCTCGTCCACGCGTCTGATCCTGACGCAGGGGCACGCGGGCAAGGTGATCGAGGCGTTCGGGCAGTTCGTGATCGGCGGCAACTACGCCGTGGGTATTGTGATTTTCCTGCTGCTCATCGGCATCAACTTCATCGTGATTACGAAGGGTGCCGGGCGCATCGCCGAAGTCGGCGCGCGCTTTGCGCTTGATGCGATGCCGGGCAAGCAGATGGCGATCGATGCCGACCTCTCGGCTGGCTTGATTGACGAAAAGGAAGCGCGCATCCGGCGCGACGAGATTTCGCGCACCGCCGATTTCTATGGCGCGATGGACGGCGCCTCGAAGTACGTGAAAGGCGATGCCATTCTCGGCATTCTCGTCGTTGCGGTCAACATCCTCGGCGGCATCTTCATCGGCGTCGTCCAAAAGGGCATGCCGCTCGACAAGGCCGCGAGCACGTATACGCTGCTCACGGTTGGCGACGGTCTCGTGTCGCAATTGCCTGCGCTGATTATCAGCACGGCGGCAGGTCTCATGGTCACCAGCCCAACGGGCGGTGACCGCATGGGCGTTGTGTTGAGTCGTCAGCTTGGTGCACATCCGCGTGCCATGTGGGTCACCGCGGCCGTGTTGGGATCGTTTGCCTTGATCCCTGGGCTGCCCATGTTTCCGTTCATCACGCTGGCTGGTGGTGCGGCGATCTTAGCGCGTCTTTCCGGCAAGGCGGAAACGCGCCGAACGGACATGGCGGCCGTGTCGGCCGCGGCGCCCACCGAGATTGAGGCGCCTGCACCAGCCGATCCGATGCGCGATCTGTTGCAGATCGACCCCATCGAACTGGAAGTAGGCTACGCGCTCATCCCGCTGATTGATGAGAGCCAAGGGGGAGACCTGCTTGAACGCATTTCGCTGCTGCGCAAGCAGGCCGCCGTCGAACTCGGCATACTCGTGCCGTCAATTCGCATTCGCGACGATATCCGTTTGCCCGCCAATGAATATGTCATCAAGCTACGCGGCTCCGAAGTTGCGCGTGCCGAGGTGCTGCCACGATTCATGATGGCGCTCAACACGGGCGGTGTCATCGCCGAGATCGACGGCATGGAGTCTGTTGATCCGTCGTTCGGGATGCCCGCGCGATGGATTGCTGGGTCGCGTCGCGGCGAGGCAGAATCGCTTGGCTATGTCGTCGTTGAACCCACCACCGTCGTTGCGACCCACTTGCTGGAGACCTTGAAGGCCAGTGCCGCCGATCTCCTCGGGCGTCAGGAAGTGCAGGAGATGGTGGAAACGCTCAAGAAGACGCATCCGGCGCTCGTTGAGGAGATCATCCCCGCGAAGGTTTCGCTGAGTGTGCTGCATCGCGTACTGCAGCGCCTGTTGCGCGAGCGTGTGCCGATCCGGGATCTCGTCACGATTCTTGAAGCCCTCGGCGACGGTGCTGAGACTACAAAGGATCCTGAGGCGCTTACCGAAGTTGTTCGGAAGTCACTTACGAATGTCATCGCTCGCCTATTCGCCGATAGCACCGGCGTCGTACGCGGTATCACGATCGGTGGACGATTGGAATCGGCACTGCTGGGCCTCTTCTCGCCGCGTGCATCGAATCCGAACGCGCCTGTTCTTACACCAGAATCACTTGCCGGTATGCTGCGCGATCTCAACAACCTTGCCACGACCTATGCGATGGATGGCCGTCCGTTGCCATTGATCACGCCTCCGTCGCTGCGCGTCGGTGTGCGCCGGCTGATCGAGCCGGTATTGCCCAGTCTTCCGGTGGTCTCGCTGGCTGAATTGCCGGCGGCGATTACTCTGAGCAGCGTTGCCTCCTGGGAGATGCCACATGGCTCCTGAACGCTTTCGTGGGGCTGACCTGTCGCAGGTCGCGGATCGTGCCCGCCGCGCATTGGGCGAGGATGTGATGATCCTGCACACGCGTACCGTGCGCGACGGCGGCGTGCCGATGGTGGAGGTGTTGGCCGCCACGTCAGACACGGTGGATCGCGTACGTGCGCGGCTTGAACCAGCGCCATTCCCCCGCAGCATGCACGCCGCAGACGGCACGCCGTATCGCATCGCGTTGGTCGGTCCGACGGGCGCGGGCAAGACGACCACGGCCGCGAAGCTCGCGGTTCGGCGCGGCATGTTCGGCACCGCGCGCACGGGATTGCTCACTCTCGACACGTATCGTGTTGGGGGAATGGAGCAACTGGCCACGTACGCCGAGCTTGCCGACGTGCCGTTCGAAGTCATCTACGATGCGCGCGAGATCGCGGGCGCCATGAAGCGTCTGTCACAGTGCGATGTGGTGATCATCGATACCCCTGGAAGAAGCCCGGCGTCTGCAGAACTCACGGAGCGGTGGCGCACCCTGCTGGATGCGCTGACCCCAGACGAGATCCATCTGGTGCTGCCCGCCTCACTGCGTCCGGATCTCGCGGTCGATGTGGCGCGGGCCTATGGCGCCACACGGACACATCGCGGGGCCACGCATCTGCTCATTTCCAAGATCGACGAAGTGCCTCGGGAAAGTGGAGTCGCCGACCTCGCTCTTTCGCTCGAGATGCCTTCGCGGTGGGTCACCGACGGACAGGACGTGCCGACGGATCTCAAGCCCGGCGTCGCCCGCATTCTGCGCGCCTATGGGCTCTCGGTCGATACCGAAGCGGACTGGATGCCCGCATGAGTGTCTCTCTCGCCTCACCCATGCAGCATGTCGCGACACAGCTGGACGTGTTACGTCAGCGCCGATCCGACGCACTCACGCCAACTCGCGGACATGAGGCCGTCGCTGGCGTGCCCACGTTGCTCTGCGCCAGTGGCCGCGGCGGCAGTGGTACCACGCTGCTCTCCGCGCTGCTTGCCGTAGCCGCCGCGGGCGACGGGTATCGCGTGCTCTTGGTTGATGCTGATGAACATGTTGGCCCGTTGGCGATGCTACTTGGTGTGAAGCCGCGTGGCAGTTGGCAAGATGTCCGCGGTGGGCAGTTTGGCGCGATTGATGTGGCAACGCCGCTGAGTACAACGCTTACGCTTGTCGCCGGTGGTCCGGCGCTCCGCACAACCCAGAACGCATCGCCGATCACCGCCGCCGAACGGCGCGCCTGCCTGCGTCGCATCAGCGCACTCGCGCACGGCATGGACCTGGTGGTGATGGACTGTGGTTCACGGTTCGAAACCGTCATGGCGTCCGTCGCGCCACATGAAGGTGAGCGTCTGCTCGCCATCACCGCCAGCGTCGATCCCATCGGTCTCGCCGCGACATATGCGCTGTGCAAGGCGGTGCATGCACGACACAGCGCGTTGCCACTTGATGTGCTTGTCAACCGGCATGACGGCAACGACGCCTTGCGCTGCTTCGAGGCCATTGATGCCGGTGCCCGCCAGTTCCTCGCCTGCGCACTTGGCCACGCTGGTGCAGTACCCAGTGATCCAACCCTTGATGCGGCACTTCGCGCGGGAATGCCCTTCCCCGACGCCGCTGCCGGTTCGCCCGCCGCTATCGCCGCACACGAGATCGTGATGCACACACTCGCTCGTTCGTTTTCTCCTCGAAAAGGTGTCTGATTGTGACCACTGCTACGCCCCAAGGATCACCGGCCATGAACACCGCGCTCTGGCAGTCGTATCACGCAGGAAGTGACGCCGCGCGTGATACGCTGCTCGTCGAGCATTTGGGACTGGTGCATCATGTCGCTCGACAAGTCTCACGAACGCTCGCCGTGCGCGCCGACTTTGATGAACTCGTGAGTGCCGGCACGATGGGGCTGATGGCGGCGCTGGAGGGATTTGATGCCACGCGCGGACTCGCCTTCAGCACCTTTGCGGCGCCGCGTATTCGCGGCGCCATCCTCGATGAACTGCGCAAACAAGATCACGTGCCGCGGTCTATTCGCCGCAAGACGCGCGAGATGAGCGCGGCCCGCGAGGCATGGATGCGCGCCCACGGTCGCGCACCCGATGATCGGGAGTTGGCGGCGCAACTCAATGTGGACATGGATACGCTGTGGCGTTGGAAGGCGGACGTCGAAGGCGCACATCATATCCCCATCGATCGAGCCCCTGGTGAGCGTGACAACAGTGCTCCCGCATATTCGGAACTCTCGGCAGGCAGCGAACACTCCGAGGTCGAGGAGCAGCTCACGCACGAGCAAGAGGTTGACCATCTGAAAGACGCGCTGCTGCGTCTCAAGGCGCAGGAGCGCATTGTGTTGTCGCTCTACTACTTCGAGGAGTTGAAGCTGCACGAGATCGCGAAGGTGCTCGAGCTCACGGAATCGCGCGTGTCGCAGATCCGCTCAAAGGCGCTCAGCAAACTCCGGCTCGATCTCAAGCCCATGCGGGGCATCTTCGCATGAGTGCGGGCAGCCATCCCGCGATACCGTCGCAAAAAGCGGCGTCGCCGGTGTCATCGCGCGTACAGCCGATCCTCCAGCGCCTGCGGGTCGCAACCAGAAAGTCGGTTTTGCTGCGAGTGCTGTTGGTCAGCCTGCTGGCCATGGCGGTCACCACGGCCGGCGTGGTGGCCGGTGCGTTGGTGGTCGCTCCAGTGGTCGCCCAGGCGGATGCGCTCGGTGCCGGGACAGCGCTGTCGTCTCAGCTGGCGACCGTGTCAGCCGCCGCCGGAACCGCCGCACGCGACGCGTGGAGCCGTGTCGACCGTATGACGGCCGAGCAACTCGCGACCTTGCCCGATCCTGTGGCCAGATATCTGCTGCCATCGATCGCGATCCTCTCCATCATCGGTGCCGTGTTGGCGTTGCTCCTCCCGTCTCGCACACCGGGCGTGACGAAGACGCGCACTCCGCCGACGAACAGCACCAGACTTGTGACCAGAAAGCACCGCACGCCGAAAGCCGTCGAAGCGTTGGCCGCGTCGGGTGCCTCCACCGCCGACATCGCGTGGAAGACGGGCCTGCCAATCGATGCCGTCAAACTGCTGCTCGCCATTTCTTCCGGCCCTCGGCAAGTCCATCCGGATACGGCATGAACTGCCGTGCGGCGTTTTGTGCCGCCTGCCACGTCGGTCTGAGAGAAATCCCGTTAACGCCTTACTGGCAAACACTTTAGCACAATGTCTTTTGGTCGGGCCACTGTGGCCCGACCATTGCGTTTAGGGGAGTTGACTTCGTACACCCTTTCCCTAACGCGCACCATGCCAGATCCCGTACGCCTGAACGGAATGAGCAGCTCCGCCGCCGCCCTCCAGATGCTGGAGCGACGGCAGCAGGTGCTGTCCAACAATCTCGCCAACGCCTCAACACGCGGCTTCAAGGCCGAAGCGGCGTTCACGCGCATGATGAACGACGCGATGGCCGTCACCGATACGGCGCTCGATCTCACGCAAGGCACGCTGACCGAGACCCACAACGCGCTCGATCTGGCGATTGAAGGTGAAGGGTTTTTCGTCACACAGACGCCGGCGGGCGATCGCTTCGTGCGCAACGGCAGCTTCCGCCTCGACCCCGATCGTCGCCTCGTCGACGACAAGGGCAACGCCGTGCTCGGCGACGACGGGGCGATTGTCCTGCCGCCTGGCGACATCGAGATCGACAAGGACGGCATGGTCAAGGTGAACGGCAAACCGGTGCAGCGCCTCCGCGTCGAGCGCGTTCCCGTGGGCACACAGCTCGAACACGAGGGCGGCACACAATTTGTGCCGGACAAATTACGACAGGTCGTGCCCCCCGACGAGCGCGTCGTGCGACAGGGCTTCGTGGAAGAGTCCAACGTCAACCCGATGTCAGCGATGACCTCGATGCTTGAACTGCTGCACCGATACGGCGCTGCCCAGAAAGCGCTCTCCACCATCGACGCGGTTCGCGGCATCGCCGTGACCGATCTCGCCAAACCCGTCTAACAGGAACGATTCTATGGATCCGGCACTCCGCGCCGCCGCCACTGGCATGATGGCGCAGCAAACACGCACCGAAGTCATCTCCAATAACCTGGCGAACGTCAACACGCCGGGCTTCAAGCGCAGCCGCGCGCACTTTGAAGATCTGCTGTATCAGACCGTGCAAGGACAGCAGATTCTCGGCGATCCGGACACGCAGACCAGCCCAGCGGTCCAAGTCGGTCGCGGCACGCGGCTGGCGGGCGTGCAACGCATGCACCAGCAAGGGCCGCTCGAACAAACCAATCGCAACCTGGACATCGCTGTTGAGGGCGAGGGGTTCTTTCAGCTCCAGATGCCCGATGGGAGCACCACCTACACACGCGACGGCAGCTTTCAGATCTCCGATCAGGGATTGCTGGTGGCCAGCAGTGGACAGGCGTTGCAGCCACCCATTCGCGTCCCTGCAGACTCCGCCGAACTCACCATCTCCAGCTCCGGCATTGTCAGTGTTCGCCGCGGCCAGGAAATCCAACCCACCGAGATCGGCCGCATTGAGCTTGCCCGCTTTGCCAATCCGTCGGGACTGATCGCACTCGGACAGAACTTGTATGCACCGACAGCGGCATCGGGTCAGCCCGTTGTGGGATTCCCCGCCGATGAAGGCATGGGTCGCACGCAACAAGGCAGTCTGGAAGGCAGCAACGTCGAGATCGTGCAGGAGATGGTGGAGATGATCAGCGCCATGCGTGCCTATGAAATCAATTCGAAGGCCATCAAGACGGCCGACGAAATGGGCCAGATCGCGAACAACATCACGCGCTAGTGCTCGCACACATGTTCGCCCGTCTTACCGCCGTCGCGCTGGTCGCACTCACCGTGTTGTCGCCGCTGTGGTCATCACTCGCGGCGCAGGGTGCCGACACCAGCCTCGTCGCTCGGTCCGCGGCACCGCCAAGTGGTACGGTACGCGTGCGACTGTCCGTTTCCACGCGGGCGTTGCAGCGTGGTGACACGCTGCGTGCTGCCGATATCGCCGTGGTCGACACCGCCATCGTCTGGCGCTGGTCCACCGCCATACCTGACACATCGCGCGCGCAAGTCGGCTGGGTGACACGACGGCCGATCGCTGCCGGTGAAGTCCTTCGCTATCCCGCGGTCGGCCAGCCGCCGCTGGTGCACGTCGGCCAGCGGGTGTCGGCCGTGTATCAGGATGGACCCGTGCGCATTCTCCTTACAGGCACCGCCACCAACAGCGCGCCACTCGGCGCACCCGTCGGCGTTCGCATCGACCCGACCCGCAGGCTCGACGGAATTGCCGTCGCGCTCAACACCGTTCGACTTCGCTAAGGCTCTCGCTTATGCAACGCGCCGTCACTTCGCCTTCATCGCCACACGCCACACTGCATGCGTCTCTGCATGCGTCATCGCGTCGACTGATCGTCGCCGCACTGTTGGTCAGCGCCTCGCGCCTCGGCGCGCAGGCCGCACCAACGACACCACCCGCCGGCACACCGACGCCCGCCGGCGCGCCCGGTGCGACCATCGCTGCGACAACGGCGTCCAACACTACCACGCGGCCGCCTCGCGAGTCGTGGACCAGCGATCGACGGAACTACGTCGTCGGCGATCTCATCACCGTCCTGATCGACGACTACACCATCTCGACCGCACTCAAGGAAAACATGGCGACGGATACGCGCACCCGTGGCCTGTCCGCCAGCGCCCGGCTGCCAACGGCCACCGGCTCAAACAAGAACCTCGGTATTGATACCAGAAACACCTCAGACCAACAACAGCGCGGATCCGCACGACGTGAAAACCGGTTCCAAAACGAACTGAGCGTACGCGTCATTGCGATCGCGCCGAATGGTCTGCTGCAACTCAAGGGCACCAAAAACATCAACATCGACAAAAGCGGTCAAGACGTGGTCTTCACCGGCTACGTGCGACCACAGGACATTTCAATCACCAACATGGTGGAGTCCAATCGCGTTGCAGATGCCCAGTTGGGTTATCTGTCGCCCGGCCCGCTCGGCAAGCCGAAACAAGGCATGGTGACCAAACTCTTGGGAGCGTTCTGGCCATGAGCATGATGCGATCGTTCGCCTGTCGTGCGCGGCAGGTCTTCCTGCGCTCCACCATCCTCGTTGCGCTCCCGTTCGCGGCGCACGCACAGGGTGACGTCAAGATTCGCGACATCACCTCGCCCGAAGGCGCCCTGCCCGTTCGCCTCGTCGGCTACGGACTGGTCGTTGGACTGGATGGCACCGGTGACCGTGCGGTGGGTGGCCAGTCGGCCGGACAGACCGTACAAGGCGTACTCAACATTCTCCGACGCTTCAACATTGAAGTCCCGGCCGACCTGATTCGCATGCGTAATGTCGCGGCCGTTTTGGTCACTGCGGAAGTCTCTCCGTTCCTGCGATCGAGCGGCCGCTTCGAGGTGCATGTGTCGTCCATGGGCGACGCGCGATCACTGAAAGGCGGCGTGCTCTACATGACACCGCTCGTCGCAGATCCCAACGGGCCGGCGCTGGCTACTGCGCAGGGCAGTGTGTTGGTCAGCGAAGGTGGCGCTGCAACGCGGTACGCCGCGACGATCGAAACATCGGCGCGCATCCCTACGGGCGGCGTCCTCGAAGCGGACCTGCCACGGCCCACGATTGCGGCGACGTCGCGACTCTTGCTGCGCGAGCCTGACCTTGGCACCGCATCACGCATTGCCACCGCGATCAACACGGCCTTTGGCGACAAAACCGCCGTAGTCGAAGACGAAGGATCCGTGCAGGTCACGCTTGCCGACAGCATGGTGAAGGCGACCGCGTATACCAAGATCCGCGAACTCAGTATTCGCCCTGAACGTGCGCCACGTTTGGTGATTGACGGAAAAGACGGCACCGTAGTTGCTGGCGGTGACATGACCGTTGGCGCCGCCACCGTCAGTCACGGGGCCATCACACTCGCCCTCGGTCCGGATGTATCGGCCGACACGAGTGCGGTACCTGGCAGCGTACGGCTCCCGGCCAACATCTCGGTGCAGCGTGTCGCGGCGGCCCTGCACGCGGTGCGCACGCCACCGGCGGAGATCGCCGCGATCTTTGCCGCACTGCGCGAAGTGGGCGCGCTCATGGCTGAGGTCATCATTCGATGATCGACGCGATTGGAGGGCTCACCGCACCGCCATCACGAGCCGAAGCACGTCATTCGTCCCTCAAGAAGGCCTCCGAGCAGTTGGAAGGCATGTTCGTGCAGCAACTGTACAAGGCCATGCGCGACACCGTTCCACAGCAGGAAGGAATCGTTTCAGGCGGAGCCGGTGAAGATATTTTCACCGGACTACTGGATCAGCACCTTGCTGCCGAGACTCCCAAGCATTGGCAGACCGGACTGTCTGACGCGCTCTATCGTCAACTCAGCCGCGGCATGCCATCCGACATTCCCCAGGCGGCGGCCGCGCCGACCATAGACACTCCCGCACTCTGATGTCGCTGACCTTGCTTACTCCAGTCTCACCACCGCGCTTCACGTTACCGACCGCCTCGCTGCTGGAAGCGTTGCACGACGCGTTGATCAGCGAGCGGCGGTTGCTCGATGAGTTGGTGGCGCAGATGCGCCGCCAACGCGCCGCCGTGGGCGCCGACGACATCAATGGCGTTGACGACACGACCTTCGTGACCCACCGCGTGCTGGCCACGCTGGGCCAAGCGCGCCAACGTCGACGTCAGCTCAACATGCTCCTTACCGGCAGCGAAGACTGCACGCTGCGCGATCTCGAAGAGCAACTGGGCGACCAGGTGGATCCCCGGCTGCGGGATGCGCGCATGCGTCTGCAGCAGTCGGCCGATGTCCTCACCCGCGAGGTCGGGATGAATCGCAAGCTGTTGCGCGAGGCGCTGTCGTCGAACGACAAGCAAATCCGGACGCTGGTTGGTGGCCCGACGACCACGTCGACGTACAACACAGAGCCGTCGAATCTGGCCATCCCCGAGGCGCCACGCGGCCGCCTCGTCAACCGGACCGTCTGACCATGAGCTCCGGCATCTTCAGCGTTGCGCGAAGTGCGCTCGTCACCCATCAGGCGGCAATGCAGACCATCTCGCAGAATATCGCGAACGCGGAGACGCCGGGCTATTCCCGTCAGGAAGCGCAACTCGTGGCGAATACCCCCGTGAAGCTCCCCTTCGGCATGGTGGGTACCGGCGTCAGTGTCAGCACGATCATTCGCAAACGCGACGTGCTGCTCGACGAGACGTTTCGCGCGGCCCAGGTGCAAACCGGAGAGATGGAACTTCGTGGCAATCTGCTGGGCCAGATGGAAGGGGTATTCGGTGAGCCCACCGATGCCGGCATGTCGAACGCCCTCGATCAGTTCTGGAATTCGTGGAGCGACCTTTCGTCCAATCCCAGCAGCAGCGCCGCTCGTGGCGTGGTACAGCAACGCGGACGACAGGTCGCGCAGCTCTTCAACAGTTATGACACGCAGTTGACCCAACAGCGCACGGACTCGATGGAGCGCTTGTCGGGGACGGTTGCGCAAATCAACGCCTACGCCACACAGATCGCTGGTCTGAACACGCGCATCCTGGCATCTGAGTCTGGAGGGGCGCCGGCCAACGACCTGCGCGACAAACGGGATATGGCGTTGGATAGCCTCGCCCGCATCGCCGGGACGCGCGTGATCAATCAGGCAAACGGCACAGTATCCGTCGTGATCGGCAATTCCACGCTGGTTGACGGAGACAGCGCTCGTCCACTGTCGATTCAGCTCGAAATCCCCACGCCGCCGCCGACGGTCACGCCCAGTGACACCGCCGTGCGTATTCGGCTTGGCGAGTCGCCCGACAAGTTGCAGCCGCTTGCCGGCGAGCTGAAGGCGATCGTTGACAATCTGAATACGAATATCCCCGGCTTGCGCGGACGGCTCGACGCGATGGCGTCGTCGTTGGCGACGACCGTGAACGCCGCGCATACGGCAGGCTACACGTTCGTTGGCGCGACGATTCCCGGTACCACGGCGGGTAATTTCTTTGACGCTGGGACGCTCGCCAGCCCCGTCCGGGGAAGCACCCTGCGACTGGACTCGATCGTTGCAGCGGACGCCACCAAGATTGCGGCGAGTGACGACGCCAACGCGCCAACCGACAATGCCGTCGCACGCGCCATGAGCGGATTACGGAGCAGTAGCGGCTCGGTGACATACACCTCACCCGCCGGCGTGGTCGAGACCAACAGCTTTCTGGGCTTCTTCCGCAATACCGTCACCACGCTCGGCATCGATGTGCGAGGGGCGCAGGATGACGCCTCGGTGTATCGGACGTTGTCTGAGCAGAGCGAGGCGCGCCGCCAGTCGGTCAGCGGTGTGAGCACCGACGAAGAACTCGTGCAGATGCTGCGCGTCCAGCAATCATATACCGCCGCAACCAAGCTGATTCGAGTGGCGGATGAGATGCTGCAAACACTGCTCCAACTGATCTGATTTCTGATGCTTATTCTCGGACGCCGTGAAGGCGAGTCTATCCTGATTGAAGGCGGTATTCGTATCGTGGTCGTCGCCTGTGAACGTGGCGGCGTCCGCATCGGTATCGAAGCTCCACCGGATGTGAAGATTCTGCGCGGGGAGATCGCCGACAAGGTCGCGCTGGAAAACCAGCGCGCGACGGCGGCGTCTGCCTCGTCGCCGTTGCTGGCCTCGTTGCTCGGCCCGGCCGCACGTGCCGTTTCGATACCATCTGCAGCGTCAGACGCGGCGCATCCCGCACCGGCCGACGCGGGACACACGTCAACCTCGTGCCCGCTGTGACCTCGCTACGGGCGTTGGGCGCGGCGCGCCGCCTGCAACGTGGGCAGCGCGACGGTCATGCGACCCGGCTCACCGGTCGCGTCGCCGCCGCTGGACGCCAACAGCCATCGTACCGCCGCGACATCGTCGGCAATCGCCTGCTCCAGCGCGGGCACGTCAGACTCGCCAGCCGAGTGGGCCGTGACGATGAGGCGCACCCACTCCGTGTCGCACGCGATGCGCACGACCACCCGTCCATGCGATCCGGCCGCGCGCTGCGCAGCCGCGATCGCGACCGTCAACGCCAGAATTGTGCTGACGGGATCCACGTAGGCCGGCTGCAGATCACCATCGAGCGCTGTATCAATGGCGATGTCGCCGAGCTCCGGATGGTATCGGAGCAGCGCGCACGCCTGCGCCGTCATATCAGTGGGCACCACCGGCTCGTTCGCGGCATCAGCCCGTCGGGGAAGCAAGCGCAAGAGTTGCAGCTGTCCATCGAGCTGGTCGCTTTCGTCGCGCAGCGTCACGGCGGCGCTTGCCACCGTTTCGGGCATCGATCCCAGCAGATACGATGCCGCCGCAATGGTTCCCACGCGATTGCTCAGCGCATGTGTCAGCCCGCGCAACAGATCGTCATGTACGGTGAGCCAACGGGCGCTGCCCGATCGCTCGTCGCTTACTGATTCGTCCACTTACACCTCAGGATCCGCTGCGTGTTTGTCATTATTGGTCTCGTTATCGTCATGGGCTCGGTGATTGGTGGCTATGTCATGCACCATGGCCAGATCGCGGTACTGATCCAACCCAACGAATTCCTGATTCTTGGCGGCGCTGGACTCGGTTCGATGATTATTGCGAATCCACCAGCAGTCCTCAAAGCCAGTCTCGCCCAGACGATGGGACTGCTGAAGCCGAATCCCTACGGGGCCAAGGCCTACGCCGAACTCCTGCAGGTACTCTACGAGATCTTCCAGAAGGCGCGCAAGGACGGCTTGGTCGGACTCGAAGCACACATCGAGAATCCGGAAGGTAGCGACATCTTTCAGAAGTATCCGTCGTTCAGCAAAAACCATCATGCGGTGTCGCTCCTCTGCGATACCCTCAAGGTGCTGCTCACCGGAACCGTGGAAGATCACAACCTCGCGGATATCCTTGACGTCGATCTCGAGAAACATCACCACGAAGCGATGTTAGTGCCCCACGCCGTCACGGCCGTTGGCGATGCGATGCCTGGCTTCGGGATCGTCGCCGCCGTACTCGGCGTCATCATCACCATGGGGTCCATCGGCGGCGCGGCGTCGGAGATCGGTGAAAAGGTGGCCGCGGCACTCGTCGGAACATTCCTTGGCATCTTGCTGGCGTACGGCGTCTTTGGCCCAGTCGCCAAGGCCATGGAAATGCGCATCCACGCCGAGCACGACTACATGTTGTGCATCCGCACCGCGTTGCTGTCCTTTGCCCGCGGCGATGCGCCGATGACCGCCGTCGAGTTCTCTCGCCGCAATATCGAACCGCACGAACGGCCCAGCTTTACCGAGCTGGAAGAACTGACACGCAAAAAGGCAGCGTAAACCATGGCCGCGCGCGCCGGAAAGAAGATCGTCGTCGTCAAGAAAGTCATCAAAGGTGGCGGTGGCCACCATGGCGGCTCATGGAAGGTGGCCTACGCCGACTTCGTCACCGCCATGATGGCCTTCTTCATGGTGATGTGGATCCTTGGCATGGACGAGAAGTCCAAGCAGGCTATCGAGGGCTACTTCGCGAATCCGGTTGGCTACAAGAAGGGCTACGGCTCCGGCGCAAGCCCTCTCTCGACCGGCTCCACACCCTCCAGCGTGCAGAAGACACAGCTGCGTATGCTGATGCGCTCCACCGAACAGCGCACGTTTGAAGAGTTGAAGACCGCGATCCTCGGTAAGCTTGCAGCCAGCGATTCCCTCAAACGCCTTAACGCAGTGGTGGATGTGCAGGTCACAGCCCAGGGACTGCGCATTGAGCTGGTCGAGTCCGGCGCTGGTGACATCTACTTCCCGCTCGGCTCCGCCAAAATGAAATCGGCAACCATGCTTGCGCTCCAACTCGTTGGCCCAGAACTCGCCAGTTTGCAGCACCCCGTGGTGATCGAAGGCCACACCGATGGTGCGAAGTTTGGCGCCGAGGGTGGCTATGGCAACTGGGAACTTTCAGCCGATCGTGCGAATGCCGCACGTCGCGTGCTGGAATCCGTTGGCGTGACCGGCGGGCGGATTGTCGGCGTGAATGGACTGGCGGACACGCGCCCGCGTGTGCCTTCTGATCCCCTTGCCGCGGCAAACCGGCGCATTTCGATTTTGTTGCCCTTCAGCACCGTGCCCAACGACGACACGAACGCCGAGGACATGGCCACCACCAAACGCGACTCATTGGTCTCGAGCATCGGCAAGTCATTGCCGCAGACGAAATCGGTTAACCTGCCCGCGTCGGCTTTACCGCCACGCTAACCAATCGTGCGTTCGCCCACGCAATCGCATCGCTATACGCATTCGTGAGTGCGAGGGCCATCGGACCCGACCGGGCCCGGTCGACATCGTCCCACCGCGCCGCTTCGAACGCACACGCAAGCGCAAGGCACTCTGCATGGGGACCGGTACCATCCAACAGTGCGTCCCGTACGTCCGCATGCACGGGCAACTGCGCGAGAACGTGCGCCATAGGTTGACCCAGCAGCGCATCAATGCGTGACAACAGGCCCACCAAGAAGCGCGCGCCGGAGTCTCCCGAGCCGTCGTGCTCGGTGACCAGTTCGCAGAATCGCCCTCGCACCATCGCCTGCATCACCACTTCGTTCGCCACGGGACTCTGCGCCGCGACCGACGCCACCAGCAACACCATCAGCCATCGCGCCAGCGCATCGCGCCCAACCAGGCGAATGGCATGAGTGATGGACGACACGGCCCGCGCGCCAAATGATGCCGAGTTGACGATGCGCAGCAATGCGAATGACAGCGAGGGATGCGAGCGAAACGCATCCTCCAGCTGTGCATCGGTGATCGCCGCGTTGCCGAGGAGTCCCATGATGTTGACCATCGTGGTCTGCTGCATGGTGATCGCGCGACCATCCATGGTTTCCGGCCGACTGAACACGTATCCCTGAAACAAGCTGCAGCCGAGATCACGACAGGTCCGGTGGACGTCGACCGTTTCGACGCGCTCTGCCAACACCGTCAGGCCTCGCTCACACAACCGCGAGACGACCGGCGCCAGCTGCTCGGCAGTTTGATGCAGGACGTCGAGCTTGACGATCTTCACGAACGGCAGCAGCACATCGAGCGACGGCCGAGCGTCATAGTCGTCGAGGGCCAGCGTGTACCCCGCCGCGACAGCACGTGCGCAGCCCGCCACCACCTCGTCATCCCCATCGATCGACTCCAGCAGCTCCAGCACCACGGTTGAGGGGTCAAACACGCGATACAGCTCCGCGAGCAAATGATCGCGCGTGATATTTACGAACGCCGAGACGCCGCCGGTGAGACGATCGAGACCGATCGACACGACCGAGTGCAGCGCCGTGTCGCTGGACGTGACATCGGTCGCGATCTGCCCTGACCCTGTCGCGGAGGCCGAGTCACGATAGAGCAATTCATAGGCGACGCATCGATTCGACACATCGAAGATCGGATGTCGCGCGACGTAGACCACCTGCGTTGACGCGTCCAGACTCTGCAGCTCTATTGTTGTCATCGACCCTGAACGGAACGCCGGTGGGTGTGCCGGCGTAGTCATATAGTATGGGCGGGTCCGTGATCATCTACGAAGACCGCATTCTTTAGCGAGTATCGACCGCACCGTGCCACAACTGTCGTCGTTCTTCGAAGTTCGCCGAATCCTGGTCTGTGGCCTGTCGCTGTTCGCGGTCGGCGCGGGCACGGCCTGCGATCGGAGCAACCGCGTGGCGTCGACAGACTCGCTGCTCATGCGAGACTTGACGCTGGCCGGAAGCTCGGCGGCCCCTGCGACTACGCCGTCGCTGGGCGACACCGCCACAACAATACCTGCTGCGCGAGCGCCCCTACCCCCACCGCTGTCGGTCTCCACTAAGAAGGCCACCTCGGCACCGTCACCGCCGACGACGCCGTCGCGGGTCGCGGCGCGCCCGACACAGCAAGTCGCGCCGACCAGCGCGCCCAGCCCCGTTGTCGCCGAGCCAGCTCCGCAAACCGCCCCTGCGCCCGTCCTCACGCCAGCCACGACGGTCGATCGTGTCGGCGCAGGCGCCGGCACCCAATCCGACGGCGCAGATGGCGCGGCGGCTGGCACCACATCCAGGGGCGCGATCGGCGTCGGCTCGACGCTGACCGGAAAAACAGGGTCGCAAATTTGTTCGCTGGCAAACCGTCCTGGAGACAGGCTCGTTGCCAATCTCGCGGCCGAGATGATCGCGTCGGATGGGTCTCGCTTGGCGGCAGGCACGCCAATCTTGATCGAGATGGCAGCGCCGGCCACGCCGGGGGACTTTGCCTTCCGCGTCAAAGCGGTGCAGGTTGACGGCGTGCTCATTCCTGTTCAGGGCACGGTGGTGATTGAAGGCGTGACATCGGAGCGGC
Source organism: Gemmatimonadaceae bacterium (assembly GCA_031421995.1). Classification (GTDB taxonomy): domain Bacteria; phylum Gemmatimonadota; class Gemmatimonadetes; order Gemmatimonadales; family Gemmatimonadaceae; genus Gemmatimonas. The sequence goes on from JANOPS010000127.1 coordinate 63,969, forward strand.
GCGTGTCCAAGGGCGGCGATCAAGGCAAAGTGATCACCGGCGCCATCGCTGGTGCGATTCTCGGTCGGGTCTTGGGCGGCGGAACCAAGGGCGCCGTGATTGGCGCAGCAGGCGGTGCAGCTGCTGGTACGGCAGCGGCCGCGCGAAACAGTGTCACTGAGCGCTGCCTTCCGGCCGGTGCAACGGTTACCGTCACTCTGTCCGCACCGCTTGTGCTCTCTCCCGGAGTGCTGTGATCGAAGTTGAGCAATACACAAAAGTGTACGGCGACATGGTGGCCGTGAACGGCTTGTCGTTTACCGTGCCCGCTGGCGATGTCGTGGGCTTGGTTGGCCCCAATGGCGCCGGGAAGACGACGACGCTGCGTGCGTTGGCCGGGATTCTCCAACCCACGTCGGGCAGCATTCGCATTGGCGGGATCGATCTCAAGACCCATCCCGTCGACGCCAAGGCCAAACTCGCGTTCATTCCTGATGAGCCGCAGCTGTTTGATTACCTCACGGTGACCGAGCATTTGCAATTTGTGGCGCGACTCTATCGTGTGGCCGACGCCGCGCCGCGCATTCCGCTGTTGCTTGAAGAACTCGAGCTCACGCCCAAGAAAGACGCGTTGCCGCCCGAACTCTCGCGCGGCATGAAGCAAAAACTGGCCATCGCCTGCGGACTGCTGCATCGCCCAAGCGCCGTCTTACTCGACGAACCGCTCACCGGGCTGGATCCCGTCGGCATTCGCCGTATGAAGGAGACGATTCTGGCGCGTGCGCGCGAGGGCGCCGCGGTCGTGCTCAGCTCACATCTGCTGCACTTGGTCGAAGAGCTGTGCACGCGCATTCTCGTCATCCGGAAGGGCGAAGCGGTCGCCTTTGGTACGATTGGCGAGATCGTCGCCGCACACCCGCACTTGGCTGGCCGGTCGCTCGAGGAGATGTTCATCGCCCTCACCGGCGATGGCGGCACCGAATCGATCACGGCGTGAGCAATCCGACGTCCGTATCATCGCCGGCGGCGGCGATGTGGTTCTTGTACACACGAACGGCCGTCAATCGCTTGCGTTCGCAAATCAAGCGCGCGCGCAACCCACGCTACCTGACCGCGGTGCTCTTAGGTGCGCTCTACCTCTGGTGGGCGCTCTTCCGGAACACGCGCATGAGCGGCGGCGCATTGAACAGCGTGGTCAAGACCGAGATGATTCTCCCGGTCTTCGCGGCGTTTTTGCTTATTGCCGCGGCGCGCTGGTGGATCTTCGGCGCCGAACGCGGCACACTGGCCTTTGCGCCGGCTGAAGTGCAATTCCTCTTCCCCGCCCCAGTCTCGCGGCGTGCGCTGATCCACGCCAAGCTTGTACGCACGCAACTCGCCATTCTGCTCAACACCATCATCTTTTCCGTCCTGTTGCGCGGCAACTCCGCGTCGGCAGAGGGATGGCGCCGCGGGCTCGCGCTGTGGATCGGGTTCTCCGTCCTGGCACTCCATCGCTTGGGTGCGTCGATCGTGCGTGCCAACGCGCTCGAGCATGAACGCCCGGGCCAACGCCGCAGTGTGGTGCCAATTGCCGTGTTCAGCGCACTGCTTGGCGCAGTCGCGTGGGGACTGATCAGCCAATTCGAGATCATTCGCGACGCCAGCGCGCAAGGCGCCACGGCCGTTGGGCGCGCGATGGTTGTCGCACTCCAACAACCCATCCCGTCGGCCGCGTTGTGGCCAGTACGCGCCGTCATTGCTCCTGTGTTCGCGTCGGACCTGCAGAGTTGGCTGGCCGCGCTGCCCTTTGCGATCGGCATGCTGCTGGTGCACTACCTCTGGGTGGTGCGACTTGACGCATCGTTTGAAGAAGCGGCGCTTGAAGCCACGCAACATCGCGCCGAACGCCTGCTGCGCGTGCGCTCATCACAACTTGGCAAAACGCGTTCGCGGAAAGGCAAGCTGGTGCGCGTCCCGAAGCTCCCGATGATGGGCCCGCCGGCCGTCGCCATCGCCTGGAAAAATGTCGCGGCCGCCATGCGCGGCGGCGCGTGGCGCACGCAACTCGTGTCATTCACCGTCGGGTTGGTCGTGATGGCGGTGCTCATTCGCACGGCCTCCGAAGACGCCGCCGACATCTTCCTCGGCGTCGTCGTCGGCTGGGGCGCGATGCTGGTCTTCGTGGGTCCGCTGTGGATGCGGTTCGACCTGCGGCTCGATTTGCCGCGTTTGGCCATTCTGAAAACGTGGCCACTTCCCGGCACCCAGATCGTCGCCGCAGAGATCGCTGCGGTGACCGTGCTGCACTCTGTCACCATCTGGGCGCTGATGCTGGTCCCGCTCGTGCTGGTGGTGATGGACCCGTCGCTCCTGAAGTCAAGCATTGCGGCCCCATCCTTCGTGGCGGCCGCCGTCGGGATCCCGTTGCTCAATGCACTCATGTTCACCGTGCAGAATGGCACCGCGCTGATGTTCCCGGCCTGGGTGAAGCTCGGTACCGAGGCGCGCGGATTCGAAACCATGGGACAGAACCTGCTCACGATGGGTGCAACAACACTTGTCGCGGCGGTTGCGTTAGTCTTTCCGGTTGGCCTGGGACTCCTCACGATCTTCCTCGCGAACGATCTGCTTGGCTCATGGGCGTATCCACTCGCCGTGCTGTTGGGTGGCGTCCTGCTTGCGCTGGAGCTATGGCCCATGATTCATTGGTTAGGTGACGTGTTCGACCGCACCGACGTCAACGACGTTGGATCGACCGCCTGACGCGCGGCTGATCCGTTCTTTTCCGCACTCGACCGCTTTCCGTCATGGCCTTCGACGACTTTGAATCACCCGGCTTTTCGCCGGACGACGAACCCTCTGAGTCGTTCGGCGACAACGCCGATCGCCCGGCCGTCTTCGTGGCGACGCGGAAACCCGTCGCGCTCACAGTGACACAACTCGACGACCCGCGTGCACCGGAGTCGTCGGCACTGGCGGCCTATATCGGCGGACGCTTGGTCGCGCGCAGCGCGATGCCACCAGAAGCCATCGCGCGACTGGTGGAGCTGCACCTGTTCGACGAACCAGTCCGCCTCGGTCTCTTCGCCTTCGCCGAGGCGCCGGGACTGCAGTGCCGTCTGTTCGCGCTGGTCCCGCGCACGCAGCTGGAGGCCAACGCGCACAGCGCAGAACCGTGGAAGGCCAGCGTGCCCAACTACGAAGCCGCGTCGCACGACATGGACGATGACGACGGGGACGACACCGACGAGGGGGACGACAACGATCAGGAGCCCGAGGTCCCGTTCGAAACCGTGTTGCTTGGGCATATCGTGCGCTTCGACAAAGACCGCCAGCACGGCGAGAATCTTGCGGCCGAAGCAATCGACATTCTGCAGAAAATCATCTTCGGCGCTGATGCCTTGCAGGACGCCGACCAAAAAGCCATCGACGACTTGCTCGGTTCACTCTAGCCGGTCATTGGCGTCAGAGTCTCGTGCATCCACTGACGCCGTTTCCACAGGTACGCCACGTACATCGCGCGGCGGCGATCGACGGGCGCACCATCGGGTGTGAGCCATTCCGCCGGGATCACCCCAACAGCCTGCTCAAGGCGTTCACGCGTCATGCGTGCCACGAGTTGTGCGTGCATGGTGGAGAGCACCGGGGCCGTCCAGCCAAACAGGTGACCTGATACGTCATATGGTTTGCTGGGCGTCGCTTCAGTGACACTGGCCCAGTCATGATGCATAGGGAGTGCGGCGCCGTGGTCGATCAGCCAGTACGTGCCTTTGCGCACCATCATGTTGGGGTTCGCCGGTGAGCGATCGAGATTCTGCACCAGCATGTCCAGCCAGAGTACCGCCGCGGCGACCTCCAAGGGCACACGCTCATACTCGGCACGTGTGAGGTTGCGAGCGCCATCAATCAACGCAAAGCCGACGTTTATGCCAACGCTGGCGTCCAGCAGATCGCGCAACTCATCGTTCACGTCGTCCGACGGCACATCAGCGGGAAGCTCGACCAACGCCCGTCGCGGGACATTGAGCGACAGCGCATCGGCCAACTCGGCAACCAGCAACTCCGCGATGAGCGGCGCGATGCCTTGTGCCGCTCCGCGTAGCTTGGCAAACCATGGTCCGGTAGCCGTCTCCACCACGACCGGTGACGACGACCCGCTCAGGTCTCGACGCAACACGCGGGTCGCCACCACGGTGTGCAGCGAACCGGAAACGTCCGCATGCGGTTCGGTCATCCTCGATCTTCGATCGCGAGGCTCGTGGCTTCGCGCACCGCAGTTTCCACCAACGGTGGGGTCTCCAATGGCGCGCCACCTTCCTGCAAGTCAGCAAGCTTGCGCGCCGTGACCAACACCCGCGATTCCAAACTGCCAACGGCCCGATTGTACCCAAGCACGGCACGCTGCAGTCCCTTGCCGACTTCGCTCAGCTGCTCGTCGAACTGCGAGAGTCGCTGCTGCAACTCCTGGCCCAACGCAATCACCTGAGCGGCGTCGGCGGTCACGCGCTCTTGTCGCCACCCGTAGGCAGACGCCTTGAGTAACGCAATCAACGTGGTTGGCGTGGCCAGCAGCACGCGCTCGCTCAACGCTAACTCCAGCAACGAGGGATCAGCCTCGAGGGCCGCCGAAAAGAACGCTTCGCCGGGAAGGAACAGCACCACAAACTCTGGCGTATTGGCAAACTGCGCCCAGTATCGCTTGGCAGAGAGTTGCTGCACATGGTTACGCAGGTGCATCGCGTGTGCGCGCATGCGGGCGGCCCGCGCGCGATCGTCAACCGCGGCCGAGGCGTCAAGGTAGGCCGCCAGTGGTGCCTTCGCGTCGACCACCAGCTGTCGATTGCCGGGCAGTCGCACCACGAGATCGGGGCGCTGC
>JANOPS010000128.1:0-11595 GCA_031421995.1 Gemmatimonadaceae bacterium
GTGTTCCTTGGGCAGGACTTGGCGCTCAATCGCAAGGTCGCCATCAAGGTGATGTCGCCGGGGCTCATGGTGGGCGACGATATGGTGCAGCGGTTTCGTCGCGAGGCGATCACCATCGCCAACTTGCAGCACGCGAACATCGTCACCGTTCATGCGGTGCGCCAGATGGCCGATCTGCATTTCTTTGTCATGCAGTTCGTGGAGGGCCAATCGCTCGACGGCGTATTGCGCGCGCACGGGTTGTTGCCAGTCTCACTGGTGCTGCCGATTCTCCATCAAGTCGGATCGGCGCTGGCCTACGCGCATCGTCGCGGCGTCGTGCACCGCGACATCAAACCTGGCAACATTCTGCTCAGTGGCGACGGCGATGCGCTGGTGACGGATTTCGGCATCGCGAAAGTCGCCGAGGGGCCGGCGCAGACTCAAACCGGCATGGTGGTGGGTACGCCGACCTACATGAGTCCCGAACAGTGCTACGCGTCGGACCTCGATGGCGCGAGCGATCAGTATTCGCTTGGCATTGTGGCCTACCAGATGCTCTGCGGGCGGGCGCCCTTTACCGGCGGGCAGTTCGAGATCATGAAGGGGCACACCATCGATGCCGTTCCGTCGTTGCGCGAATTTGCGCCCGATGTGCCGGCCGAGATCGAGCAGGCGATCTTTCGGATGCTCGCCAAGAAGCCGACCGATCGATTTGAGACATTCAGCGACGCGTTGGACGCGATGGGTGCCAAGCCACTCGGCGAGCGAAGTCCGTTGCGCGCGGAGATGATTCGTCTCGCGGGCGTGGAGGAACGGCGCGAAGCGTTGGGCGACCTGCTGCGCACGCCGTCCGGTCCCCTTTCAGGCGCACGCTCGGGCCAGCGCGCTCCAGCGCTCGCGCCAACCCCGCGCACGCCGTCGCCCGCCGCGACGGCGGTCGCGTTGGCGGTCGCACCAGTCCCCGACTCCGTCGAGGTCGGCGAGCGCCTCGAACTTCGGGCCACGGTGCGCGGCGTGGCCGACCCGTCGGCACTCCGCTGGAGCTCAGAGGCACCCGGCATCGTGCAGGTCGACGAACGGAGCGGTGCCATGCTCGCGGTCGCGGCGGGAGCCGCGACGATCATCGCGACCGTGGGTGAGGTGGTTGAACGGTTCACCGTGACGGTGGTGCCACCCGCGGTGGCCGCAGTGCGCGTTGAGGCTCCCTCCGCGGACATTCATGTCGGTGATGCCGTGCGGTTTGCCGCACAGGCCCTCGATCGCCGCGGTGCGGCGCTCGCCCGCGTCATCGAGTGGCGTGTTGCATCCGGATCGATCAGCGTCGATGCCGACGGCACCTTGCACGCCCAGGCCAGTGGACGTGGCGAAGTGGTCGCAACAAGCGATGGCGTCGCAGCCTCCGTCGTTGTGCAGGTGCTCCCGGCGCGCGTGGCCACGGTGCAGTTCGTCGCGCCGGCCGATGCGCTTGAAGTGGGCCAGTCGATCACGATGCGTGCCACGGTTGCGGACGCGCGCGGCACGCCGTTGTTGGATCGGGCCGTGCGATGGCAGCTCGACGCCACGGCGTGCGCGCGTATCGACGCGGCCGGCGTGCTCAGCGCGCTGGCTGAGGGAACCGCGCTCGTGCGTGCGCAATGCGACGACGTTGTCGCCGCGCACACGGTGCGAATCGCCCCGGCCCGTGTGGCTCGGGTAGAACTTGCCGGTGCACCGGCGCTGCTGCGTGACGGCGATCGATTTACCTTGACGGCGACGGCGCGCGATGAACGCGGCGCGCCGCTGATCCGCGCTGCGACGTGGCGGTCCAGCGACACGAGCGTCGCAACCGTGAGCGCTGCGGGAGCGGTGCACGCGCGCGCCGCTGGCGCGACAACGATTACCGTGACGATCGACGGTCTTGAAGCATCCACGTCACTGGTTGTGCATGCAACACCACCGATGTTCGCCGCAACGGCACCGACACCCGGCGAGACCGTCGCGCCGGCAAGCGCCACCGCAGTATTGGCAGGCCTCGCCGCACCGCACGCACCGCAGGCGCCTCGGCACGGCGCTGCAGCCACCCCGGCGGGACCGGCAACGGTGCCTCCTTCGCCTGTTCACGCATCGACCACCACCTCGGACGGCCACGTCGAAGTACGGACCGCCGCGCCGAAAACGCCATCACGGTCGCCGTCGCTGTATGCGCTTGCCCTCGTGCCGGTGGTGGCCATCGGGTGGTTTCTCGTGCAGCGGACGGCAGACAAACCCGTTGACACGCCTGTTACAAACAGTCCCGTCAGCGAATCCGCGGCGGGGGTCTCTCCCGGGAATTCCTCGCAGTCAGTGCCCGCACCCGTACCGCCACCGGAGTCGCCCGCCGTCCCCGCGCAGACGCCGAGCCCAACGGCCGTCGAACCGGCCGGCGGGTCGAACGCGTCGTCGGTCTTGCGCTTGGCGGCAGTCCCCGCCAAACCCCTGCTGGTCGCGGAGACCCTGCAGTTGCGTGCCACCGCGCCGTCCGGCGCGAGCATCCGCTACACGACAAGCAATCCCCGCGTCGCGCGTGTCGACGCGCGTAGCGGTCTCGTCACGGCGGTTGGTCCGGGACGTGCGACGATCACCGCCGACGCCGGCACCGGTGGACGCTCAACGGTGTCGTTGCTCGTGCAAGCGACAGATGTCGCGGCGGGGCGGACGGGCGGTGGGACGACGAGTGGAGCGCCGACTGGAGCGCCGAGTGGGCAAACAGCTGTGTCTCCAGGACTGCCGCCCACGGCCACGCCTCAAGTGGCCGCTCCAAGCAACCCAGCGTCGCCGCCTGTCACCGTCAGCACGTCGGCGCCCGCCGCCGCGGCTACGGCGAACGTGTCGCAGGCACAACTCGCCAGCGAGGCGAGAGCAGTGGTCGAGTCGTTTGCCAAGGCCTACGAATCTCGAGACCTGAACAAGGTGCGCGCGGTGTACAGTGGCATCCCGTCCTCGTACGCTGCCGATCTGGCCGCGCTGTTCGAAGCGTCACGTGCCGTTCGCGTTACGGTGCGGTCCATCGCGGTGACGAACGGATCGGGGAACTATGAGGCAGCGCCGGGAACAAAGACGTCACTGTCGGCAAGCGTCACCTTGGTGGTCACGCTAACGCGCGGCGGCGCGCAGCCGCCGTCGAACGACACGTGGCCGATCGTGCTGCAACGCGAAAGTGGTGGCTGGCGCTTGGTGCAGGTGAGTTCGCCGTAAGCGCGGTTGCATCTACGCTGCATGGCGAGGTCTCCTTGCGACTTGGTGAGGCGAGGCGCAACATGTGTGCATGCAAACGCCAACGGTTCTCTCTTGTGTCGCGCGGGCCATGCGATCCCGGCTGTGGTCTTTCCTCACGCTGCTGGCACTTCCCGCGTGCGGCGGTGGCGGTGACGGCGGTGGCACCTCGCCAACCCTGACGATCAACATTGAATCGTCGTCGCTTGAAATTGGTGGCAACGTCCAGCTCAGTGCGCGAAACGCCACGGGCACAGTCGTTTGGACCTCAAGCAACACGAGCGTCGCCACGGTGGTGTCGACGGGGTTCGTGACCGCGGTCGGTCCGGGAAGCGCGACGATCACAGCCGCCTCAGGATCGCAGTCGGCCTCGAGTACGGTCACGGTGCTCGCGCCGCCATCCATCAGTCTGGCGAGCAGCAGTGTGGCGTTCACGGCACGCGCGGGGGCCGCGAGTCCCGCGGCACAAACAACGACGATCACCAACGGGGGCCCGGGAACACTGCAGGGTCTGGCGGTCGCCGGCATCACCTTCGCAAGCGGCCAACCGGCAGGATGGCTGACGGCAACACTCTCGAGCGCGACCGCGACGGCGACGCAAGCATCAACCGTGCAACTCACCGCGTCGGTGGCTGGTCTCACGCCAGGCGTGTATACCGCAACGGTGTTGATCTCTGCCTCCGGTGCGTCCAACAGCCCGCGCAGCGTGTCTGTTGCATTCACCGTGACCGCACCGCCCACCGTTGAACTGTCCTCGACCACCGCGGCGTTTGCCTTCACCACAGGCAATGCCAACCCAGCGCCGACCGTGGTCAACGTCACCTCGTCGGTCCCCGCTCCGGCGACGGGGCTCAGCACCGCGATCACCTTCGCGGAAACCGCGCAGGCCGGGTGGCTGACGGCGACGCTCAATGCGACGACTACTCCCGCAACCATTACCCTGCAGACGGCACCGGGCGCTCGCCCCGCGGGCACCTACACCGCCACCGTTTCAGTGGCATCGGTCGACGCAGCCAATAGCCCGCGCACCATTGCGGTCTCACTCACGATCGCCCCGCCACCGCGCATCGATCTCAGCGTCACCACACTCGCTTTCGGCGCCGCGTTCGGTGCCGCGAATCCCGCCGCGCAGACGGTGCAGATCACGAATGGCGGTGGCGGGGTGCTCAGCGCCTTGGCCACCACGATTCAGTACACCACCGGTGCAGGGTGGCTCACGGCAACGCTCAACAACACGAGCGCTCCCGCAACCCTGTCGGTGCAACCCAACGTCACGGGCCTCGCCGCCGGCACGTACAATGCGATCGTGCGCGTGGCCGCGCCCACGGCGAGTAACTCACCGCGCGACGTGGCGATTACGCTCGTCATCAGCGGGCAACCCACCATTGCCGCCGCACCAACGACCATCGCGTTCTCTACCACCGGGCCATCGCCGGCGTCCCAGGTCATCAACATCACCAACACGGGAGGCGGCACGCTCAGTGGGTTGTCGGCCACCGCGCAGTATACCGGCACCGCCGGATGGATGACGCTGACCCTCAACACCACCACAGCACCGGCGACGCTCACGCTGCAGCCAAATAGCACCGGGCTCGCTGTCGGCACGTACAACGCCACGGTGAACATTGCGTCCGCACTCGCCGGGAATACGCCGCTGCTCGTGCCCGTGACGCTGACGGTGGCCGCCCTACCGTCCATCGTGTTGTCGGCGTCAACGCGGGCCTTTGCGGGTGTGATCGGTCAGCCCAACCCGCCAGCGCAGACCATTGACATCACGAATGGCGGAGGAGGGTCGCTGACGGGCCTAGCCGCGAACATCACCTACAGCTTTGGAGCGGGGTGGCTCACCGCCACCCTCAATACCACCACCGCACCAGCAACACTCACGATTACGTCGTTTCCCAGTGCACTTCCCGTCGGCAACTACTCGGCAACCGTGAGTGTATCGTCGTCCGTCGCAACCAACTCGCCGCGGCCCATCACGGTGACGCTCAACGTCACCGCACCGTCGATCCTGCTGGCCGCCAATACCGCCACCATCTCGCGGGCAAGTGGCGGCGGCGATGCGACGGCCGTTGCGGTTGGCGTTACCAACGGCGGTGCGGGTTCGCTCACGGGCCTGTCCGTCAGCACCCTCAACTTCACTGGGCCCGCGCCGAACACCGGCTGGTTGACGGCGACGATCAATACCACCACCGCGCCTGCGATCGTCTCGATCGTCGCGAACGCCGGCACCCCTGGGGTCCCTCGTACTCCGGGTACCTACACGGCCACGGTGCGGGTTGGGACGTCGACCGCCGGCATCCCGTCACAAGACATCGCAGTGACGTTCACGGTGTTGGTTTCGCTGGCCAACAATCTGTACAGCCAGATTTATCCGACCTACTGCTCTGGCTGTCATTTCGGCGGGGGATCGTACCCCAATCTCAGTTCGATCACACTGTTCCGAAACAACATGGTGAACGTCGCACCGACGGGATCCACCGTGACCTATCCGCTGGCCGCGACGTACAACCGAGTGATCGTGGCCGGCAACGCGACGCAGAGCTACCTGATGTATCAGCTGAACAAAGCGGCCGGCGCACACCCGATGCCAACCTCGGTCGGATCCACCGTCCCGCTCACGCTTCGTGATTTGATGGCCCTCTGGATCACGCAGGGCGCGAACAACAATTGATGGTTCCCTTCACTCTCGGAGTTTCCATGCGTCGTCTGGTTCCTGCTCTCGTTCTCTCCGCACTCAGTGCCGCTTCACTCGAGGCGCAAACGCTGAAGCAACAGGTCAACAATCTGTTTCGCTTCGGCGAGTGCGGCGAGGCACTCTGCCTGCAGGTCAACGCAGCCGTCCATGGGTTGCACTATTCACCCTCGGCAACGCAGGCCAGCGGTGCGTTGATCAACTTTTTTGCCGATGCGATCGGGGCATCAGTCTCCAACCTCCCGATCAGTTCATCATCGGGCGGCGTGACGTTCGCGTTCAGTGGTGGTCGGCCGGTCAAGACGTCAACGTCGTCGGGACCGATCTTCGCCGAGCGCGGCCAAACGATCGGCAAGGGGCAGCTGCTCTCGGGAGCCAACGTGACGTCGCTGAGCTTCGCGACATTTCGTGGGCTGCCGCTCGATCAGCTCAATTTCAACTTTAGCCATCAAAACGTTGGTGATCCGGCGTATGGCGAACCGCAGTTCGAGAATGACGTGATCTCGGTGCGATCTGATCTCAACTTGAACGTCTTGGTCACCACGGCATTCTTGACCTACGGGTTGCTCGATCGGCTCGACATCGGCATTGCCGTTCCGTTGGTGCGCTCGTCACTGAACGGGTCCAGTCTGGGAACCGTCAATCCGTTCGCTGCCAATTCCCCGCATGCGTTTGGAACGGCAGCGAGCCCCTCGCTCACCGCAAGCGGAAGCACGCAAGGGTCGAGCGTTGGGCTGGGCGACGTGGCGTTGCGTGTGAAGGCCAACGTCGCGCAGAGCGCCAAATCGAGTGTCGCGCTCTTTGGCGATGTGCGTCTCCCGACCGGCGACGAGGACAACTTTCGCGGCGCGGGCGCACTGAGCGCGCGCGTGCTGGGTGCCTATTCCGGCCGCTACGGCAACTTCTCGCCACACGTGAACGCGGGACTCCTGCTCCGGACCGATAGTCTGCAAAACAACGCCGGGATCGCCGTTGTGGGCTTTGACCAACTGATGAACGACAAGTGGACGCTCGCGCTTGATGTGCTGACGGAGTACCAACTGGGCGAGAACAAGGTGCTGCTTCCGGCGCCCACGCGTCTCACGCTACCGTACGTGCGCACGATCGATCCGACCAACCTCCCTGGTACCAAGGATCACGTTGTCAGTGGATCCGTTGGCGCGAAGTACACGTCCTCACGCGGCTTCACGACCGTGTTCAACACCCTCGTGCCCATCAAGACGGGCGGATTGCAGCCACGCATCGCGTTCACCTTGGGTGTTGAGAAGAGCTTCTAACGCTCTTGCGTCCTCCCCCAGCACTCTTGCCGCACCCTTTCAGTACTCTTCGTCGGTAACGCTCCATGAACAGAACCCTAAAGCCCGCGTCCATGGCGCGCCGCAGCGTCATCGCGGCGGCGGCCGTGATCGGCCTGAGCAGCAGTAGTGCCGCGCAGAGTACGCAGCGCCAAGACGAAGAGTATACGCGCCTAATCAAGCAGTATCTCACGGATCCACGCATCAGCACCGACCTTGTCGACCATCTCCCCTTTTCCGACAAGGTCCCCACCACGCTCAAGTTCCCCGGTATCAACCGGATCGTTGGCACACCGGGCTACCTTACCCACGCCAAGGATATTCATCGCTACCTCAAGGCCGTCGCCGACGCCGCTCCAGCACGCGCCAAGTTCTGGACGATCGGGAAGAGCGAAGAAGGGCGCGACATGGTTGCCCTGGTCATTGGCGACGAGGAGACGATCAAGAATCTCGAGCAGTACAAAGGCTACCTGAACGAACTCGCCGATCCACGCAAGACGCCCGAGGCGCGCGCCAAGCAGTTGTTTGGACTGGCCAAGCCGGTGTACTACCTGACCAGTGGTATTCACTCCACGGAGACGGGCGGACCTGAGATGTTGATGGAGCTGGCCTACCGGCTGGTGGTCGAAGAGACGCCGTTCGTGCAGAGCATTCGCAAGAACGTGCTCACGATGATCACGCCGGTGGTCGAGGTGGACGGTCGCGAGAAAATCGTGGACGGTGTCTGCTACCGACAGAAAACGGGCCTCACGTTGCCCACGCCGTACTGGGGCAAGTACGTCGCGCACGACAACAATCGTGACGGGATGGGGCAATACCTCAAGCTCACGCAGAATATTCGCGGCGTCGCCAATGAGTGGCACCCCACCATCATGCACGATTTGCACGAAGCGGCAACCCTGTTGTACGTCTCGACGGGCACGGGCCCCTACAACGAACAGCTCGATCCGATCACCATCAACGAATGGTGGTACATGGCTGAGAACGACGTCATGGAAATGACGAAGCAGGGCGTGCCCGGCGTGTGGACCTACGGCTTCTATGACGGCTGGGTACCAAACTACATGTTCTTCCTGGTGCACTCGCACAACGCGATTGGCCGATTCTATGAAGTGCAGAGCTATGGATCGGGCTGCAACGGCGTCGTCTCCGGCGGCGGTCGCGGCGCGGGCCCTGCGGCCACACCGGCCGCATCAGACACGGGGCTCACACGCATTCTGGGGGGCACCACCTACAACCAAAGCCGCGAATGGTTTCGGCCCAACCCCACGCCGAACGACATCCGCTGGGGCCCTCGCGCGAACACCAACATTCAACAGTCTGCCGTGTTGTACGCGCTCTGGAATACCGGCAAAGAACGTGAGCGCTTTCTTGAGAACTACTGGATCAAAAACAAGAATGCGATCAAGAAAGGCACGATGGGTCCGATCAAGGGCTGGGTGATTCCGGCGTCGCAGCACTCCAAGGCGAATGCGGCCGAAGCGGTGAACGAGTTGTTCGATCAAGGACTGGAGTTTCACATTGCCAGCGCTGACACGAAACTCGGCACGGTCACTGTGAAGAAAGGCGATTGGATTGTGCGCGGTGATCAGCCGTTGCGCACCATCGCCGATATGTACTTCTCCATCCAGAACTACCCGACCACCAACCCGTCCCCGTACGACGACACGGGCTGGACGTATCAGATGATGCGCAACATCATCCTGTACGAAATCAAGGATCCGGCCCTGCTCGGCGCAACGATGACGCCAGTCTCCGCGCACGTCGCTGCAGCAGGTGGGATCTCGGGCACCGGTGCCACGGTCGTGGTCGCGCACACGGGCGACAATAATCTGGTGGCGCTGCGTTATCGATTTGCGACCACCAAGATGTCGGCTGCCGAAGCCCCGTTCGAGATTGCCGGTCAAAAGTTCGGCGCAGGGTCGTTCATCATCGCCAAGGCGAACAAGGCACGGCTCGAGCCGGCCTTGAAGGAACTCGGACTCACTGCTGTGGCCACGGACGCCGCGCCCGCAGTCAAGATGCACGATCTCGACGTGCCGCGTATTGGGTACATCCACAGCTGGACCAACACACAGGACGAAGGCTGGGTGCGTGCGGCGCTCGATTTCTACAAGATCCCGTACAACTACTTTGGTGAGAACTCCGTGCGCAAGATGGGAGCACTGCGTGCGAAATTCGACGTGATCATGTGGCCTCATGGTGGAGCGGTCGGCCAGCTGCCTCCCACATCGGGCACGCCGATTCCCTATCAGCGCACGGCCGAGTATCCATCGCTTGGCTTTCCTGATTCGACCGCCGATACGCGTGGCGGACTCGGTGAAGACGGGCTCAAGATGCTCTACGAGTTTGTCCAGCAGGGTGGTACGCTGATTACCGAGGGTGGTACGGCCGGAATCTTCCCGACATACAATCTCACGCCGGGCCTCCGCCCCGTCGCGGCACCGGGCCTGGTAAATCGAGGGACGATCTTGCGTGGTGTCGTAACCGACATGACGAGCCCGATCGCCTACGGCTTCAACGTGAACCAAATGCCCGTCTACTACAGCGGCGGTACGTTGTTGGACGCTGGCGTCCCCACAACGCCGAACGCATCGCCCATCAGCAAGACCGACGTCCTGCGTCCGGGCAGTTCGGCGGCGCTTTCCGGCACCGCGATTGGCGGCGGTGGCGGTGGGCCTGGCGGGCGCGCGGGTGGCGTGTACCAGAACACCCAGCCCATGGCCACATGGGTTGAGCATTCGCAGTGGGATCCGATGCAGCAGTGGCCCGCGTCGAGCGGTAGTGCACCGGCCTTCGATGCTGGCGGCGGTCGTGGCTTCGGTGCAGGTGCTGGCGCCGCGGCACCGGCTATTCGCACGTTGGCCGACATGAAGCCACGCGTCGTCATGTCGTTCCCGGGAAGCCCGCGTGACATGCTGTTGTCCGGTGTCTTGGAAGGCGGCGAGAACCTGTCAAACCGACCCAACGTGATCGACTCGCCACTCGGCAGCGGGCACGTGGTGATGTTCAGTATTCGCCCGTTCTGGCGGTGGCAGACACAAGGCACGTTCATCATGGGGTTCAATGCGATCATGAACTGGAACGATCTCAACGCGACCGGCAAATAGCGTCACGACGCCCGTGCGCCGTACCTGAACCTTGAACTGGTGCGGCGCACACAGGGTAGTTCTCCTCAAACCTCCTCGAGCTTCGCATGAAACGCGCTATCACCGCCCTCTTGCTGGTCGCGGGCTCTTTACACGCGCAGGATTCCACCGCGATCCGCGCGGCTCGCCGCGTGGTCATTACCGATACGGCGCGCGCCCGCGCGCTCTTCGTGAGCAAGAGCCCTGCGGATCTCGCCGGGTGCGGCGCGAATTGCGATCGGGACACACGTCAACGCATCGCGACCGATAGCGCCTACGAAGCACGGGCAAAGGGCGTGATGGAGTTCCGCGCAGTCACGTACAAGAGTCGTATCGATGGCTTGGAAATCCCCGCGTATCTGTTTGCGCCCCTGATGAAAAACCCCAAGGGACACGCGGCGCTGGTCTGGGTGCACGGCGGCGTGCACTCCAACTGGGGCCTCTCGATGTGGCCCTTCGTGAAGGAGGCCGTGGAAAAGGGTTACGTCGTGATCACGCCGAACTACCGTGGCAGCACCGGCTACGGTGATGATTTTCATAAGAAGATCGACTACGGCGGGAAGGAAGTGGACGACTCATACTCCGCCGTCGACTACCTCAAGACGCTGAGATATGTCGACATGGATCGGCTGGGCATGATGGGATGGAGCCACGGCGGCTTTATCACCGCCCACACACTGTTCCGCGACGGCCAGCCATTCCGCGCTGGTGCGGCGATGGTGCCGGTCACCAACCTCATTTTCCGTCTGTCAGACCATAGCCCGTCATACGCCCGCGACTTCGCGGCAGAGGAAGGGATTCAAGGACTGCCGTTCGAGAAGCTCGAGGAGTACATCCGTCGTTCGCCGGTCTTCCAGACGGAGAACCTCAAGGTCCCGATGCTCGTCCACGTTGCGACCAACGACTGCGACGTGTTCTTCCGCGAAAACCAGCAGTTCGTGTACACCCTGCGCGCGCTCAAGCCGGACCTCGCAGAGACGAAGATCTACGTCAATCCACCACAAGGCGGTGGCGGATGCGGGCACACGTTTAATCGTCGCGTCAATGAAACCAGTACAGCACGCGACGACACGCCGGAGCAGATCGACTCGTGGGATAGAACGTGGACGTTTTTTGCGTGGAACCTGCGACCGCTGAGTGACATCCGGAAAGACAATCAGGAGTGGAAGAAGGATCCACGCGTGGCGAGCCCGCGTGTACCACCACCTCCACCAGCGCGGTAGATCGGCGACACTGGGGCCCTTACACGACGTGAGGGTTT
>JANOPS010000129.1:0-8096 GCA_031421995.1 Gemmatimonadaceae bacterium
TTGCTGTCGGCGTCGGTGAGCCGCGGTGGCTTGACGACGGTCCACGACAACGCACTCGCGCGCACCAGCCGCTCTTGCTCGTCGCGATCGTCCATCACTTCGGCCTGTCCCGCCTTGCGTACGCCAAAAGACATCAGCTTCATCACCAACGACACACTGCGCGGCTGTTCGCCGATCATCGCGCCCGTCACGCACACGATGCGCGGAACCTCCTGCGTGCGCATGCTGGCGATGATCGCCTTGGTGGCGGTCGCACAGAACATCAGGCGCGCGTCGGGACGCGGGCCAAAGAGAATCACCGCGGCATCCGCCCCACGCAGCACCTCACGGACCGCGGCGGGGTCGGTCAAGGCGCCCACCACTACGGTGGCCGTATCCGGCGTCAGCTCGGACGGTTTGTTGCGATAGTGCAGCCGCTGATACAAGCCGGCTTCAGCGGCGGCCTTCACGAAGGCATGGCCGGTACGTCCCGATGCCCCGAAGACAGAGACGATCATCGATGCTCCGCGGGATCCGCGTCGAGAAACGCACGCAGGGCGTACTGGGCCGCAACCACGGTGGCCGAGTCGAGTGATGTCGTCACACCGTTCGCCGCTACCGGCGGGGGGGGCGTGGAGCGCGAACTGTCAGCCGGCATTGGCTCGCCGCGACACGCCGGGAAGAAGGTGCAGAGCACTGAGGATCCGAAGACCGCGCTGATACGCATGCTGCAACTTGCACGCGGGGCCACTACTTGTGAACACCCTAGCGCTCCGCGGTGACAAAAACCACTTGTCCACGCGTTGCGTCCATCAGCGCGCGCCGGAGCCCAGCGAGATGCTCCTCCGGGCAGCGGAGCTGCGCGCAGACGTCGACCCCGTACGACTGCTCAATGAGGTCCGCCTCGAACGTGGGCAAAAGGTGCAGCAGGGTGTCGATCGCCGCGTAGCTCACACGCACGGTCAGGTCGCAACGCACCACCCGCTGCGCCCTCGGCACACGCTCGACGGCCAGTTGCACCACGCCACCATAGGCCTTGACCAGACCGCCGGTACCAAGCTTCACGCCGCCGTAGTACCGCGAAACGACGGCAGCGACGTCTCCCAAACCGCAGTGTTGGAGCACGGTCAGCATCGGCCGCCCCGCCGTGCCGTGCGGCTCTCCGTCGTCGCTCAGTCCGATCCGATCGCTACTCCCCGGCGCGCCGATGACGTACGCCCAGCAGTGATGCGTTGCGTCCGGATACTCGTGCGCGATGTCTCGCACGAACGCTTGTGCGTCCTCGACGGTGCGTGTCGGTGCAACCGTGCACAGAAAACGACTTCGATCAATGACCTGCTCTACGTCGTGACGCGCCGCGGGTATCGCGTATCGCGGTGACGGGCGGTGCTCATTCACGTGTCTCTCGCGCGTGAGACGGCGCTAGGAACAGCGGAATCGCATCCTACCGGCCACGATCATCGACGACCGTCGACACTACGATCGTGGCCCACCGCTGCGTCCGCCGCTGCTGGAGCCGCCACTGCCGCCACTACTCGGCCGGCGCGGACCACCGCGGCTTGGCGTACCACGCGCCGGAGCGCCGCGCGCAGGCGCACCGCGCGATGGGGCACCACCAGTCTGGGCGGCTCCCGTCGGCGATCCTTCCGCGTAGGGAGAGCTCTTGGCCGCGGGCCGTGGCGCGGGCCGAGCGCTGCTTTGGCGCGATCCCGACCCTTGCGCCGTTTCGCGACGGGCCACTTTGGCCGCCGCGCGCGCGCGATCCTCCGACTTCTTTTTGCGAATCTCAGCGATCCGTTCGGCAAGCGGGACCTCGAGACGCGCCTGCGGTTTCGCGGCATAGTCGAAGCCGGAGACCGTCACCCGCGGCAACTGTTTGCCGATCGCCCGTTCGATGGCGCGCAGATCGCCCTCTTCCTCGGGCGACACGAACGTGAACGCTTCACCGGTCGCTTCGGCGCGTGCCGTGCGCCCCACACGGTGGATATAGTCTTCGGCGGCCAAGGGCACGTCGAAATTGACCACATGCCCGAGTGCTTCTACGTCGATGCCGCGTGCGGCGATGTCGGTGGCCACCAGGACTTGGTACTCACCGTTCTTGAAGCCGGCCAACGCCTGCGTGCGTTGCGATTGCGAGCGATTCCCATGAATACGCTCGGCCTTGATGCCATTCGTGACGAGCTGCGAGGCCAACCGATTTGCGCGATGCTTCGTTCGCGTGAAGACGAGTGCTTGCGGCATGTCGCCTCGCTTGAGCAGCTCCACCAGCAGCGCACTCTTGAGCTCTTGTGCTACCGGATACAACGCCTGCGTAATGCCCTTCGCTGGCGCAGACTGCCGTGCAATGTTGAGCGTCACCGGGTTGTTCAGCATTTCCTTGGACAGCACCGCGATGGGCGCCGGCATGGTCGCGCTGAAGAACAGCGTCTGACGCTTCTTGGTGGGCAGGTGGCGCAGGATCTTCTTGATCTCGGGCAGGAACCCCATGTCGAGCATGCGGTCGGCCTCGTCCAGCACGAGATACTCCAGCTGATCCAGCTTCGCGTAGGGTTGCCGAAAGTGATCCAGCAGTCGACCGGGCGTTGCGACCATCACGTCCACACCGGTACGGAATGCGTGCTCTTGCGGTCCCATGCCCACACCGCCAAACACGGCGGCGCCGGTCAGTGCGGTGTGCGTCGCAATGTCGTTCATGCTCTCGTGAATCTGCGCCGCCAGCTCGCGCGTGGGAGTCAGGACCAGCGCGCGTGTGACGCCGCGCGGCTTGGCCAACAACTGGTGCAGAATGGGCAGCAGGAAGGCGTAGGTCTTGCCGCTGCCGGTCATGGCGCAGGCAAGCAGGTCGCGCCCTTCAAGGGCAGGCGGAATCGCGTCGGCTTGAATAGGGGTCGGGCGGGCAAAGCCGAGATCCTTCAGGCCGCGGTGCAAACTAGGGTCCAGCGCGAAGCTGGCAAACGTCGGTGAGGCGCTCAAATACGGGTCCGGTTCAGTAAGTAGACCCGAAAGATCGCTCATTGCCCGGGCTATTGGCAGTGTGGGCGAGAGTTTCCGTAACATCTATCGCAATTGTGCAGCAAGTGCGATGCTCCAGCAGCCGCTCGTCGCCCCTTTTCCTCGCCTCCACGCCTCCATGCCCGGTCGTCGTGTCACATTGAAGGATATTGCCCGGCAGCTTGGTCTCTCGCTGCCGACGGTATCTCGCGCGCTCGCCGACCATCCGGATATCAGCGAGGCCACCAAGGCGCGAGTCCGCGAGTCGGCGCAGGCCATGCATTACATCCCAAATTTTCGGGCGCGCTACCTGCGCGCCAAGAATTCGCGCCTGCTGGCGCTCATTCTGCCGGAAATGCACAGTTACTTTTTCCCGTCGCTCATTACCGGCTCGAGCAGAGTGGCGCAGGACAACGACTACTCGCTGATTGTCTTTCAGTCTGATAACTCGGTGGTGCAGGAACAGCGCCTGTTGGAGTACTGCACGCGCTTGTCAGTGGATGGGGTCTTGCTCGCGTTATCGGCGGAGACCACCGACTTGGAGCACCTCACCATGCTGTATGACTGTGAGATTCCCGTCGTGCTGCTTGACAATACGATCGATACGACGAAGTACTCGACGGTCACCATCGATGATCAGGATGTGGGCCGCGATGCCGCGGCGTACCTGCTGGATCGCGGGCATCGTCGTATCGTGGGCGTGTTCGGCGATCAGCGGCAGCGCATCAGCGCCCTGCGGCTGCGCGGCTTTCGGCAGGCGCATGCTGAGCGAGGGATCAAGGTGGCGGAATCCCAGATCGCGCGGATCTCCAGCAACGAGACGCTCGAGACCGCGGTCGATCGCGCATTGGACGCGCATCGCGACACCACGGCCGTGTTTGCCATGAGCGATGAAACGTTGATGCGCTCGCACTATGCCCTGATGCGTCGCGGGCTGCGTGTACCGGACGACATTTCCCTGCTGGCCATCAGTGATGGCCTTGCTCCGGCGCTGCTTCATCCCAACGTGACCCACTATCGCCATTCAGGCGCCGAGGTGGGTGAGCGTACGGCGCACATTCTCATCGGCCTGATCGCGCACCCGTCCGATGCCATGATGGACGTGCGTATTCGCACCACGCTCGTCGAACACGGCAGCGTACGCACGCTCACCTAGCCTGCGGCCGCGCGCCTCCGTGGCCCCCGTGTCCTCAGTGGTTCAAACACAAAAACAATGTGTTGAATCACGGGGGACACGGAGCGCACGGAGGAAAAACCTCAAACTTCGCACAACGCAACAATTTGAGCATTGGGCCTGCGGCCGCGCGCCTCCGTGGCCCCCGTGTCCTCTGTGGTTCAAACACCCAAAAACAATGTGTTGAATCACGGGGAACACGGAGGGCACGGAGGAAAAACTCAAACTTCGCACAGCTCAAAAGATTGAGCATTGGGCCTGCGGCCGAGCGCCTCCGTGGCCTCCGTGTCCTCTGTGGTTCAAACACAAAAGACAATGTGTTGAATCACGGGGGACACAGAGGGTACGGAGGGCGGCGTGACCCGCACCGCGCTCAGCCGGTGGCGACGATCTCCTCGCCCGGATTGATGAACTGGTCCTGCTCGAAGCGATACTGGCGGTCGTACAGATCCCGATAGCGTCCGCCCAGCGCCAACAGCTCGGCGTGGGTTCCACGCTCGATGATCTGGCCATGCTCCAGCACCAGAATCTGATTGGCCGTCGTGATGGTAGACAGCCGGTGCGCGATGACAAACGTCGTGCGACCGCTGCGCAGCCGACGCAATCCCTCTTGGATCGCCTGCTCACTTTCGCTGTCCAGCGACGAGGTTGCTTCGTCGAGAATCAGCACGCGCGGATCGGCCAGAATGGCGCGCGCGATCGCCACGCGCTGCCGTTGGCCGCCCGACAGCTTGACGCCGCGCTCACCGACGATCGTGTCGTACTGCTGCGGGAACCCTTGGATGAACTCGTGCGCGTTGGCAATCTTGGCCACCGCTTCGACTTCCTCGTCGGTCGCGCCCGGCTTGGTAAAGGCGATGTTCTCACGCACCGTACCGTCAAACAAGAAATTGTCTTGCATGACCACGCCAAGGTGGTGGCGATACTGGCGCAGCTTGAGTTCGCTCAACGATTCACCGTCAATCAGGATGCGTCCCTGCTGCGGATACGCAAAGGCCATGATCAACGAAATCAACGTGCTCTTGCCCGACCCGCTCGACCCCACCAGTGCAGTCGTCGTGCCCGCGGGCGCGACAAAGGTCACCCCTTTGAGGACCGGAACATCCTTCTCGTACTCAAACCACACGTTGTCAAACTCCACACGTCCGACGACCGCCGGCACGGCCTGCTTCGACGCGTCTTCCTGATCTTCGGTGGCCATGTCCCGTAGCTCGCGGATCCGGTCCAGACCGGCGAACGCTTCGGTGATCTGCGTGCCGATGCTGGCGATCTGCACAAGGGGGAAGGTCACCATGGCGACGAAGAGCAGAAAGGTGATCAGGCCACCGACGGTCATTCGCCCCTCCAACACGTCACGCCCGCCCACATACATCGTGATGAGGCCGATCACGCCAACGACCGCCAGCCCAAGCGTCCCAGTCAGCGACGTACCAGTGATCGTCTTCGCAATGTTCTGAAACAACTTCTGCACGCCGACACCAAACACCGCTTTCTCGCGCTCTTCGGCCGTGTACACCTTGATCAGGCGAATGCCGCCGATCGTTTCTGTGAGACGGCCGGTGACTTCGGCCGTCAGCACGCTGCGCTCGCGAAAGACGGGGCGAAGACGCTTGAAGGCGAGACTCATGCCGACGCCAAAGAATCCGAGAAACACCACCGTGGCGAGCGTCAGGCGCCAGTTGAGAGACACCAAGACGCCGAGCGCCGCGATCGCGCTCAGAATGCCACCGGTCAACTGGATCAGTCCGGTCCCGATCAGGTTGCGAATGCCCTCCGGGTCATTCATCACGCGCGAGACCAGCGCGCCGCTCTTCACGCTATCGAAGTACCGAACCGGCAAACGGATCAAGTGCCCCTGCACCTCTTCACGCAGGCGCGCGATGGCTTGTTGGGCTGCCACGCTGACCACCTGTGACAGCGCGTACCCGGTAATCGACTGGATGATCGTTGCCGCCAAGCCGGCGAGCGCGATGTAGCCGAGCAGTTTGAGATCGCGATTCGGCAACACGTCGTCCAGCACAAACTTTGTGGAGTACGGCAGCACAAACCCGGTCGCCCGACTCACCACCATGAGCGCGAGACCGATGCTGACGGATTTCCGGTGTTCATAGATGAGGGCGCGGGCTTCTGCCCAGGCCCGCTTGGTATCGTACTTCGGTTTCTTCGTGGGTTCGGTAGCCATGTTGGTAAAGTAAGTCCACTTCGCCCGCCGTGCTGACGAGTCCCGCGCCGAGTGCTACCTTTCAACAGCCGTCTCTGGTTTTGCGTTCTCAGTACTCGCGACGCCAGCCAGCCAACTTTTGCCCGCTCATGCACATACCGAACGCCGAAACGATCGCCAAGATGGAAGTGCTCGCTGACCTCGAACCTGAGGTCAACGAGCTCATGATTGCGCACGAGGCCAAACGCATTCTCTGGTTTCCGAGCGAAGTACTGGCCCCGGCACCGGACACCGATCCGGACCTCCATCTCAAAACCCTGCGCGAGCGTGCGCGTGGCATCAGCATGCCGGGTCGCGTTGCGCTGGCGTTGAACCTGCTGACCGAGGAAGGGCTCCCGCATTTTCATCGGCTTCTGGCCGTCTACCTCGGAAGCGACTCCTTCTGGTCGCGCTGGACCAATTTGTGGACCGCCGAAGAAGACCGGCACGGCGCGATTCTGCATGACTACATGCATGACACGCGCATCTTGGACAACCCGGTGCTGGAGCGCATGCAGTTTGAGTACCTCAAGGCCGGCTTTGAACCGGAGTGGGACAAGGATCCCTACCGCGTGTTCGTGTACACCTCGCTGCAAGAGCGGGCGACGCAAGTGAGTCACTCAAACACCGGCAAGCTGTCCGGTGAGTATGAGCCGCTGATTGGCACGGTCCTCTCCAACGTCGCCAAGGAAGAAGCGCGACACTATGTGTTCTATCGCGAGATCTTTGCTGGTGTGCTCAAGCGCGATCCGAATCGTGCGATGCTGTCTGCGGCGGCCATCATGCCGTCGATCGAAATGCCGGGCGTGAACATGCCGCACTTCCGCGAAATGGCCGACGTCATTCGGCGCGCGGGCATTTATGGGCCGCGCGATTATCTGCGCATTGTCGAAGAGCTCATCAAGTTCTGGGCACTCGACAAGATCGACGGACTGAACGAAATCGGGCGGAAGGCGCAAGAGAAGATCATGTCAGTGCCGGGACGACTGGAGCGTGTCGCCGACATGATGGAAACGCGCAGCCGCGCGAAGACCTTTGCGTTCGCGGTCGCTCACGCGCGCGAATTCGCGATGGAGTAGTATGAGCGCAGGCGACGATGGATTGACCGTATTGCGCACGCAGTTGCGTGACCGGTACGCCATCGAGCGCCTCCTTGGGCGCGGCGGCATGGGCGCCGTCTACCTCGCGCGTGATCTCCAACTCGACCGGCTGGTGGCACTCAAAGTGCTGCCGGCTGAGTTTGCATCACAGCAAGACTTGCGCGCGCGCTTTCTGCAGGAAACGCGAACCGCTGCCTCGTTCTCGCATCCCAACATCGTACCGGTCTTCAGTATAGAAGAGCGAGACGGGTTGCTGGCTTTCGCCATGGGCTACATCGAAGGCGAGAGCTTGGCCGACCTCGTGAAACGGGCAGGCCCACTCTCGATACGAGAGACCGTGCGGATGTTACAAGACGTGGGCTACGCGTTGGCGTACGCGCATGGTCGTGGCGTGGTGCATCGCGATATCAAGCCCGACAACATCATGATCGAGCGGGCCACGGGCCGCGCATTGGTGATGGATTTCGGGATCTCGCGTATCATCACGAATGCCCCGCTCGCATCGACCACGCAGGGCCTTACCCGCGTGGGTGAGGTCGTGGGCACGCCAGAGTTTATGAGCCCTGAGCAAGCCAGTGGTGACGCGGTAGACGGGCGCAGCGATCTCTACGCGGTGGGTCTCGTGGCGTGGTTTGCGCTGACCGGCGAGTTG
>JANOPS010000130.1:0-1573 GCA_031421995.1 Gemmatimonadaceae bacterium
CCTAGCACGCGGCCACGCGCCTCCGTGGCCTCTGTGGTTCAAACACCAAAAACAATGTGTTGAATCACGGGGGACACGGAGGGCACGGAGGAAAAACTCAAACTTCGCACAGCTCAACAGATTGAGCCTTGGGCCTGCGGCCGAGCGCCTCCGTGGCCTCCGTGTCCTCTGTGGTTCAAACACAAAAGACAATGTGTTGAATCACGGGGGACACAGAGGGTACGGACGGCGGCGTGACCCGCACCGCGCTCAGCCGGTGGCGACGATCTCCTCGCCCGGATTGATGAACTGGTCCTGCTCGAAGCGATATTGCCGGTCGTACAGATCCCGATAGCGTCCGCCCAGCGCCAACAGCTCGGCGTGGGTTCCGCGCTCGATGATCTGTCCATGCTCCAGGACGAGAATCTGATTGGCCGTCGTGATGGTCGACAGACGGTGCGCGATCACAAACGTCGTGCGACCGCTGCGTAACCGGCGCAATCCCTCTTGGATCGCTTGCTCACTTTCGCTGTCCAGCGACGAGGTGGCTTCATCAAGAATCAGCACGCGCGGATCGGCCAGAATGGCGCGCGCGATCGCCACGCGCTGCCGTTGGCCACCCGAGAGCTTCACGCCGCGCTCACCGACGATCGTGTCGTACTGCTGCGGGAACCCTTGGATGAACTCGTGCGCGTTGGCGATCCTGGCCACCGCTTCGACTTCCTCGTTGGTCGCGCCTGGCTTGGTGAAGGCGATGTTCTCACGCACGGTGCCGTCAAACAAGAAGTTGTCTTGCATGACTACACCGAGATGGTGGCGGTACTGGCGCAGTTTGAGCTCACTCAGTGATTCGCCATCGATCAAAATGCGTCCCTGCTGCGGATACGCAAAGGCCATGATCAACGAAATCAGCGTGCTCTTGCCGGACCCGCTCGACCCCACCAGCGCAGTCGTCGTGCCGGCGGGCGCGACAAAAGTCACGCCTTTTAGTACCGGAACATCCTTCTCGTATTCAAACCACACATTGTCAAACTCCACACGTCCGACAACCGCCGGAACGGCCTGCTTCGACGCGTCTTCCTGATCTTCGGTGGCCATGTCCCGCAGCTCGCGGATCCGGTCCAGACCGGCGAACGCTTCGGTGATCTGCGTGCCGATGCTGGCGATCTGCACGAGGGGGAAGGTCACCATGGCGACGAAGAGCAGGAAGGTGATGAGGCCACCCACCGTCATCCGCCCCTCTAGCACATCACGCCCACCCACATACATGGTGATCAGGCCAATCACGCCAACGACCGCAAGCCCAAGCGTACCGGTCAGGGAAGTGCCAGTAATCGTCTTCGCAATGTTCTGAAACAATTTCTGCACACCGACACCAAACACCGCTTTCTCGCGCTCTTCGGCCGTGTACACCTTGATCAGGCGAATGCCGCCGATCGTTTCCGTCAGGCGGCCGGTGACTTCGGCCGTCAGCACGCTGCGCTCGCGAAAGACGGGGCGAAGACGCTTGAAGGCGAGACTCATGCCGACGCCAAAAAATCCGAGAAACACCACCGTGGCGAGCGTCAGGCGCCAGTTGAGAGACACCAAGACG
>JANOPS010000131.1:0-2520 GCA_031421995.1 Gemmatimonadaceae bacterium
GGTGTCCCACGCGCGCGCACTCGCGGCGACTGGTACGCCAGTCCAGATCGAATGCGACACACTCGCACAGGTGGATCTCGCGCTGGCCGCCGGCGCCGATAGCATCTTGCTCGACAACATGTCGCTCGACCAACTGCGCGATGCCGTCACTCGCTGCCGCGGCCGCGCCATCACCGAGGCCTCGGGCGGCGTTTCGCTGGCGACGGTGCGCGCGATCGCGGAGACCGGTGTCGATCGGATCTCCGTCGGCGCCCTCACCCACTCGGCGCCCGCGCTCGATCTCGCCCTCGATTTCGAAGACCTCTAAGAGACCCACCCGTATGGCCGTTCGCGCTGCACCCGTGACTGCTCACGCGTCACGCATCTTGCTGGAAGGACTTGTTGACTACGCTGGCCTGTATCCGCCAGCGTCGATCGGCATGGCCGCTGCCGTTCGCAACTACGCGCACTATCGTGCTTCGGGCAGCGGCTGGATGCTGGGCCGATTCGTCTGTCCCGCAAGCGCGTTGGAGGAGTTCTCCAAGCACGCCGAACCGCTGTTGCCGCGCGATGCGGGCGCCATTCCGTGGCGCTTGAGTACCGTCGCCAGCCCCGATGTTGACGCTGATCTCGCGGCGATTGTGGCGTTCAACACACGACATCGCGTCTGCTTCGAAGAGTGCGGCGCCATCGTCGACGCCTATGAGGTGCGCGTTGCCGACACCGACGATATCACGCGCCTGCATGAGCTGGTGCCAACCACGCTGACCACCTATTTCGAGCTGCCACTTGATCGCGCGGTCGCGCTCCTTCCGCAGGTCGCCGCAACAGGGCGACGTGCAAAAATGCGCACGGGTGGCGTCACGTCGGATGCGTTTCCACCGGTCAACGCGATCGTCGCCTTTCTGCAACAGTGTATTGACCTCGGCGTGGTCGCGAAGGCGACCGCGGGCCTGCATCATCCACTCGGCGGGCAGTACCGACTCACGTACGCTGACGACGCACCGGTGGACACGATGTACGGATACCTCAACGTATTCCTGAGCGCGGCGCTGTTGGCGGCTGGCGGTGCACCAAGCGACGCGCAGCGTTTGCTGGGAGAGACCAACGCCGCGCAGCTGTCCGTGCACGAGGAGACGGTCACCTGGCGCGCGGAAATGCAGCGGGTGGTGTCGCTCGATCGCGAGCTGCTGCAGCGTGTTCGTGAGCAGGTCTTGGTGAGTTTTGGATCCTGCTCGTTTACTGAGCCAGTCGAGGAAGTGCGGGCACTCGGCTGGCTTTAGGTGGTGCGTACCTGCGACGACAGGCACGACCGAATCGTCCTTCTTTCGAGATGGATGCGCTGAACACTTCTTGAGCGATGGAATTACACCCGATGCACGACAGCACTACCGATCCCACGCTGCGCAGCTGGGTCGTCTCGGCGAATCGCGCCGGTACCGATTTCCCGATTCAGAACTTGCCCTTCGGCATATTCCGTCGCGCCGAATCCCTCGAGGCGCCGCGTGTTGGCGTCGCGATCGGCGACGAAATCCTCGACGTCGCCTCGTGTCTCGCGGCAGGGCTCTTCGCCGAGGCTTCCGAGGAGGCCCGTAGCGCGGCGCGCGTGTGTGCATCCCCCACGTTGAATGCGCTGATGGCGCGCGGTCCGGTTGCTCGGCGAGCGCTGCGCGCGGCGGTCTCTGCCTTACTCGCCGACAGCACGCCGGTCCATCGGCGTCAAACCGCCGAGTACGCACTGGTTCCGCAGCGGCAGGCAGAAATGTTCTTGCCGGTCGAGATTGGTGACTACACCGACTTCTATGCATCGGTGCATCACGCCACGAACGTGGGATCGATGTTCCGCCCCGACAATCCGCTGTTGCCCAACTACAAGTGGATACCCATCGGCTATCACGGGCGATCGTCTACGATTGTGGTGTCGGGTTCCACCGTGGTGCGTCCGTCTGGACAGCGCAAAGGCCCCAACGACGACATCCCAACGGTCGGCCCGTCGCGGTTGCTCGACTACGAGTTGGAGTTGGGCGCGTTTGTTGGCACCGGCAACGCGATGGGGTCTACTATCCCGTTGGCGCAGGCCGAGGAGCATGTGTTTGGCGTGTGCATTCTCAACGACTGGTCGGCGCGGGACATCCAGAGTTGGGAATACCAGCCCCTTGGTCCGTTCTTGGCAAAGAATTTCGCGACGACGGTCAGTGCGTGGGTCGTGACCATCGACGCGTTGGCGCCGTTCCGTGCGCCACTCGCGCCGCGCGAGGCTAACGATCCCCAGCCGCTTGCCTATCTCGACGATGCCACCGATCGCGCGGCTGGTGGCTTTCAGATTACCATGGAAGTCGCGCTACAAACGGCGCGTATGCGTGAAGCCGGGCACGCTGCCGAACGGCTCACGCGCGGCAGTACGCTGGACCTGTACTGGTCCATGGCGCAGATGCTCACGCACCATGCCAGCGGCGGCTGCGCCATGCGCACGGGGGACTTGCTTGGCAGCGGCACCGTGTCGGGCAGCGCGCGTGACAGTCGTGGGTGCCTGATCGAGCT
>JANOPS010000132.1:0-18957 GCA_031421995.1 Gemmatimonadaceae bacterium
TCGAACGTGGGCTGCACGTAACCGGTTTCGTCGTGGGCGCGGCTCATCAGCACGGCGGGACGGCCGTCCCAATTCCACAACGACACAAAACGCACCAACGCCTTCGGCTGTGGCGTGCCCTGCAACTCGGCCAGCGCCCACGTCTTTCCGCCGTCGGTGCTCACGTCAACAGCAGTGATCTTCCCTCGACCACTCCACGCGAGACCCGAGAGCTGCACCCAACCCGGACGCGCAATGCGCGCGGGGTACGTGGGAGAGGTGAGCGTAGATTTTGCGTCGATCTCGAAGCTGAACTGACGGGCCGTGCCGTTGGGCAATGGGTCGGTGTACTTGGACGTTTCGTCTTTCGACATATTCGGTTCGCGAATCAGCTCTAGGCGACGGAGCCACTTGATGTTGGTATTGCCTTCCCATCCCGGCAGGAACAACCGCACCGGATATCCGCCAGACGGACGAATCGCCTCGCCGTTTTGCGCATACACCAGCATGGCATCGTCAAGTAGCTTGTCGACCGGAATTGAGCGCGACAACAACGCGGCGTCGCCCCCTTCGGCCAACGCCCACTCGGCGCCGCTGCTCATGCCTCCGGCTTCTGCTAACACGGTTTTCAGCGGCACGCCGGTCCACTCCGCGTTGCTGAGGAGTCCGTCGATCTGTTGGGCGGTTGTGTCTGGCTTGGCATTGGTGTAGCCGGCACCGCCGTTGCCGGAGCACTCCAAGAAATGCACGCGCGTGACCGACGGCAACGACTTGAGATCGTCGAGGGTAAAGACGGTGGGACGCTTCACCAGTCCGTGCACCATCAGTTTGTACTTGCCCGGGTCAATGATCGCCACGCCCCCGTGATGACGCTCGAACTGGAGGTCGTTGGGGGTAATGGTGCCGCTGAGCAGATGGATGGGCGTGCGAGACGAACCGGACACGAGGCCCACCGGTGCGCGCGACGGATTCTCGAACGGCGACCGGACGCTGTGCGCGGATGTTGGCAAGCCGAGCACGCGCGTGGGGTCGTCGGGGATAGCGATCGAATCGCGAAGGACTGCTGCCGGCGCCGCGGTTGCGGCCGGCGTCTGCGCGGCTGTGGCACCCGTGATCGTCGCTGCCTGACCAGTTAGCAAGTCGGGCAGGGCGGCAATGGCGGCACCGCCTGCGGCCGTCGCTGCGCCCGCGAGCAGGGCACGGCGCGACAGGGCGCTCCGGTCTGACGCCTGTGGTACTGCGTCGTCGTTTGGCTCTGGGGGTAGCACGGGTGTCTCTCTCAGGAAGGCGTGGGTTACGCAGTACTCGCGCCGAATCCGCGCGTGGCAGTTGAGTGAGCAGACGTTCCCATTCGAACGGCGCTTTGTCAACCGGCGCACACCGGCGCGTCTACGCACTCGCGCTCAACCGTCGCCGAGCGCGCACCCTCGGTGTATCGTGCGGAGCAGCGATTGCGATACGTTCTGGTCGCAAACGCACTCCGAGCGCTCCCCGTAGGCGCGCGGGCACCTGTTCATCTTCTTCCTGTCGATCGTGAAACGCATCGTTGTTGGCGCCAATGCACACGCCGAGCTCGTCGCGGCGCTCCACGCCGCGAGACCCGACCTCGAGTTTCGTGGGAATCGGTATACCCACATCTCCGCCGAAGATCTTGCGTGGGGCGAAGGGTATCTGGGCTTTCGCCGCCCGCCCACGTCGTCGATGGGCAATATTCGCTGGGTGCATTGTACCGGAGCCGGCGTGGACTCGTGGTTGTACCCAGACGAGCTACCGCGCGACATCGTGCTCACGCGATCATCGGAATCATTTGGACCACGGATCGCGGAGTGGGCGCTGGCGCGCGCGTTGGCTTTCACGCAGCAGGTGATAGAACTCAGCGACGAGCAACGGGCCCGCCGGTGGTCGCCACGGGAGACCGCACTACTGGCAGGCGCGCGCGTTGTAGTGGTTGGCACCGGAGACATTGGCACACACGTCGGGCGCCTGTTCCGCGCACTCGGTTGTACCTTGACCGGCGTTTCTCGGACCGCGAGCGGTGATGCTGACACGTTTCATCAACGATTCGCGGTGTCTGCGTTGCCGGTACTGGTCAAGGACGCCGAGTTCATAGTCTTGACGGTTCCTCTCACGTCGGAGACTCGTGGCATGTTCTCGCGCGACCTGCTATCGCAGTGCGCGGGCGCCACGTTGCTCAACGCTGGTCGCGGTGCGGTGGTTGATGAATCGGCGATCCCTGACGCGTTGGAACGTGGCTGGCTGCGCGGTGCCGCACTTGATGTGTTCGAAACGGAGCCGCTGCCCGTAGACTCACCGTTGTGGAACGATGCGCGGGTGATGGTCTCGCCGCACATCTCAGGGTTGACCACCACGCAGGGTGCGGTGGACGGGTTTCTGGAGTGTCTCGCGGCGATTGAACGAGGCGAGATACCGGCGTGGGTGGTTGATCGCGAGAGAGGGTACTAGCCCCTCTCACAAGGGAAAACGATTCGATAAGGAGAGCGAAGCCGAGCTCCTCGTCGCAAGAGCCCGCCTCTACGCCAGCAACTGCGCCCACTGTGTTGTGTCGGTGTACTGCTGAAACGACGCGATCCGGTCGCCTACGAAGTGATAGTGATGGCAGTACGGTGCATCAAGCGCGGCACCGCTTTGCTTCATCGTCCCGCCGTAGCGGCCGAGCACAATGATGTCATCTCCGCCGTCCACGATCCTCTCAGGCGTCGCAGTGAAGCCATCAATGGCGGCAAGCAATCGGCCGAACACGCCTTCGCCTATCGCCTGTGCGCCCACGTACGGATTGCGGTCGGCAAGCGGATTGCCCTGAGCCTCGTTCCACTGAATGTCTGTCGCCATGGCGCCGAACAGGACAGACGGATCATTGTTCGCGAAAGCGGCGTAAGCGGCCTGAAGGGTTGCGGCGTTCGACATGGACGGCTCCGAGTCGGGAGTGAGGGGTGTTTCTCGCAATGGAAGTAGCTCGCTGGGTACCAAGAAGCAAGCCGAAAATCAATTTCGACAGGACACCGACGAACGCGGATTGTGGATTGCCCGGCTGAGCGATCCAGACCGCGCCGCAGTGGCTTCTATCGCCGCGACACCGGCTCGCCGCCGATGGTATCACCCACCGCGTTGCAGGCCAGCACCGACAAAAAGATCATCACCCCGGGAAACACGGCCAGCCACGGTTCGCTGGACATCGTCGTTTGCGCCTGGTACAACATGTTGCCCCAACTCGCAGTGGGTGGCTGCACGCCGACGCCAAAAAAACTCAGCGCGCTCTCCAGCAGAATGCCGCGACCAACAGCAAGGGTCGTCGCCACCACCAGCACAGGCAGAACCCCGGGAAGCACATGCCGCACCACCACGCGCCAGGGACTCGCACCCATCGCACGAGCCGCCGTGACGTAGTCGCGTTGCGCGAGCGTCTGCACCGAGGCACGAACCACCCGTGCCGTCTCCATCCACCCCACGACGCCAACAAACACCACGAGCAGCAACACGCTCGGGCGCATGAATGCAGCGGCGATCATGAGAAGTGGCAGTCTGGGAATACACAGCATCGCATCGGTCGCGCGCATCAACAGGTCGTCGACCCAGCGCCCCGCGTAACCAGCGGTCGCACCGATGGCTGCGCCGATCATGACGCTGACGGTCGCCGAGATCAGCCCGATCGCCAGTGAGACGCGGGCTCCGAACAGCACGCGCGTAAACACGTCGCGCCCCAGTTCGTCGGTCCCAAACCAATGCGTCCCCGACGGCGCTGAACGGCGGTGTGCCAAATCCAACGCATCGGCGGCAAATGGTGCGAGCAACGGGGCAAGCACGGCCGCCGCGACCAACGCAGACAGCGCGATCGCAGCCACCTGCGGCCCGCGGTCACGACGTTGACGAAGCGTTGTTCTGCCCGTCTCGGCGATTGCCGTCACGGCGATTCCTGTCATAGCGATTCCCGTCGAGCGCTGGGGTCGAGCCACAGCACCAACACATCAGCGATCAGATTCAACGTCAACACTGCGACTGAGCCGATCATCAGGAACGCCATCAAGACGGCGTAGTCACGCTTGACCAGCGACTCGGTGAACAGACTGCCGATCCCGGGCCACGCGAATACGCTCTCCGTGACCACAGCGCCCGACGTGAGCATCGCGGCGTCGAGCAGCACGACCGTCACAAATGAGGGCAGAGCGATCGTGAGTGCGTGTCGCCAGAGCAGCCGAGACTCGGGAAGGCCGCGCGCCCGCGCTACGGTAATTGCCGGCATCGACAACGCGTCGCGCATCGTGCGCCGGAGATAGCGGGACCACGCGGCCGACAGCACGATGGCCAGCACGGTGGCTGGCAGTACCAGGTGCGCTAGCCGATCACCGAGATCACCGCCGTCAAATGATTGCCGTCCCGACGACGGCAGCCACCCCAGCATGCTCGCAAACAGCAACTGGAGCAGGAGTCCAACCCAAAACACCGGTAGCGAGATGCCCGCAACAGCGATTGGACTGGTGACCCGATCCACACCGCGTCGCGCCGCCGCAAAAACCCCTGCCGGGAGGGCGACCGCAAGTGCCAACACTGCCGCGACGCCAATGAGCTCAAGCGTTGCCGGAACGCGCTCCAGCACGCGATCCAGCACCGGACGTCCATCGGCGTAGCTGTATCCCCAGTCGCCGCGCACGAAACTCAGCAGCCATGTCACGTATTGCACTGAGAGCGACCGATCCAGACCCATAGCACGGCGCAGTCGTTCAATATCCTCAGGTCGCACGTTCGGATTTTCCAGATAGGTCGAGAGGGGACCACCTGGTGCGAGATGAAGCAGGCCGAAGAGCAGCAAGGAAATGAAAAACAACAGCGGTACGGCCAGGATAACCCGACGTGCGACGAGCGAGATCACGGCGACACCGCGCGCGTGCAGGACGTGCACACAGCCACTGTCCGCATGTCGTTCAATACCACCGTGGCGTCACTTGGCCGCGATCTCCCAACGAAACACATTCCAGAACGGGCCCGCGTTCGTGGGGTTCCCCGTGAAGTGCTGCAGCGTGGCCGGAATCGCATCGATCTTCGCGGTGTTGTAGAGCGGGATCTCCGGTGCCAGCTCTGCGACTCTCCGCTGCGCCGCTTTGAGCAGCCGAAGCCGTTCCGCTTCGTCGGCGCTTCGGTCAGATTTGTAGAGCAACGCGGTCAACGCCGAATCGGACAGGTAGTTGATGTTCCGGCCAGCGGGCGGCGCACGGTCCGCCGCGAAGAAGAGCGTGATTTCGGGATCGGCGCCTTGTTGCCACCAGTGCAGCATGGCGTCGAAATCCCCCTTGAACCAGAGGCTGCTGATCGAGGTGCCGTCCACCAATTGCACGGATACCTCTGCGCCGACCTCTCGAAACTGTCGCTGTAACGCCTGTGCCACGTTTTCACGGATCGCGAATCCCGCCTGCGTGATGAGCGTGAACGCCAGGCGCTGGCCGCTTTTGGCGCGGATACTATCGGCACCACGCCGCCAGTCGGCCGCGTCAAGCAGCGCGTTCGCAGCGGCGGGATCGAAGTTGTAGCTCCGCACGTCAGGTTCGTATGCAGGCGACAACGGCTGAATGGGCCCGTTCACGATCTGCACGAGGCTATCGAGCAGCGTGTTCACCAACAACGACCGATCAACCGCGTGGGCCAACGCCTGCCGCACCGCAAGCTCGCGAAACGGCGCGAACCGCTTCTGGTTGAGCGACACGTGTTCATACCCGTTCCCCACCACCTGATTGAGCCGCAGGCTGGTGAGCGGCCGCAGCTCCCGGACCTTATCCCACGGCACCAGCGCGACCATGTGCACTTCGCCTGACTTCAGCTGATTGATGCGCGTCGTGGTGTTGGTCAGAAACTTGAACAGCACGCGCTTGATCTTCGGGTACTGCGCGCCCTGCCAGTAGTCGGGCGCCGCCTCAAGCAGGATGTACTCGCCCGTTTTCCACTCCTTCACACGGTACGGACCGGTGCCCAAAGGGGCGCGGTTGTAGTCATTCGCGCTGTTCAGGTCCCGTCCCGCGAGCACGTGCTTGGGGAGCGTGCCACGCGCAAACTGCATACGGTACGGTGCGTACACCTCTTTGTAATGCACGACGGCCGTGAGCGAGTCGGGCGTGTCGACGCTGGAAATGCGATCGAACCCGTCGACGCTTTCCGGTTTCCAATCACCTTTGTTGATGGCCGCCACGGTAAACTGCACATCGGCCGACGTATGCGGCACACCGTCGTGCCACCGCACCCCGGGACGCAACTTCCAGATGACGTCCATCCCACCATCGGCGCGAAGGACCACACCGCCGTTCTCCGTCGTCGGAATACTTGCCGCCAGCAACGGGATGATGTTCATCCGTTCGTCGTTCACCACCAATCCCTCAACCACGCACGACTCGATATCCTCGAGGATATGCGTCGCGTAGCGGTTCATGGTGTCGGGCTCGCGATCATATCCCACGATCAGCAAGTCGTTCGTCGCGCCGCCGCGAGCCGCGTCTCCGCCGCGACAGCCGAGCACCGAGCTCGCCAGCGTGGCGACTGCCAGACCGATCCGCAGGCGCGCGTGCACTCGCGTTCGTGACACGCGCGTTCGTGACACACGCGTTCGTGACACGCGCGTTCGCGGCCCGCGGTCCTGCGAACGCTCCGTAGTTTGGCTCGGCATGGTCATGCAGGACTCGTCATCAGGCGCGCCACCAGCGGCACGGGAATCGCCCCGCGCCTCAGCAGCTCGTCATGGAAAGCTTTCAATGAGAACGTGCTGCCCTGCATCGCGCGTCGCTGCTCGCGCAGGTCGCGAATCGTCTGCGTTCCCAGCCAGTACATCAGCGCCGTCGCCGGAAACATGCTGTTCTTGGCGGTCTCGGCGAGTGCCACGTCGTGCGACATACCCACGTCCTCCTCATAAAACGCCACACAGTGCTCGAAGTCCCACTCGCCGAGATGTAGACGCAGATCCACGATCGCCCTCGCCAGGAGCCGAACCGCGGTGTGGCGTTCCGAGATCACCTCGAGATCGGACAAGAGCCCCAACTCTTCCGTCAGACCCGTGGCGTAGCAAGCCCAGCCCTCGGCCATCGTACCGCCAAGCAACATCCCAATGCGACTTGCCGCGTCGACCGCCGCGACGGTGCCGACCCGTGAGGTCGACCGATGCGTGGCGTGCCAGTTTTGCACGTGGTGCCCAACGCCGCCATGATGCACGACGTGGTTCAGGGTGATCGCGCTGTGGTTCCACGCCGCCAACCGCGCGCGTTGCGTTGCCTCGTCGATCGTGTCGTCGATCGGCGTGACCACGTAATCGTAGACGTCATATGAGTCAAACGGGGCGGGGGATCGGTAGAACAGCCAATAGAGTCGCGGCGCACTGGCGCTCGCCCACGGCGGAATCGGGACGTAGCGAATCGGCCACTTGGGCCACGTCACCGCGTCGTGTCGCACGATGCCCGTGCGAATCTCCTGCCATCGACGCTCGAATGCACCGTAGTACTCGTCGGGCGTGCAGCAGTCTGCGGCCATGGCGGCCTGTGCGCGTGGCCACGAGCCTTCAAACGGCGCAAGCGCGTGCGTTAATCGCTCGCGGGCGGTGTCCATCGCGTGGGTGGCTCTCGTCAGTAACTCACGAGGGGAGGTCTCGCAGAAGTGGCCGCGTGCCAGCAGCACCGTCAACAGACGCTCGCCACACGCGAGCTTCGTATCCGGGGCCGTCTCGCGCTGCTCCAGCCAGCTCGCTGCGTCAGCGAAAGCCTCTCGCGCACGCGCAGCAGCGTCCAACACCTGTGCGACCGCCGATTGCGGGAGGTTCTCGGCATGTAGTGAGTGTCTGTCGGCTGACGGGTGGTGCAGCGCGAGCCACTGTGCGAGTCCAGCATCAAACAACGCGTCCGCGGCGGCGCATTCGCGGAGTGCCCGTTGCGTCCACAGGGCGGGCAGCGACGGGAGCATGGTCGCGCGCATCTCCGCGAGGAAGCCGGGGATCGCCGACAGTCGCTGCGTGAGCGCAGGCAAGCGCGCCTCAAACGGTGCGAACGGTCGGATCATCAGGGACACGCACCCGAAGATGGCCTCCCCGGTCCAGAGCGCCGGGTTGCGCGTGTGGAAGTGCGCGCTTTCATACTCCGCAATCCGCACCTCCAGATTCGCGCGCGCCAACTCCGCATCGAGGGCCACAGCGTCGCGCGCAAAGGTGGCGGATCCGTCGCTCGGGAGAGGGTGCTCCGCCGCGAGCTGCGCATGCAGAGCCCGCATATCTACGAGGTCGCGCTCGCGTGCCGGCGTTGACCAGTCCGGCAGTTGGTGGTCGTACTCGTGGATACCCGTGAACGTCGCGGTCACCGGATTGCGCGCGTAGTACTGTGCAAAGAACGCGTGAAGTGCGGGCGACGTCGCACCAATTGAAGGCAGGGAATTCAGGAGACCATCTCCGAGGAAAGCGGGATGGACACCCACCGCCGCTGGCGAAAGGACCGCTCAACGGCATTGATCAGCTCTTGGACGTGCGCGCCGTCTTCAAAGTTGCCTTCGTTTTCTGGGCCGTCGCTCAAGATCTCGCTGATGAAGGAATGCACGAGGTTGGCATAAAAGAGCGATCGCCACGACTCCGTCTTCGATCCGCCGGGTGGATAGTACTTCGCCGGGATATCGATCTCACGGAACTCGACCTGATCGCCCGTCGCCGCTTTGAGCGACTCGCACACCCCGTTCTCTTCCACGAGCCGGCAAATCAGTGCGCCCTTGCTCCCGTAGACTCTCGCCTCGATGCCGGGGTAGTTGCCGACCGTCACGAAGCTGGTTTGAATCGACCCGATGGCACCGCTTTCGAACTCGCCAATGAAGATGTCGCCATCGTCAATGTTCATGCGCATCATCGTGCCGGTCGCGCGGACCATCCGTTCCGGGATGAAGTTCTTCATGGTGCCAACGACCGCCTTGAAGCGGCTGCCCATGAAGAGGTGCCCAAGGTCCATGATCGGCGCCCCATAGCCCTCAAGTGACGAGACCTGAATGATTGACTGATCGGCCTCATGATTCACCTGCCGCAGCGGGTTCTGGGGATCCAGCCACTGCGAGTTCTGCTCGTAGCCGTTAAAGATGAACGGCGTGCCAACGAACCCTTCATCAATGAGGTCCTTCATGTACTGCATCGCCGGACTGTAGCGGAACGTGAAGCCGAGTTTTGTCTTCAGTCCTTTGTCGCGGGCAACGGCGGCGGCGCGGCGCGTTTCCGCGAAGTCGTAGGCCACCGGCTTTTCGCACAACACGTGCTTCCCGGACTCGAGCGCCGCCATCGTCAGCGCGAAATGCGTTGCGCTCGGTGTGCAGACGTCGATCAGGTGAAGGTCGTCTCGGGCTATGAGCGCTTCATGCGAATCGTAGACATGCGGAATGCCAAACTCGGCGGCGAACTCGTGCGCCCGTTCAATAATGGGGTCGGCGATAGCCACCAGTTCACAGCGCGGGTCTCGCAGGTACCCCGGCAGGTGCGCAAATCGCGCCCACGCGCCGGCGCCCAGCACGCCAACGCGGACTTTGTCCATACGACTCATCGTGCTCCGATCCTATTGAATGACGGGGGCTGTGTTGCCCGGGAGAAACAGCTGGCGGTGGGCCCAGACGGGGGCGATACCGTTCGTTAAGAAGCGCTCGTGAAACTCGCGGAGGTTGAACCGGCTGCCGAGCTGCGCCTGCACATCGCGGCGGAGCGTCAACACGCCGCGCTTGCCGAGGAAGTATCCGCCATAGGTTGGGTCGTAGGTCGCGCGCTCCGCTTCGCGCTTCGCTGCTGGCGTCGCGACATACGCCTCGCGTTCGAAGCAGCGTTGCGCGTCTTCGAGCGACCATTCTTTGCGATGCACCTTGATGCCGGAGAGCATGCGGCAAATTCGCGTCAGGGCGTCGCTCAGCTGTGCCATCTGATACCGCGGATCACCGTTTCCGTAGCCCTGTTCGACCACGAGCTGCTCCGCATAGTGCGCCCAGCCGTCCTGCCCCGATGAGGGCTGTGGAAACGGGTTCAGCCCGATCCAGATGCGACG
The DNA here is from genome assembly GCA_031421995.1 of Gemmatimonadaceae bacterium. GTDB lineage: Bacteria > Gemmatimonadota > Gemmatimonadetes > Gemmatimonadales > Gemmatimonadaceae > Gemmatimonas. The sequence goes on from JANOPS010000132.1 coordinate 10,014, forward strand.
CACTTTGCCCGGAGTCTTGCGCATGTACTGCGAGTGCAGCCAGTGCCCGGGCATCGCCTCGTGCGCCGACGTGTTGGTGAGCGACGCATAGTTGAACCGCTCCAGCCACGCCTCCTGTTGCTCGGGCGTTTGGTCCGCGCTGGCATCGGTGATGTAGTAGTAGCTCTTGACCGGGGTGCGCTCGAGTGGGGGCGACGCATGCATGGACGCGAAGCCGAGGTCGAACGGTTGTGCCGGCGCCACGATCACGCGCTCGCCGGATGGCACCGTGACCAGGCCTTTCGCTCGAACAAACAGCGTGAGGGAGTCGACGATGGCCTGCGCGGCGGCGGGTACCTCGCCACGCTTCGGGTGGCTGCGACGAATCTCCTGCCAGACGACCTGCGGCTCGCTGCCGAACGCGAGTTTCTTCGCCGCGGCGCGAAACTCCGACTGCGCAATCTTCAACTCGCGCTCACCGATCTGCACGAGGGTATCGAGCGGGAGATCGATGAGCTCTTCTGCACGATAGCGGCGTGCGACGGCGCTTGCGCCGATCACGAAGTCGCCCGTTGTGCGCGGGATCACATCCTGTTGCAGCCATCGCACGTAGGCGTCGATTGGCGGACGCGCTGCGGCCAACGCCCGTTGCAGCGAGTCCATGAGTGGCGTACCACGCTGCGTGGCGAAGGCGAGCGCGACGTCATTGGCCAGCATTCCCGACGCGCCCTTCATCATCACCACGCCGCGTTCAGCAAACAGCCGCGGCGGGTTGGGCACGTTGGTGCGGGCTGCCGCGATGAGCCGCGGCACGGCGGCCAGCTTGCTGATGATGCGTCGCATACGAACTTGCGGCGGCGCGTACTCCATGGTCATCAAGTTGTGCACGCCATCCGACAGGGCCGACGCATAGAGCATCGGATTGCGCCTCCAGTTTTGGAGCGTTTCCTGCTCGAGGAGCCAGCCGTCAATCACGCCATCAAGGATCTTCTGATCGACCCGCTCGTCAGGGGTGAGCTGCGACGCCGGAAAGGCGCGGAGTCGCGCGCGATCGCGCTTGAGCTCGGCGATCTCACGTTGGATCGCGCCCGCGGAGAAATCGTCGAGGGTGCCATCAAAGTCGTGAATGCCGTTGCCTGCCGCGATGGACGGATGTCGTCGCGCGAAGTCATTCAGGTATTGGTCGACAAAGGCCGCAAACGCGGGCGTACTCGCGGGGCGCGGCGGCGTGCGCGGGGGGAACGCAAACGCCGAGAGCAGGAACGCGCCGCCCAGCAACGCGACGCGTCGAAAAGACGAGAGAGTCATGAGTGAGAAGGTGCGTCTTGAGAGACGACACAGCAACCTCCGGGGCGGTCGAACTTTCGATTCGGAGCCTCGTCTGCCGACGCGAGGGGCGCGGCCCGTAGTCACGGCACGTAGTCACGGCACGTGGGCGCTACACGATCACGCGAAACGCCTGGGGCAGGCATCGCACGACCATCGTCGCGCCGTGCGCTTGATGGAGCTCGCCATCACACTGGAAGAAGGGCGGGGCGTCGAAGGTCAGGCTGACTTGGCGCGAGCGCTCCGACCGCACCGCGGTGTGCCCGAGGTGCGCTCCACGGAGCGCGCGTGCGAAGAGTGCGGCGCGCGAGAGCGGCGCCACATCGCGGATCGCGACGATCTCCAGCAATCCGTTGTCCAGGGTGGCCGCGGGCGCAATCCGAAAAGCGCCACCAAACCACTGGCCTTTCGCGAAGACCATGGTCATCCATTGGGAGCGCTCACTCGCGGGACGTCCGGCCCCGTCAGCGCACTCGCAGAACGGTGCCAGTGTGGCGTTGAACGCCTTGTACTGGAACAGCTGCTGAACGGCCGTGACGGTGTACAGTGACGCGCCGTTGAGGACCCGACCCGATGGCGCTGCCTGTATGGTGCGCAAGACGTCAACATCAAATCCGAATCCGGCCGAGTTTACGAAGCTCGCCCCGTTCACCGATCCGGCGTCGATCGCTCGCGAGGTTCCGCGTCCAATCCGCAACGCCATGGCCATGTAGTCGTGCGAGGGGGTGCGGAGTGATTTGACGAAGTCGTTGCCCGTCCCGGCGGACAACACCGCGAGAGGGATCGTGGCATGGGCGGCGATGAGGCCTCGCGCGGCATGCGAGACGGCGCCGTCGCCCCCCAGCACGACCAGCGCCCGTGTGCGTTGGTGTGCGGCGAGACCTGCCAGTCGGGATTCGTCGCCAGGCCGTTCCGATTCCATAATCTCCACGGGCCCCACGGTGCGCAGCGCGGCGTACGCGCGATTCACCAATTTTCGTCCGCGACCGCCGCCGGCGGCGGGATTCACGAGCAGCACGATAGGATCGATCATGAGGCACCGCTTGGCGTGCGCGTGCGGGCGACGATTGGCAGCGACACCTCACGCACCGGGTCGACCACGCGGACCGTGGCGCCGTACTCGGCCAGTTCCGGATTGGTCGTCAGGAGCACGAGCGGTTCCCGTCGACTCTGAATCACGCGCAGTCGAGCGAACGGATCGCGGTGTCTCGGCGAGAGCGGGAGCGTGGCGACATCCATGAGATGCTCCGCGGTGATGGGCAACCACTCAAAGCCGTCGTCGGCGCACTGGTCGCGGAAGAGTGGTACGTCGAGATGCAGTCGACCGTCGCTACAGCGCACGGCTAACTCCCAGAGGGTGGCGTCGCTGATGTAGGCGCGCGTCCCGGGCGAGAGCACGGTGGCGAGGACGCTGTCGGGCACCAGATCGGGGGCGATTTGCCAGCACAGGGCAAGCTCCGTGTCGAGGAGGACTCTCACGCGGCGGGGACGTCAGGCGCCATCGGCTTGCGGTTCTGAATCGGCGAGGGCGACGTCAACCGGCGACGCCCCTGCCAGCATGCCGAAGCCGCGATTGGCGAGTGCGCCAGGAACGCGGACGGCTCGCGGTGGCTCGGCGTACGGCACGAGGCGTGCAACGGGATGGCCGGCATTGGCGATTACGACGGTCGCGCCTGAGGAGACCCGTTCGATCAGGCGGGAGAGGTGCGTTTTGGCGAAATGGATATTGACGGTCTCGTCGGGCACACATTAGCTTAGTCATGACTAGACTAATATGTCAATAGCCCACGTGCCACCTCGCTAGAGCGGTCGCGTGGAAGCGACTTGACGGGCGGGAGTTCGCGTCGTACACTCGCCAGTTCATGAATTATTCATGATTCCCCAGCCCGCCATCAGCATGCCTCGCGCCACTCGACTCGCGCGCTCTTCCCGCGTGGTCGTGCCCATCCTCGCGCTCGCGATCTTCCCGTGCTCGACCACGCGTGCTGAGGCGCAGAGTCGCGCGGATTCTGCTGCAGTCCGCGACAGCGTGGCCCGACTCCTGAAGCCGGTCAACGTGCGCGCCACGCGCAGCGCGCAGACTGACTTTCGCGCACCAATGGCCATCACCCATGTCGGTCGTGAACAATTCGAAGGCAAGTCGGGATTTGGACTGCACGATGCGATGGCCGGCGTCCCCGGCACGTTGGTGCAGTCGCGCTATGGCACCTCGGATGTGCGCATCTCGATTCGAGGCTTCGGCGCGCGCGGCGCGGGAGACCGCTCCAATGCAGGGACGTCGCGTGGGATTCGGGTGTTGCTTGACGGCATTCCCGAGACCGAGCCAGACGGACGTACCTCGTTCGACAACATTGACCTCGCCACGGCAGAAGGCCTCGACGTCATTCGTTCGAACTCCAGCGCGCTCTGGGGGAATGCCGCCGGTGGCGTGGTCAGTCTTTCCACCGTACCCAACATCGATCGCGCCTTTTCCACCGCGCAGATCATGAGTGGCAGCTTTGGGCTGGCGCGATACATCGCGCAAGCGGGCGCACCCATTGGAGACAAGGGGGTCGCCTATTTTACCTTTACGAACACCACCTTTGAAGGGTGGCGGAAGGACTCCGACGCGCGACGCGTGTTGCTGAATGTCGGCGTCGCCGCGCCGGTTGGCGAGAACACCTTGCTCCGTGTGCATCTGTTGGGCGCCAACAATCTCATGCACATCCCGGGGCCGTTGACCCCGGCGCAATACGCGGCCAACCCTCGGCAGTCCAATGCCACCTACGCGGCGCGCGATGAGCGTCGCTACAACCGCCTCGCACGGTTCGGTGCCGCACTGGAACATCGCTTTGACGACAAACAGTCGATCGCCACGATGGCCTATATCAACCCGAAGTTCCTGCAGCGGTCGGAGCGCGGTACGTTTCGTGATTTCACGCGCTACCATGTGGGCGGCAATGTGCAGTACAATCGCGTGGAAACCTTGGGAGGTAAGGCGAATCGCTTGACCATTGGACTCGACCAAGCGTATCAGGATGGCGCCATTCTCTTCTACGGCCTGACGACCGATGGGAAGCGCGCACGAGATCTGCGCGACAACAGACGCGAAGGAGCGTACAACAGCGGGATATTCGTGGAGGACGAATTCACCGTCTCGAAACAGCTCTCCGTGACCCTCGGTGCCCGTGGTGACGCGATCGACTACTACACCGCGACCTTTTTCAATAACCCGAAACTCAACGCGAGCAAACGATTCTCACGGGTCACGCCAAAGCTTGGCGTCACCTGGAGCGCGTCGAACAGTCACGTGTTCTACGCCAATGTTGGTGGCGGCGTCGAAGCACCGGCCGCGAACGAAACGGATCCGGCAAGCACCTTTGGACAGGACACGATCAGTTCGATCAACCCGCTGCTCGATGCGATTCGCTCAACGACGTACGAAGTGGGATCGAAGCACGTGTGGTCGGTCGGATCAGGATTCGTGCAGGCGATCTCGTACGACGTGGCAGGGTATCTCACGAACGTGACCAATGAGATTGTCCCTTATCGCGGGGGGCGCTTCTACTTCACGGCAGGTGCCGCACGTCGCACCGGGCTCGAGATCGGCATGACGGCCACCGCGAAGCATGGCATCAGTCTGCAGAACTCCCTGACACTGTCGACGAACACCTATCAGGAATACCGCGTCGATTCGGTGCACTACAACGCGTCGCGCGCCGGCTTCTTTGCCGACTATGCCGGAAATCGCATCGTTGGTGTCCCAGACCTGCTGTACTCGTCGGCCCTCACCGTTGCGCCCAGCAATGCGCCGCTCGGCCTGTCGCTCCAGGCCAGCATTCAGGGCACAGGGCAGTACTTCGCCGACGACGCCAATCAGGTCAGCGTGCCGGAGGCGGCTATTCTCGGGTTCGGCATCCGCGCCAACCGACTCCTGCACGTCGGGGACACCTTCGTGCGAGGCTTTGTGAGTGTAGAAAATCTCACCGATCGGCCGTGGGTCGGCAGCGCGTTCCTGAATCCCGACGTGGTGAACGGCGCCCCGTTGGTCTACGAGCCCGGAACGCCACGCAGCGTCTTGGTGAGTTTCAGCGTAAGCCGCGGTCGCTAAGGAAGGCTTGAGGTTCGAGCGCGCTGAGGGCTGAGGCGAGGGCTGGGGCGTGAGGGCGTAGAGAGAGGTGTGAGGCACAACGTGAGGGCACATACAGGCGTGAGCTGTGCGCTCTCAGGTCTCAGGCGTGAGCTCCAGCCTGAGACCTGAGGCCTGAGTTGCCCAAGCCTCACCGCTCATGCCTCAGGCAGGCGCTCTGACCTGACACCTGAAACCTCACAGCCCACGCCTGTCTGTGCCCCTCACGCCTCCATCCCCTCAGGCCTCAGGCTGTGAGCTCTCAGAGCCTCACCGCTCAGTCACTACATTGCATCGGTGACCCCTCCCCACTCCCTCGAGACCGTGCCGCGCCACACGCCCGCTGCTGTCGACCTCCACGACATCACCCGCGACGAGTTGCGCGCGCAACTGGTGCGTTGGGGCTTGAGCCCGATGCATGCCGGGCGCGTGTGGAACTATCTGTACCTCCAGTGCGTGTCGTCAATCGACGCCATGGACGAACTGCCGCCGAAACTGTTGGCGCGGCTCCGCACCGACGCCGTGCTTGGCGTTTTGCCCACGGCCATTGCCACACACTCCAGCGACGGGTTTACGCGCAAGTTCCTGCTGCAGCTTACCGACTCGGCGCGCATCGAGACGGTGTTGATGCGATACGACAAGCGCGTCACGGCGTGCGTGAGCTCCCAGGTGGGCTGCGCGATGGGCTGTGTGTTCTGCGCGACGGGTCAGATGGGTTACACGCGACATCTCACGACCGGCGAAATTGTCGCCCAAGCCGTGCACGTGGCTCGCGAACTGCGACGGGACGACGATGGTGTGATCGGCGCCACGCGCAATAAGTCTCCGTCGCCCACGACACGATTGCGCAATGTGGTGTTCATGGGGATGGGCGAGCCCCTGCACAATTACGACGCCGTGATGCGGGCGGTGGACATCCTGCGCGACGACGCGGGGCTGGCCTGTGCTGCCGATCGTGTGTCGGTGAGCACAGTCGGTGTCGTGCCGGGAATTCTGCGGCTCGCGGAAGAGAATCGCTCCTGCAGTTTGGCGGTGTCGCTCCATGGTGCGACGCAGGAAGCACGCGCCGCATTGGTGCCCGTCGCCCGGAAGTGGCCGTTGGAGGAGTTGATGGCGGCATGCAAAACCTACAGCACGCGTACCGGACGGAAGATCTTCTACGAGTGGACGTTGATCGAAGGACAGAACGACACGGCCGAGCAGGCACGTGCCGTGGGCGCGCTGTTGCAGCACCTGCCGGCGCATGTGAATCTCATCCCGCTCAACCCAACGATGGGCTACGATGGGTTACCCACGCAGCACGGAGCCGCACGCGCATTTCAGGCGGTGCTGGCCACTGAGTTCGACGTGAAGAGTACGATCAGGCAGCGACGGGGGATTGATATCGCTGCGGGGTGTGGACAACTGGCGGTCAACAGCCTGCGTTAACTTTCGCGCAAGTTGGTGCGGTTCCCGCCGCGCGCCCTCCCTCGCGTCGCCCTCGCGTTACCAGGACAGTCCACACATGCCACAGTTCAAACTCCGCCAGCGTCTCCTGGCCATCGGCGATGACTTCGATATCTCCGATGCCAACGGCGTTGCGGTCTACAAAGTCGACGGCCGGATGTTCCGCCTGCGTCAGACGTGGGTCATCGAAACGCTGGATGGACGCGAGGCGATCACCGTGCGCCGAAAGCTCATCGCCGTGCGCAAGACGGCGCAGCTGCTGCGCGACGGCGAGGTGATCGCGACGATTCGCAAGGCGTTGATCGCGCCGCTCCGCGACACGTTCATGATCGACCTTGAAGCCGGCGGCGAACTGGAAGCGAAAGGCAATGTGCTCGACCAGGAGTATGCCATTTCGCGCGACGGCACCGCGGTAGCGCAGGTGTCCAAGCGGTGGTTCACGATTCGTGATACGTACGGCGTCGATATTGCCGATGGCGAAGATGTCGAGCTGATGTTGGCGATCGCCGTGGCGATTGATGATCTGGCGCACGAGCCCGACGACGACGAAGGTTAAGCGTCAGTTGAGGATGGCATCGTTGAACGATGCGATGAGCAGCATCAGGAGTGCGCCGAGGGTAACGCCACTCACAAGAGCCGGCCGAGAGCCGAGGCGCGCGCATGCGCCACTCCGGCGTACACGGGGTTGATCGAGCCCTGAATGGTCGCTCAATAGCAATCGGCCCAAGGGAAGGCGCATCGCCCTCCCTTGGGGCACATCGAAGTTTACCGTCCCACCAAACTCCGCAGCACGTACGGCAGAATTCCGCCGTTGATGTAATACTGCAGTTCTTCCGGCGTATCAATCCGGCACCGCGCATGGAACGTCTTCACGCTGCCGTCGCCCGCCGTCGCTGTCACGGCGAGCGTAGAGCGCGGCTGCAACGTGCCATCCATCCCACCGATGGTATACGACTCAAAGCCGGTGAGCCCAAGCGACTGACGCGTTTCGCCGCTCGCGAATTCGAGTGGCAACACGCCCATGCCGACCAGATTCGACCGATGAATCCGTTCGAAGCTCTCGGCAATCACGGCGCGTACGCCGAGCAGCATGGTGCCTTTGGCCGCCCAATCGCGCGATGAGCCTGTGCCATACTCTTTGCCCGCGATGACGATCTGTGATTCGCCGCGCGCCTGCCGCGCCATGGCCACGTCATACAGCGCCTCGGGGTCGGCACCAGGCGCGGTGGCCGTCCACCAGCCTTCCTTGCCGCCGGTCAGTTCGTTCTTGAGCCGAATGTTGGCAAAGGTGCCGCGCATCATCACTTCATGATTACCGCGGCGCGCGCCATACGAGTTGAAGTCCTTCTTGTCTACGCCCAGCGATTTCAGCCACAGCCCGGCCGGCGACGCGGCGGCGATGGAACCGGCGGGTGAGATGTGATCGGTGGTGATTGAATCGCCGAACATGCCCAGTACTCTCGCGTTCACAATCGGACGGATCCCCGGCGGGGTCATCGTCATGCCTTCGAAGTACGGCGGGTTCTTCACGTACGTCGAGTCGTTGTTCCATTCGTACTGATCGCCGGTTGGCGATGCGATCTTTTGCCAGTGCTCGTCGCCCGCAAACACGTTGCCGTACTGCGTCAGGAACTGGTCGCGCTTCACACTGCTCAGGATCGTGTCTTCGACTTCCTGCGACGACGGCCAGATGTCGCGCAGAAACACCGGTCCGTCCGTGCCGATGCCGAGCGGCTCGGTGGCGAGGTCAATGTCCATACGACCGGCCAGCGCGTACGCCACCACCAGCGGCGGCGAGGCGAGATAGTTGAAGCGCGTTTGTGGATTGACGCGGCCCTCGAAGTTGCGATTGCCGGAGAGCACCGCAGCGACGTTCAGTTTGCCGCTGTCGATCGCTTCGCTGATGACGGTCGGCAGCGGGCCGGAGTTGCCAATGCACGTGGTGCAGCCGTATCCCACGACATTAAAGCCCAACGTGTTCAACGACTCCATCAACTGCGCCTGATTGAAATAATCGGTGGCGACCTTGGAGCCGGGCGCCATGGACGTTTTCACCCACGGCATGGAGCGCAATCCCTTGGCGAC
>JANOPS010000133.1:0-3328 GCA_031421995.1 Gemmatimonadaceae bacterium
TGTTGTTCGGAGCCTCGGCTTTACGCCGTTCGGCAAGCGGATCAAGCAAACCGCGAATCGAAAGCGCATTGATCGAGAAGCGGATCTCACATGTCCCGTACACGGGTTGCAGCGCGAGGAAGACCTCGTGCGCCTCACGACCGGTGAACCACTCTGTCCACACTGTTATACGGAGGCTCTCCATGGCCACATCGATTGAATCAGCACTCAACGACATCACAGGCTCTCTGCGCAACTCCATGACAGGCGGCGGTCGCGGCGGTCGCGATGGCGGCGGCAGCAACGTTCCCAAAATGCTGTTGGTCGGCGCCGTCGTGCTCGGCGGCTTCATGGTCCTGAAGTCGTCGGTCGCCTACATCGAACCCGGTCACGTGGGCATCGTCATCCATCGCGGTGGTGGAGGCGTAGACCCTACGCCGCTCGGTGCGGGCTTTCATTTCCGCAATCCGGCGCTGACGGCGATTCAGGAGTATCCCACGTTCATGCAAACGTTGGTGCTCACCCGTGAGGCAACCGAAGGGTCGCCAAACAATGACGAGATCAACGTCAACTCGGTGGAGGGTCAGCCGCTGTCGTTGGACGTGTCGATGTCGTTTGAGTTAGATGGCACGAAGGTGCCGGCACTCTATCAAACCTTCCGGACAGACGTGCAGACGATCTCGCACGGGTTCATCAAGCAGGCCATCCGCCAGTCGTTGCAGGAAGTTGTAGGCAACGAGGAAATCGCGGCTATCCTCGGGCCGAAGAAGGCAGAAGTCGTTACGCGTACCCAGGTCATGCTGCAGAAAAAGCTCGACGCTTATGGCATTCAGGTGCGCCAGTTCACGCTCAACGAGTTCCGCGCGCCAAAGGCGGTCATGGACGCGATCTCGCTCAAGAACGTGATGCAACAGCAGTCGCTCACGGCGCAGAACGAGCTGCAGAAGAACACCTTCCAAGCGCAAGGGGATAGCATCAAGGCGGTTGGTCGTGCCAAGGCGATTTTAGCCGAAGCGGAGGCGCAGGCGAAGGCCAACGAGCTGTTGTCGCGCAGCATTACGGGTGCACTGGTGCAGTACGAGATGGCCAAGCGGTGGAACGGACAGATGCCGCAAGTCACCGGCGGTGCGATGCCGATGCTGCAGTTGCCCGGCGCCGGCAAGCCCGAGTAACGAGTAGAGCACGGGACGTACGCACATGCACAACATCGAATTCAGCGCGATGCCATCATCGGCACGTGTGTGGGTGTTTGGAGCCGCGGCGCCGATTACCGGCGCCGCGTGCGACACCTTGATGAACGCCGTCGATGCGCATCTCGCACACTGGACGGCGCACGGAGCGCCGTTGATGTGCGCTCGCGACTGGCGAGACGATCAGTTCCTCGCCGTCGCCGTTGATGAAGCGGCAACGGGCGCGTCGGGCTGTTCCATCGACGGACTGTTTCGCGTGCTCACGCGAGTCGAACAACAGCTGGGGGCATCACTGCTGGATGGGGGTACGGTGTTCTGGCGTGATCCCAACGGCCACGTGCAATCAAGCAATCGGGCGACGTTCAAATCGCAGGCCGCAGCGGGCGCAATTGGCCCCGATACACTCGTCTTCGATACCATGGTCGAATCCGTGGGTGCGTGGCGCGAGCGTTTCGAAGGAGCGGCCCGTCACACGTGGCACGCCCGTCTGATCGGGCAGTAGGGTCGCCTACCGAAGCTTCTTGGCCAGTTTGTCGGCGCGCCGCAAGGCTTGCTCGTAACGCTTCTGGTTTGCGCGCGCCGTGTCCTTCCGCTTCACCTCCACGCCGCCCATGGCAACGAACCCGCTGATGCGGAGGAGGGGGGCGTTCGGATCGCCAAGACTCTGTGCACTGGACTTGACGCTGAAGCCGCCCATGACGGCCATGCCGACTACCTCCACTCGCACGCCGTCCGGGATCTGCACGACGACCCCACCCATCAGCACGAAGACTTCGATCTCGCTCACGCCGGGCGCAATCTGCGCCTCGCGCAAGTCGAGCTCCACGCCGCCCATCACGGCGACCGCCTTGAAATGCCGCGGAAGTACCCACCCGCCACCACGCTCGAAGCCGCCCATGATGGCCGCACCCACCGCACGCTCGGGTACCGCGAAGTCGTGCGCTATACGCGACGGCGTTGTCACACTCGCCAACGAGCCAGCGAGGTTTTGTGGATCGGCGAGCAGTTGACCAAGCTGATCCCCCCTCGTGGCTTGGTACATGGCAGTCAGTCGGGCGTCCAATTCCTCAACGGAGAGCCGGTCGGCGGCGAAGGCCTCACAGAGAATGCGCGCAACGTACTCTCGCTCTGATTCGGTGATTGCACTGAGTGACACAGCGGAAAGCGGTTGCGTTTGCGGATCGTAGCGTGGGGTGGTCACAGATATTGGTCGCTGCGAACGGGTGATGATCACGTCGGGGAAAAGGTCCCTACGGCGGAAATTGCACTTGGTTTGGAGACGGGGGCCCTTGGCCTGGAACTTGCGAGTCCGCTAGAGTACGGCCACGGCACCTACGATGTCCGCCCGCTGTTTCCGCGGGATGTCTCTAGCAACACCGCACCTCTCTGTGACTACACACCGGCAGTTTTCAATATACGCGTCTTTGTCTGGCGGGACGGCTTCCGCGCGACCAGCACACCGGCCAGTATGCCGGCCAGTATGCCGGCCGCGACCTGACGGCCGTCATGGGTGACGCCGTTGCCGCTCGTCGGCGAGTTCCGCTGTTCAACATCGAAATCGACGCGATTTCGCTCGCTGACCTTCTGGCGACGTTCGATAAGGGACTCGTGGTCACACCCAATGTCGATCAAATGATGCTGTTGCGGGAAAACCCCGAGATGGTGCGGGTCTTTCGCGCGGCGGAATACTCCGTGGTCGACAGTCGCATCGTGGAATGGGCCATGCGGTTTCTCGGACGTCCGGTGCCCGAGAAGATTTCCGGCTCCGATCTCTTGCCGGCCTATTACACATACCACGCCCCGCGCGGTGACAAGTCACTGTTTATTCTCGGTGGGCGGCCCGGCGTTGCCGACACCGCGATGCAACGCATCAACCGCAAAACCGGTACGCAGATTGTGGTGGGCGCGCATGCCCCGTCTATGGCCTTCGCCACAAACGTCTCCGAGTGTCACGCGGTGATTGAGATGATCAACGCGTCTGATGCCGATACGCTGGTGATTGGCCTTGGCTCGCCCAAGCAAGAGATCTGGGTTGATCAGTATCGAGCCCTTATGCCCAACGTGACATCATTTCTCGCCGTGGGTGCGGCCATCGATTTTGAGGCCGGAACGCAGCGGCGCGCACCAAAATGGGTGAGTGCGGTTGGGATGGAGTGGGC
>JANOPS010000134.1:0-2294 GCA_031421995.1 Gemmatimonadaceae bacterium
TGCTTATCTCGGGTGCGGTCGTGGGGAGCGCGGTTGGCATTCTTGGCGGCATGGTGGCCGTGGGCGTCAGCGTGGGCAGTTTTGCCGGCGTGTACGCCAATGGCGGACTGTGGGATGCCCTGATCAACGGTCGACAAAGCAAGTCGATTGGCAAGGTCACGTTACCAGATGGTCGATTGGTCGACGTGCAACGCAGGCATGCACGCATGAGTGCTTTCGAACGCGCCGATCCCGGCGGCCCGCTGTTGCTTCGGCTTGAGTCGACCGTGGGATCGCACCTGCTGCTTGGCGAGGACGCTATGCGCGTTGCGGCCCGATTACTTCCCACCGTGAACCGCTTCGGAGGATCGCGCGCGCAGGTGCAGGACGCGGTGCAACTGCTGGAGGAGATTGGCGACCCGATGGCGGTCATGACCACCCTTCAGCAACGCCACGGACGCAAGGAAGGCGACAAAACGTGGGCCGACGCCAGCAAAAAGTGGGGAGTCGGAAAGGGTCAGGTGTCCAAGCTGCCCGGCACCTTGCACACCCTTGCTCCACGCGAACGCCTGGCGATCGAGATGGCGGTGCACGAAGAAAGCGAGCGCCTCGCCATGCAAGGCGAGTTGCAAGCACTGGAACGCGCGTGGCGCGACGCGGAAGAGATCGCCAAGATTGCGGACGACATGTTTCTTCCGCCGACCACCGGCGGGGACCTTGAGCGCTTGCGCCATCACGACACGCGTGCGCCACGCGACCCGGCCGAGTAACGCGTGTACGCAACCTGTTTGCACTGCGCCACGCGACTCGGCACCAACGACGCCATTGAAGCGCTGCCGATCGGGCGCCGCGTGGCGTTTGATCAACAGCAAGGGCGCTTATGGGTCATCTGCGGCCGTTGTGAACGATGGAACCTCACACCGTTCGACGAACGATGGGAAGCGATCGAGCAATGCGAACGTGCCTTTCGCGCAACGCGCGTTCGCGTGAGCGGCGAGAACATCGGTCTGGCACGACTGCGCGACGGCACAGAGCTTGTGCGCGTTGGTAAGCCACAGCGACCGGAGTTCGCCGCGTGGCGCTACGGGGATCAGTTCGGGCGTCGTCGGCGTCGCAACTGGCTCATCGCGGGCGGGTCGTTGGCAGGCGTCGGGTTCGCGGCGTCTGGATTCATCGCCGCAGGTGCCGGCGTCGTCGCGCTTCTCCCGTTGTTGCACGTCGCCGGTCTCGCGCGACTCCTGGCCGAGCACAAGAAACACCCGCACGCACCACTGCAGCGCGACGACGGTACCTGGATTGCACCGCTTGGCGCACCACGGCTGATCGAGATGGCTGGCGCCCGCGACAACTGGGGTATTGATATCGGTATCTGGGCGAGTGGCCCGACCCGTGCGTCGGTGATCCCGACCACGGTGATCGGCAGATCACAAGCCGAAAAAAACGAGATCGGTCGCGAGCAGATCAGCGGCGCGTCAGCCCTCGGGTTGCTCCGGCGAGAGCTCCCGCGCATCAATCGCATGGGAGCGACTGACGCCGTCATTCGAGAGGGTGTGCGTTTGATCGAAGACGCCGGTGGACCGGACCAGTTCGCGCGGTGGGCCACGACGAAGCGCCGCGAATGGGCGTCGAAGAGCACGTTCGGCGACACGGGCGATCTCAACCACATTCCGGCGCCCGCGAGGCTGGCGTTCGAGATGGCACTGCACGAAGACAGTGAGCGTCGCGCGATGGAGGGCGAACTGGCAATGCTCGCGCTTGCGTGGCAAGACGCGGAGCACATCGCAGGCATCTCTGATTCGCTCGCCGTCCCTTCACGAGTACAGGCCGCGTTGACGCGACTGAAAAACGACTCAGCGTCGAAGTAGCGCCCGCACCGGCGCCGCATCCGCGCCGTGAATCGCCAACGGTTGCGCCAATAACTCGTACGGTCCCGGCGCAACGGCGTCCAGCGCGAGCGTTTCGAGGATGAAGGCGCCGCCGGCAAAGAGCGCGTGATGGACGGGCAGGGTCTTGCTCGTGCGACGATCAACACTCGGCGCATCGCTGCCCCACAGCAGAAGACCGCGCCCCACAAGCCACTCTGCCGCGGCGAGACTGAGCGTGGGCCAATCATCCGGAAAATGACCCGGCGATACCGCGCAGGCTGTGCGCAGCAGTATGCGCGTTGGAAATTCCAAGGATCTGCCCGGTGCGGGTGCCGCATCGGAAGCGGCCGCGATGAGCGCGATCAGCACCTCCACCTGCACATCGTCCTGCACTGGATGGTCAGAAGGTAGCGCGAGCACCATCGCCTCGCCCACGAAGGCCGACAGCGG
>JANOPS010000135.1:0-4447 GCA_031421995.1 Gemmatimonadaceae bacterium
GTGCGCGCAGCGGATGGCGCGTTCCGCGTGTTTACGTCGCGAAGTTTGCCGAGGCGATCTACGTGTTGCAGGCGTTCCAGAAAAAATCGCAGCGAACGTCGGCGCTCGACCTAGAGCTGGCGCGCTCGCGGTATGCCTTCATTCGCCGTCAACGGCAGGAGAAGTAGCGAATGGCCATTCGCATGCAGCGGTCCTCGGGCAATGTGTTCGCGGATCTCGGATTCCCTCCCGAGGAAGCGGCGCACTTGCTGATCCGGTCCGATCTGATGGGGCAATTGCGCGCATTGATCGCGACGCGCGGTCTCACGCAGAAGGCGGCGGCGAAAGCGCTCGGCGTAACGCAGCCGCGGGTGAGCGATTTGGTGCGTGGACGCATTGAGCTCTTCAGCATTGATACGCTGGTCGAGATGCTGACGCGCTTCGATGTTGCGGTCACCGTGAAAACCAAACGTCGGCGACGCGTGGCCTAACAATGGGCTGCCGTTGGAAGCCGAGTTTCGGGGAGCCCCGCTAGGCTCCCGGCCGTATATCGAGCGACGAGGCGCGCGCCCTTTGCTCCACCGACGCGCCCAGAGCAACCTACGATCCATGTTCTCGCGCCCCGCCATCGACTATTCTGAGCTGACCATCCCTGAGCGCCTCCAGCTGGTCGAGGATATCTGGGATAGCATCGCCGCCGACGCCGATGCCGAGGCGCTCCCGCTCACGGAGGCCGAACGCCTCCTACTCGACGAGCGTCTCGCCGAACGTGATGCCGAGCCCGACGCCGGGCTCCCGTGGTCCGAGGTTCGCGCTCGCATCATGGGGAAGCACCGGCGGTGACGACCCTCGTCGTTCGTCCGCTCGCCGAAGCGGACCTCGACGAGGCATTTGCGTGGTACGAGACGCGTTCCGTGAGTCTCGGCGTCGACTTCCTCCGCGCGGTCGATGCGTGCTTCGACGCGATCGTTGCGGCACCGCTCGCGTACCCAGTGGTGTACCGCGGCGCGCGTCGTGCGCTCCTCCGGCGCTTCCCGTATGCGGTGGTCTACATTCAGGCGAAGGACCACATCGAAGTGCTCGCCTGCACGCACACTAGTTTGCATCCCCGACGGTGGCGACGGCGCACGTGACGCCGACATCGCATGCAGCGGACGGCCGCGGTCTCGTGTATCACTAGGTCAGGCGAGATCGTCATGGGACGGACAGGTGGTGATCCCTGAAGAGATTCGAACACAGCTTGGCTTGGAAGCCGGCGCCCAGTTTGTCGTCATCGGCGATCGCGACGTAGTGATCTTCAAGCGCCTCGATCCGCCCTCCCTGAAGGAGTTTTCCGCGCTGGTCGATCGCGCGCGGCGCGTTGCCAAGCAGACGGGGCTGACGCGCGCAGAGGTCGCGGCCGCCGTGAAGAAGGTACGCAAGGCACGGTGACATCAGAACACCCTTGAACGCGCAGGCCACAGCAGCGAAGTTCATCCCATGGCAACGAGATCATTCGATTTCAGTCAGTTGAGCGCAGTCGAACGCATCAAGCTCGCTGAGGAGCTCTGGGATAGCTTAGATCCGGCGGACGTCCCGCTATCGGTCGCGCAGGCCACCGAGTTGGATCGGCGCCGCGAGGTGCTCAGGCGTGACGGAAGCCGCGGGCGCCCGTGGCGCGGCGCGCTGGAGGATCTTCGGAAGCGCGGCTCCCAGGCGTGATGTTCGTATACTCGAACCGAAGGCGGTACGCGTACCGGTCTTGGGCAGTTGTCAAAGGCCGACGGTCGGCGTTACCGCGCAAATCGGCGCCACACGCCGTCAAGCGCAGCCGAATGTCTGGCGGCTGTCTTAGCGCCACGGTAATCTTCCTACATGGACTATCGGGAGCGAATCACCATCGAGCCAGGGAAGCGCGGCGGTAAGCCGTGCTTGCGCGGCCTGCGCATTACGGTGTACGACGTTCTTGACTACTTGGCTGGCGGAATGTCTGAGGATGAAATTCTTGCGGACTTTCCGGACTTGGAGCGCGAGGATATTCGTGCTGCGCTGGCCTTTGCGGCTGATCGGGAACGTCGGCTCGCGGGCGACGTGGCGGCGTGACTCCCGGAACTCGGGCAGCGGTACCGCCACCGCGGCTCCTGTTTGATGAGAACTTAGCGCCATCGCTCGCGCACCGTCTCTCCGATCTCTACCCTGGATCGGCGCATGTTCGCGATATGGGTCTCGCGACGGCTGATGACGAGCAAATCTGGATGCATGCGCGCGATGGCGGCTATCTCATCGTCACCAAAGATGACGATTTCCGGCAGCGAAGTTTCCTGAGAGGCGCGCCTCCGAAGGTTCTTTGGGCCAGGCTTGGCAATTGCTCCACCGCTGATGTTGAAGGAGCACTGCGCGGTCGGTACTCGACAATTATTGCATTCGCGGAAGATGAGATGGCTGCGCTTCTCGTCATCGCGCGACCGTAAGATCCCTGCGGTGCCGGTCTCGACGCAAATCAGCCCGCTGTGGTCATCCCCGAGGCCGAGCTTCCGCTCAGGCGACGTCGCTGCAATTGGGTGGGCTGCCTAAACGCGGTCAGCCAGCGGCGGCCAAACTTGCTGGCCGCGGGCACGTGTCTCGAAAGTGTCACTCCAAAAAGGACAAATAGTGAGCAAGCGGTCGAGGATCGCGGCGGTAGGACGGAGGGAAATGCTACATTTTGCACGCCTTGCATGCTGCATTTAGCGTATCCCACACGCTACAGTTTGCACATGTTTCGTTTTACGGGCGGCGTGGACCGTCCGGTTGGATCGCGAACAGGAGGCCGTCGTCGTGCGCGCCGATCCAGACGCCGCGATTCGTGAGCCCTTCCCCGTGTTCTTCGATCAGTGGCAGCACGTCCCGTCGCTGTGGGACGCGATCCGTCATCGCATCGACGACGACCCCTCGACCGGACTTGTGCTCTTGGCGGGGTCCGCCGCACCGGCAGCGCGCACCCGCCCCACACACACGGGTGCTGGACGCATTGTGACTCGTCGCATGCGACCGCTGGCATTCAGCGAGCGATTGGCTGGGGTCACGCGCGACACGATCAGCGTCGGCGCCCTCCTGATGGTCGGTGACCGCCCCCGGCTGGTCGGTGATTCGCCGCGGACCCTTGTCGACTACGCCCGCGAGATCATCGCGACGGGGTTCCCGGCGATCAGGGACGCATCGCCGGCGATCCGCCGGGCGCAGTTGGCCGGATACGTCGACCATCTCAGCACGCGCGACGTCCAAGAAGCAGGTGGCCACGCCGCCAACCCGGCAGCGATCCGCCGATGGCTGCAGGCGTACGCCGCCGCAACGAGCTCAAGACAAAACTCGGCGATCAGCTCCTCGATGCGATCGTGATCAACACCGGGCCAGCCGCGTATCGACGCCCCGACGGAATCGGTGTGGTGCCAGCTGCCATGCTCATCCCGTAACGTGAGCAGTGCCAATGCACGACTGGATTACGCCTCGCCTACCAACGCGGCGTAGGCACCGTCCAGGGTCGGCTCGTTCGCCGGGGCATGGGCCGCGATGAGATCGGATATTGTCCCCTCTGCCGGCACGCGTCCTCGGTCGATCTCGATAGTTGGTATGAAGCGGCGACACGACACACGTTCGCATCACTGGCGACGTACCGGACAGTCTGGTCAGAACGCTCGTGGTGGATCTGGCCGTGGGGCAGGCGGACGGCGCCGAGGAGCTGACGTTCGGTCGCATTGGCGGCATCGTCGTCGGCAACGATGGGGCGATGTTCGTTTACGATGCCGACCAGACGGTTGGACTCATTCGAATGTACGCGGCGACGGGAAAGTACCTGCGCACCGTGGGCGCGAAGGGCGGGGGACCCGGCGAGTATGGTCAGCTGAACGGCCTCACCGTCGCACGCAATGGCGATCTGTTGATCTGGGATGGTGCCGGCGCGCGTCAACCGCTACGCAGCGGACGGCCGCTTCAAGAGCGCATTCCGGATTCCTGTCAACGGGATGTTCACGGCAAACGGTCTGCACGTTGCGACAAACGGAACCATCTCGCTCAAGCAACGTGATCGGCCACCACGCGATCGCGAACCGTCCTCCACTCCCTATTCCTGGATTCATTCGCTTCGATTCGCTTAGGCGTACTGCGTGATTCGATCACGTATCCGCGGTGGACGAGCGTTGAGCCGGCCACGCTGCGTGTGGAGAGCCCTGACGGCACCAGGAGCGCCCTCTTCGCCATCCCATTTCAACCGGGCGTCACCACGACGCTGCTGAGCGATGGTGGCGTGGTGGGTGGGTATGCCGATCGCTATGTCTTCACACTCGTCGGTGCCGGCACGAGGCCGCGCCACGTGATTCGCGAGGTCGCGGCGGTGCCCGTCTCGGCAACCGAGGCGACAGAACGCCGCGCGCAAATCAGCCCGCCGTGGTCATCCCCGAGAGCGAGCTTCCACCGCTGCGCACCGATGTCGTGCCGGCGCCGATACGCCTGA
>JANOPS010000136.1:0-5310 GCA_031421995.1 Gemmatimonadaceae bacterium
AAGGTTCCGGTCCAGCCGCCCCCGGGATGATCGTACCGGCGATACTCCACGTTCCATGTCGCGATGCCGGCCTCGGCCAGCGCTTCGGCGAGCGCCGAGGTGTTCCGGACGGTGGCGTAGCGCGACAACCAACAGCCACCATGGACTACGATCGCGACGGGGAAGGGCCCGGCGCCGCTTGGCAATCGCAGCTCGCCGAATTGCAGGGAATCGGTGCCGTACGCGATGCGCGTCGCCGGTCGATGCAAAGGGATCGTATCCACGTCTCCCGCGCGCATGAGCCTCGGCGCGGCGGGCGAACCTTGGGCGGCAAGTGGTGACCATCCGGCGACGGCGGCGACTGCGATGGTGCCAACGGCGATGGTGCCAACGGCGATGGTGGCAACGGCGATGGTGGCTGCGGCAGCCACGGTGGTCATTTCGCGGGCGACCGTCGAGCAACGGCGGGAACGGCGCAGGACAGCGAAGTCAAGCATCTTTGAAAGCTCGCCGCTTCCCGCCGTCTCGGCTAGCGCACCCCGCAGCCCATGTTGACGACGACTGGGTTTCTGGCGTCCCATCGGGGCGGTACCGGTGCTGAACCGTGGCCGGTGCGCTCAGATGTCCCAGCGATGGGCCAGTTGGCGTCCAACGTAGATGCCAATGCCGGTTCCCACCATTGAGACGATGAAGGCGGTGAAAATCCCGAACGACTCTCCAGCGTACCAGCCGAGCGCGCTGAAGATGGTGCTGCACACCATCACGAGCATTTTTGTCATGTCGAACCCCTGAAGAGTGGCGTCGCTATCAGGTTATTGACGACGCCTAGGGCGAGAAGGTACCGCGTACCGTAACGAACCGGTCACCGCGCGCCAAAAGGCTACTGATATCCCGAAAATTCGAAAAAAACCGTGTTGACACCTTGACCTGGCGATACTAGCGTATCGCAGCACTAAAACCAGCAGGGCGCGCTTACGGCGCGGGAAACGCAACAGCGGGCGACTTCGGGGACCTAGCGGCACGCGGGTCCCTTTTTCGTAAGCCACCTTGAAGGCAGCGGTGTTGGACCGGAGTTGAAGGATTCCGGCGGCCCGCGTGGGGGTTCAGTCCGCGAAACAACGAGTGCTCGGTGCGTACGGCAGGGCCGGACTCCGAACACACAGCAAAGGAGCAGTGCCATGCGTACAACCGGCAAGGTGAAGTGGTTCAATGACGCGAAGGGTTTTGGTTTCATCACGCCCGACGACGGCTCGAAGGATTGCTTCGTGCACCACTCGGCAATTCAGGGCGGCGGTTTCCGCACCCTGGCCGAAGGCGAGCGAGTGGAGTTTGACATCGTGCAGGGCCAGAAGGGTCCGGCCGCTGAAAACGTGACGAAGGTTCGCGCTTAAGCGCATCGTCGCCACACGCCAGAAGGGCCGACGGAGCAATCCGTCGGCCCTTCGTCGTTTCACCGCTGCGGCGGAGGTTAGGGCCGGATCTCCGCGTTGCCGCGATAGTAGTCGCCCATGAGATGCTCGGCGAAGTACTCCATGAGCATGCGCTGATTGTACACGCCCACGCTCCCGCGATAGCCGTGCGGCTCTCCGGGATAGATGAACAGGTCGAACCGCTTGTTGGCCTTGACCAGCGCGTTCACGAGGCGGATGGTGTTGCCCGGATGCACGTTGTTGTCGAGGTCTCCGGTGGTGAGCGCCAGATTGCCTTTCAAGTTGCCGGCGAGTTCGTCGTTGGTGGGCACGCGAATGTCGAAGCGCACGTCACTGCCGACCGTATCGACAGCAACGGCCGCCTGCCCATTCCCCGATGCGCCGGTGGCCCCGGGACCGCCACGACGTCCGGCCGCTCCCGCTGTGGTTCCGCGCGCACCACCGCGCGCCGAGTCGGCTTTGGCAATCACCTTCACGCCGTGATTCCACTCGCTCCAGTTCTGGTTGTAGATGTTGTTGTCGTGATTGCCGGATTCTGACCAGCCCACCTTGAAGAACTCGTTGTAGGGCGGCAAAAGCATCGCGGCCGCGGTGAGAAATCCACCGCCGGAATGGCCGTACATGCCCACCTTGTCGAGATCAATGAACGTATGACGCGCCGCGAGCTGCTCGATCGCCGACTTTTTGTCGGCCAAGGCATAGTCGCGCAAGTTGCCATAGCCGAAGCGATGATAGGCGAGTGACCGAAGCGGCGAGCCGCCGCGATGCCCGACTTGAATCACGATGAAGCCCAGTTGCGCCAGCTGCATCTGGCCTCCACCGACCGCAAAGCCGGTGGTGACCGCTTCCTGCTGTGGACCGGGATAGACGTAGGCAACGATCGGATACTTCTTCGTGGAATCAAAATCGAACGGCTTCCACATGTTGCCAAACAACTCGGTCACTCCATCCGCTGCCTTCACCGAGAACGGCTGTGCAGGGACGAAGCCGAGTTCTTTCAGCTTCGACAGGTCCATCTCTTCGAGGGTCGACAAAACGCGGCCAGTTGTGGCTTCACGAAGGATCGACTTCGGCGGTTGATCCATGCGCGAGTACGTGTCATACACGTAGCGCTTGGTGGGCGAGACGGTGGAGTTATGTGTTGCGTTTCCGGCGTCGAGCAGCGTGAGCCCGGTCCCGTTCGCGCTCACGCGGTACAGGTGTGTTTGATACAGCTGCTCACCAGGTTCACGCCCTTGTCCAGTGATCCAGACGGTCCCGGTCAGGGAATCGATTTTGGAAATGCTCTCGACGTTCCATGCTCCTGAGGTGAGGGCATTCTTTTCGCCGCCGTCGAAGCCGTAGACGTAGTACATGCCCCAGCCGGTCTTCTGCGACCACCAAAGGAAGTCGCCTCCCTTCTTGAGGTATCGAAGCGGCTTCGGCTCCAGCGCGGCGTTGTCGATTTCGTCGGCGAGCAGCACTTTGCTGGCGTTCGTGGCGAGGTCGATCTCGATCACGTCGACCTTGCGCTGCGGACGATCACGCCGCAGCAGCCGCAGTTTTTCACTGCTCACGGGCCAATGGATGTCCGAGATCGTTTGGTCTTTCCACTTGGCGACGTTCAGCTTGCGTGCTGCCTTCTCGCCGCGCTTGTAGACCCACAGCTCTGTCTGCGTCACGTTTTCTTCGCCGGGCATGGTGTACTTGTAGTGCAGCAGCACCGGGCGCGGATTCGCGAGGGTGTTCACGAGGTATAGCTCCTTCACCGCGCGTTGATCACGACGCACAATCGAGAATGCCTTGCCATCGGGTGCCCACGTTGCCGCAGCGCGCACGCGCATATCCCGGCCGTTGCCCTGATCCTGCGTATCGGTATCACCGTCTTCCTCTTGCTGCTGTCCACCACCGCCGGCGAGCGCGTTGAGCTGTCGGCGATTCTCTGTCGTGTCGCGTGCGCCAAAGGAGTAGTCTTCTGCGCCATCGCTCGTGATCTTGATCGTGTCAGGCTTGCCAACTTCCACGAGATACAGGTTGTGCTCGCGCGCGAAGACAAACGCCGAGCTGTCGGGATTGAAGTTGCGCGGGTCCGCCGCTGCGCCGCCGCGCCCACCGCCCCCGCCGCCACCTCCTCCTCCGCCACCACCGGCGCCGCCGCCAGCCGCGTCGCGTTCTTCATCTGCGGGCGGTGTGCGAGGCGGGCGTCCCATGGCCTTCAGCGTCTCCGTCGCCATCTCCCACTCGTACCGCACCGTATCCACGGTGAAGCGAAACGCCTTGTGGGTTTTCAGAAAGGTGACGGTCTGAAAGGGCAAGTTCATCGCATCGTACGGCTTTTTGCTGATCAGCGTGAGTTGCTGTGCCAGCTTGGCCGGATCGAACAGCGGACGCTTCGTGCCGCCGGTTGGTGATGGTACGAAGAGCACAAAGCGCGAGCCGTTCCGATCGCGCCAGTTGTACCACATCGTGTCCGACTGACCCAGGAATCGCGGTTGGACCGCCTGCGTATAGGTGATGGAACGCAGGGCAGCGGTACTAAACCGATTGGCCAGCGCCCAGTTCGCTTTCGGCGCGCGTTGTTCGTCGGGTTGGTTTGCTTGCTGTGCGCCGAGCGACAGCGGAAGAGCGGCCAGGCTGGAAACCAGCACCGCGAGCGATGCGGAGCCTCGGGTACAGCGGTGAATGCGGTGCAACATACCAGCAACCTCCGTGGAGTGTTCGAGGGGCGTTCCCTTCGAATACTCTCGGGGTCGGGCGGACGTTGAGCGATAGGCTGCTAGGGGGTTCGCTCGACGTAGCGACTGGTGAAGACCGGCTGCACCCATGCCGCAGCACCGCCGGAGTCGGTGATCTTGGCGCGTACGTACCGCTCCCGGCCTTTCAGGGCATAGGTCGGATTCAACGTCCGATCGGTGGCCAGTAGCTGGCCGTCGGCCCCGATGAAGCGCGTGGTGTACTTGAAGTCGCCTTGCTGCGAAATGCGAATGCGCAGCGTGGTTGGCGAGACGGATACGTCACTGAGCGTCACGCCGCTGCTGGCGTAGAACTGTCCGGCTTCCAACGCCTGCACGACGCTGGCGGTGGCGAGCGCGGGGGTGCGCACGACGACCCACCCGCGTCCAGGATTGGCGCGCGCCGCCGAGAACTCTCCCTGAAAGTGGTGCGCATCATCGACTGCGATACCGTACAAACGCTTGCCGCCCGAGAGCAAGCCATCCCAGACCTCCTCCATGCTTGGCCAGTCGCCGCCGCCCAGATTGTGCACCGTTGGATGTCCGTTGAAGATCTCGAACAGCTTGTCGTTCCGCACACGGAAGAGTGTCGCCGAGTCAATGCTCCACAAAAAATTGGGATGGTTGATGTGCGGAATGGCGCGCTCAGCGCGAATGGCGTCAATGGTCTTCTGCACGGTACGCAAAAGCGTGGAGTCTTTGATCGGCGGAATGACGCGAGTGACCGCGAGCGCATTGACATGCACCGCTTTGCGTTCGAAACTCGTGGTGACTTCTTCGCCGGGTAGCAATAGGAAGGTGGAGTCGGCGAGCGCGCTCAGCGTCGCAGGATCGGTGAACACGTTGTGGTCCGACAGCACGAGGAAGCGATAGTCGTGCTTCTTGTACCACAGGGCCACCTCGGCCGCCGGCGTATCGCCGTCGCTGTTCGTCGTGTGGGTATGGGTATTGCCTTTCAGCCAGCGTGCTCCTTCAGGAATGGTTGGTACTTCGAACGTGGCCCGCTGCGCTGCGGCGCGTGTCGGGGTGGCGCGTTGGCGCCGAGGTTCGGTGCCCTGGGCCGCGAGCAGGGTCGGCACTGTCATGGCGGAGCAAAGCGCAGCGACGCCGACCAGTCGGAAGATGAGGGGATGCATATCACTAGGATGGGGCCCATGTTGCAAGTTGGCTAGCCGGTGCTAAGCTCAAGG
>JANOPS010000137.1:0-2346 GCA_031421995.1 Gemmatimonadaceae bacterium
CCCGCGCCAGAGAATCTTCTTCGACTTCGGGTCGGCGACGTCAAGGACGATCGTGCCCTCTTCGAACTCCACGACGGTACTTTGCTGACCGTAGTCGGGAGTGACGTAGCCGCGACTTTCGTCGCGCTTGATCACATCGACGCGTTGCTGCACGCTGGCGTGATAGTGAATCAGCAGGTCGGGCGACGCCGTTACCAGTCGCAGTCCTTTCGCCGCGAGCTCCAGTTCCACCGCGCCACGTACCCGAGAGTCGAAGAACGGGTTGTTGTCCAAGCGCGGATCGCCGACCGGGAGCGCGTCCTGCGCCTCCCAGCCAAAGGTCCGATACTGGTCAAACCGAACGCCCGCCTCGTGGTCTGCGCCGACGCTGATGCTGGCACAGGCACCGGCGAGCACCAACGGGACAGCGGCACCGAGCCGCACACAGACACGATGGATCATGACGAATCTCCGCAGGGGACAGATGAATCCTTTCCCTGAGAAAGGCTATTCTCCCCATTGGGAGCCGGTATCAGGGAATCCCGCACCCGCTGTGGGAACCATGAAGTTACCGACGCGTATTGTCGTGTTTTTCTCGTGACCGCTACGCGGTGACGCGGAAGTTCCGCATCATGCCTGCATCCTCGTGTTCCAGAATGTGGCAGTGATAGAGGTACAGCCCTGGGTATCTGGTAAATCGCATCTGCAGCCGCACGGTGTCATGCGGCAAGACCAACACGGTGTCCCGCCAGCCATCGTCAATCACGCCCTCGCGAACCGAGTTCGGTGGCGTGACCGCATCAGCCGGCCGTGATCGGCTGAGCACGCGGAACTGACACCCGTGCACATGGAACGGGTGTGCCATCTGCAGACCCATCATACCGCCGACATTCACCACCTCCCAGATCTGCGTCGACTCGGCCTTCACGATCTCGTCGGCGGCCACGGCCATCATATCAAAGCTGCGCCCGCCCATCAGCCATTGCCCAGCGCGAAAGTCAAGCGCAATGCGTCGCACGGGCGCAGCCGCGTCGATACTCCACGCGGGCCCGTACGTAGCCAATCGTGACGGCAGAACAAACGTTGACGCCGCCTTCTTCGTGACGTTCACCGTCATCAGCAGCAGTGAGGCTCCGTTGGCGGGAGCGCCGCCGCGCATTCTACGGCCCATCCCGCCGCCCGCTCCCCGGCCCATCCCGCCCCCCATCATCCCACCTTCGTTGATGCTCACCTCGTCAGCGGAGAACGGCGCGCTGCGCAACTGCACGGATCTGCCCACGGCGTGCTTGCTCAGGTCAAGAATGACATCGGCACGCTGCGACGGGGCGAGCGTGAGATACGGGTGAGTAAGCGGCTGCTCCAGCAGACCGCCATCGGTGCCAATGACGGTCATCGGCGTGCCGTCATCCCACATCAACTTGAAGACACGTGAGCTGGACCCGTTCAGCAGTCGAATCCGGTACGCGCGCGTGGCCAACGACCACGTCGAACGCTCGCGACCATTCACCAGCATGCGGTTGCCCAGGAGCCCGTGCATCTGGTCCATCATGCCACCGCTCAAGTAGGAGAGCTGGTTGTTCGCATCAAACGTGCGATCCTGCAGCACACACACCAGATCTTCGGCACCGCTGGGCAGCGCGAGCGCGGCTTCGTCGTCGTCAGTAACGACGAACAAACCGGCCAATCCCTGATAGACTTGGCTCCCAGTCGTTCCGTGCGGATGCGGGTGATACCAGTACGTGCCTGCGCGATTGATCACCTCGAATTCGTAGACGTACTCCGCACCCGTTCCGATGGCGAGGTGCGGATGCCCATCTGCGGCCTCAGTCACGTCCAATCCGTGCCAGTGCACAATGCTGGGTTCAGGCAGGTTGTTGCGAAAGCGAATCCGCACGCGCTGGCCTTTGCGCACCCGAATGACAGGGCCAAGGTACGAATCAGGAATCGCCTGCAACGACGACGCCGGGCCTTTGAGGACGCTGCCGGTGAAGCGCCATACGCGAGTGCGCGCGCCGGCCAGGATCTGTGTCTCGCCGGGTGCTGCTGCGAGTGCCAGATCGACATCGGGGTCGAATGACGAAGAGAGCAGACGGCGACCGGGGATCGCCCCCGACAGCCGTGTGGCGGCCAGTCCCAGTGCACCAATGCCGATGCCAACCAACGCGTCTCGACGATTCATGCAACAACTCCAGCAGTGAGTGATGTCGTGTTGGTGCGCACGATTCGCCCGTCGACGACCTCAATCGTGCGGTCACATCGGCGGGCGAGGTCGACGTTGTGCGTCACAATAAGAAACGTGGTACCGTTCTCAGTGTTGGCCTGTCGCAACAACGCAAAAACCGCGTCGGCAGACGACGTGTCCAGATT
>JANOPS010000138.1:0-6541 GCA_031421995.1 Gemmatimonadaceae bacterium
CGCACGGCGTCGGTGGTGCGCTCGGCGTAGCCCGCCTTGAAAAAGCTGAGGATCAGCAGCATAAACTCGGCGTAGTCAGGCGGCAGGCCGGCCTGCAACAGGGGCGCACGCATCGTGTCGGACGGAATGTCCATGTACGCAATGGCCCGCCCGGACTCGCGACTCAAGATCGCCGCGACCTCGTCGTGATTGATGGCTTCACCACCGGTAAGGTCGAAGTCTTGATTGTCGAAGGCCGCGCTGGTCAGTAACACCGCGGCGACGGCGGCGATGTCGCGTGCGGGACTTTCGCGGAAAGGCTTCGCTGAACGGGTTCGCGAGGCGGTCGGCGACACGCCACTCCAGTATTTGCGCACGATTCGCATGCAGCACGCGGTGCGCCTGTTGAGCGATACGTCGCAGGCGCCTGAACAGGTGGCGAGCGCGGTTGGGTATCAGGACGCGCTTAGTTTTTCGAGGGTCTTCAAGTGCCTCGTTGGTGTATCGCCCGGGGCGTTTCGTCGCCAGAATGACATTGATCGCACGTTGCCCTTCCGATTTACCGCCGGGTGACACCGATTGCCTGCACTCCGTGTGTTCGACACAGGCGTGACCCTCTCACTACTTCTCCAATCATGCCATCCTCTGTTTCCGTTGCGTTCATCGTGGTGCTCTTGGGTGGGGCCATGATTGCCGTGCAAGGGCCGATCAATGCCACGCTTGGTCGGGCGGTCGGCTCGTCGGTGAACGCCGCGCTCATTTCGTTCCTCGTCGGGACGTTGGCGCTTGCACTCATCGCGAGTGTCCAACGCGTGAGCCCGGATGACGCGCTCGTGCGCGGATTGCCGTGGTGGGCGTGGGTTGGTGGCCTCTGCGGTGCCGTCTTCGTTACCGCCGCGGCGTACGCGGCACCTCGCGTCGGCGTGGCGAGCATGTTGACCCTGGCGATCGCGAGTCAGTTGGTGATGGCCATTGCCTTGGACCACGTGGGCGGTCTTGGTGTTCCGGTCCGCAGTGCCAGCACAGGTCGCGCGGTGGGAATCGCGCTGGTGATGGTAGGTGCGTGGCTGGTGCGCCGGTACTAGGCCGCTACGTCGACGGGTAATTCTTCAGTAGCAGGACGTATCCCGTCGTGAACCATCCGGCCAGGGCGCCAAGGAACAGACCCGTATTGCGAGACGGGCGTCGATTCAAGACCGTCACCTTCACAGTACTGTCGCGAGCGACTGCGATAGAGTGCTTCCCGCCGAACGACATCCGGCCGCGCGCGCCGTTGGTACCGGAAAGCACAATCACGAGCGAATCCTTGCGATTGTCAGCGATGCGGCCGCTTGCAGTCGTCGCTGCACGAACGAGGATGGAGTCGCTCGGCACGCCTCGCCTGGCGCCCTCGTCGCGCATCACCACGGCGTGCACGTCTCGGGGTTCCGAAAAACTCACCACCACAGCGGCACCCACATCTCTCCCTGCGCCGCGACCACTGCTCCGGTCCATCCGAGTGCCCAGGCTCGCGCCGAGTGCGCCGCCGGCCGCCGTTCCCACCAGTAGCTCCGCGCAACCGGTCAATGCGAGTATGCACATCACGCCGACGCACCATTGTGCCACTGTTTTCATGGATGCTCCTTTCTGAAGGGATGGCAGGTTTTGCAAGGACACTGAACGCCCAACGGCGCTACGGTTGGTTGCGCAAATCAAATATCCTGTCCATCGCCATCCACTTCTCACCGGCTCTCGCCCACGGCAATGGCTGTTGAAAGCGCCACATCAACGCCTCCCACTCGTGCACCTTGGGGTTGTTCGCGTCGGCAATCGCCTTGGCGCCGGCATCAAAGCGCGCATCCGTTTCCATGACCATGAAGAGGCGATTGCCCACGCGCCAGATTTGCATATCCACGATGCCTGCGCTGCGAATGCTTGCCGCGATCTCGGGCCAGATGCGCTCATGGTGTTGACAATACTCGGCGATCAGCGCCGGGTCGTCGTGCAAATCCAGCGCGAGACAGTGTCGCGTTGTTTCTGCAGACGGGGTCATGACGCAACGCTCGGTAACGGTCGAGCGCGGCGCAACGCAAAGTGGAAGACGACCGCGTAACACACCACAGGAATCCAAAACGCCGTCTGAATACCGCTCGCGTCGGAGACGGCGCCCATTAGTGCCGGAATGATGGCCCCGCCAACAATACTCATCACCAAGAGCGACGAGCCGAGTTTGGTGTCATCCCCGATCCCGTCAATGGAGAGTGCGAAGATGGTTGGGAACTGGATCGAGTGGAACAAGCCAAGCAGCACGACCATCCATACCGCTGCCACCCCAGAACTCACGGCGGCAATCACGGCGGCAACAGCACCGAGTCCGGCCACGCTTGCCAACATGGTTGACGCCGCAATTCGGGTCATGAGCGCAGTGCCAATTACGCGCCCCGCCAAAAACCCGGCGAGGTGCCACTTCAAAAAATCGGCCGCCGCGCGTTCGCCGGTGCCGGGCAACGCCTGCTGCGCGAAACGAATGACGAACGACGCCACGCCGACCTGCGCGCCAACGTAACAGAACTGCGCCAGCACGCCGTGCCGCAGTTGCACATGACGCCACGCGCTGCGAAGTCCGCGCCCAGAGCCCTCTCCGGGCTCTTGCACTTCGGGAAGCTTGGAGAGCGCGATCATGATGCCAACGACCACAAAGATCGCGGTGATCACCAAGTACGGGCCCTTCACGCCGGACGCTTCTGCGGTACGCCACGCGTTCACCGCATCGGCGGGCATTGCGGCCAATTGCGCGGGCGAATACTCAACACCGGAGAGAATAAACCGCGCACCAAGAATGGGCGTGATGAGGGCGCCCAACGCATTGAACGCTTGCGCCGTGTTGAGTCGGCGTGCTGCGCTGCCCGAAGGCCCGAGCACGGTGACGTACGGATTGGCCGCGACCTCAAGCACACATTGACCGCAGGCCATCACGAAGAGGGCAAGCAGGAAGAACGGGTACCAGCGCGATGACGCGGCCGGTTGAAAGAGCAGCGTGCCAAGCGCGCAGAGGCCCAGGCCAACCAGCATGCCCTTTCGATACCCCACCCGGCGCATGATCCAGCCTGCTGGCAATGCCATCAGGAAGTAGCCGCCGAAGAACGCTGTCTGGATCAGCGACGACTGAAAATCGGTGAGGTCGAGCGCCTTCTTGAGGTGTGGGATGAGGACGTCATTCAGATTGACGCCGATCGCCCACAACAAAAAGAGCGACGTGACCAGGACAAGCGGCACGAGATATCGGCGCTCGGTCAGCGGGGCAGTAGGCGATGCGGCGGCGTGATCAGCCATCAGGATTTTTGGCAAAGGGGGCGAGCGTCGGCGAGGTGAGGGCGGGGCCGTTAGCGAAGCGCGCGATCGAGGTGGACATAACCACCGTCGACATACAAATGCTGGCCGGTGGTATGTCCGGAGCGCGCGGAGAGCAGGAAACAGACCATCGACGCGATCTCGGACGCCTCGGTCATGCGCTGTCCGAGCGGAATCGTGGCGACGATCTGTGCCAACCGCTCGTCGGGCTTGGGGAACGTATCCAGCCATTGCCGATAGAGCGGCGTCATGACTTCGGCGGGCACCACCGCGTTGACGCGAATGCCGTACGGCAGCAACTCTGCGGCCCACTCCCGCGTGAGCGCCAGCACCGCGCCTTTCGCCGAGGCGTACCCAGAGGTGTTGCCCTGACCGGTCACGGCGGTCTTGCTCGCGATGTTCACAATGCTGCCACGCGTGGTCTTGAGGTACGGCAGCGCAAAGTGCGCCAGGTCGTAATAGTGATGCAGGTTGGTGCGCAAGGACTCACGAAAGCGCGCCGGAGACCCGCGCTCCAGTCCGACCGAGTCGTTGACACCGGCATTGTTGACGAGCGCGTGGATCGTACCGGTGCTCGACGAAATGGTATCAATGGCGCGCTCGCAAGCGTCGGCGTCGCGCAGGTCAGCAATCACCGCCTCCGTGAGCTGGAGTGCCTGCGTCAAGTCGGCCGCCGCCGCCGCATCGCGGTCAATGATGATGGGCGTCGCCCCTTCCTGCGCAAGCATGCGCACGATCGCTGCACCAATCCCCTTCGCGCCACCGCTCACGACGATGACCTGATCCTGTAATGCAAGGTTCATGGACGCTGTTCCTCCAGTCGATAGACGCGCGAGGCGGTACCGCCAAACAGCTGTGCCTGTTCAGCGCTCGAGAGTTTGGTGGCCCACTGGGCGACCACATCGTGCACGCGTGCATAATCGGCCGCCACCAAACACACCGGCCAGTCGGATCCAAACATGAGCCGATCCGGTCCGAAGCAATCCAACAGCGTATCGAGATACGGCGTGATGTGGTGTGGCGCCCACGTGGACCACGAGGCCTCGGTAACCAGTCCGGACACTTTGCACACCACGTGGGGATGGCGCGCGAGATGCTGCACGTCTCGCGCCCACTCACCCACGGCTCCCGACGCACTCGGGGGCTTGCCGCCATGGTCGAGCACAAACATCGTGTCGCCACACTCGGCGACAAGCAGTTCAGCGGCAGCGAGTTGTCGGGGGTATACCAGCAGATCAAAACTCAGGCCACGGGCGCCCAGCTGCTGAACCCCTGCGACGATGCGCGCGTCCACCAGAAAGTCATCTGGCTCGGCTTGCGCGATGTGCCGGACGCCTTTCAAATGACGAGATCCCTGCCAGCGCGCCAGTCGCTCACCAAGCTGCTCGGCGCGGAGATCTACCCAGCCAACGACACCGCGCACGCTTGGATACAGCCGCGCGATTGCGAGGAGCAAATCGGTTTCCCGTTCGGACTGATCGGCTTGCACGGCGACAACCGCATCAATGTTGGCCGCAAGCAACGCCGGCGCCACGTGATCGGGCAGAAAATCACGGCGCAACGGATGCATGTCTTCGCCGATCCAACTGTCGCGGACCGGGTTGTAGTGCCAATAGTGTTGATGGGCGTCGACGCGCATTAGTCGGGAGTCGCCGCAAGCGTACGCCACGCCGGGGCGGCGCAGCGCAAAGAGGTGGGAGTAGCTCGCATGCGTTATCCGTTGAGTTTCAGGAAGCCGCCGTCCATTGGATAATCGGTCCCTGTGAGGAATGCCGCCTCATCGCTGGCCAGAAAGCGCGCGAACGATGCCACCTCTTCGGGTTGTCCCATACGCCCGATGGGCTGCGACGCGGCGAGACGAGCAAACACTTCTGCCTCGTTGCCGGCGTAGTGCTTGGCGAGAAAGTTGTCGACAAACGGTGTATGCACGCGTCCCGGCGAAATGCTGTTGCAGCGAATGCCGTGCTTCACGTAGTCGCGGGCCACCGAATACGTCATGGATACCACCGCGCCTTTGCTCATCGAATACGCAAACCGATCGGCGAGCCCAGCGGTTGCCGCGACCGACGCGATGTTGATGACGACGCCGCGCTGTTGATGCACCATGGATTCGATCACCGCCTTCGTGCAGAGAAAGACTCCCTGTACGTTCACGCGAAAGAGGCGTTCGAAATCTTCAAGGGTGGTTGACGCCACGGTGCCAATGTGCGCCACACCAGCGTTGTTAACGAGAATATCCACGGGGCCGGCTGTCAGCACGTCCGCAAACGCGCTGTGCACGCTGTCCGCATCGGTGACGTCGCAGTGTACGGCTCGGGTGCGCGGTCCCAGGCTCGCAGCCACGCGCGTTGCGGCGTCAAGATCACGGTCGAGGAGATACACCGTTGCACCGGCGCGAACAAACTCCACAGCAATGGCCTGTCCGATGCCGCTTCCGGCACCGGTCACGACCGCCACGTGCTCGTCGAGGCGAAACGCCTCGGCGCTGTGATTCGCGGAGGCACTCACTGGGACGTCCTCACAGCGATACGCCTCGCTTCCAGGGAATAAAGTCCCACTGTCCCAGGCGTTCGGCGGCGGTGATATGCCGACCGCTAGCCGTTTCGATGATCATGTCCAGTACCTGTTCTCCCATCTGCTCCAACGTGACCTCCCCGGAGACCACCGCTCCGCAATCGATGTCGACCGTATCGGGCATGGAGCGGGCCAGCGCACTGTTGGTCGCAAGTTTGAGGACCGGCGCCACGGGATTTCCCGTGGGTGTGCCAAGGCCGGTGGTGAACAAGATCATATTGGCGCCGGCCGCGGTCTGTGCGGTTGTGCACTCCACGTCGTTGCCTGGTGTGCAGAGCAGGTTGAGGCCGGGCGTCGTTGCACGCTGCGGATAGTCGAGGACGTCGGTCACCGGCGACGCGCCGCCCTTCTTCGCGGCGCCGGCGGATTTCATGGCATCGGTAATGAGACCATCACGGATGTTGCCCGGCGACGGGTTCATCTCGAAGCCCGACCCGACGGCGTGTGCCTGCGCGTTGTAGCTAAGCATGAGTGACGCGAACCGCTGCGCCAGCGCTGGGTGCGTGCATCGTTCGATGAGATCTTGCTCGGAGCCCAACAGCTCGGGGAACTCGGCCAACAGCGTCGTGCCTCCAAGGGCGCAGAGCAGGTCGGACGTGAAGCCGATAGCAGGATTGGCGGAGATGCCCGAGAAACCGTCGGATCCGCCGCACTTGAG
>JANOPS010000139.1:0-4344 GCA_031421995.1 Gemmatimonadaceae bacterium
GACGTGGTCGCGATCCATTGGCCGTCGGGAGACCAGGCCAGCGAGTGCGCTGAGGGCACCACGGCTGCTACGCGCCGCGCGCCGCCGTTGACCGGCATGATATAAATCGTGTCGCCAAGCGCCCACGCGAGCTCGGTACCGCGCGGTGACCAGACTGGCGAGACGGCGGCGGCAGCGGACACGTCGGCTGGGGGCTCAACAGCAAGGCGCGCCGCGCCCCCGAGTGCGGGAACGATCCAGATACCGCTCGCGGCCTGAAAAACAATCTGTGATCCGTTAGGCGACCAGCGCGGTCGCCGTTGATCGCCGCCCACGGACTCGGCCACGGGCACCGCCTGACCGCCATCGCGGTGACGCACGTACACGTGCAACGCGCCATCCTCGCCCGCGACGTACGCGATCTGCTGTCCGTCCGGCGAGATCGCGGGGTCGAGCTCAAACACGTCGTCGGCGGCGATGCGTTGCGGTGCGGACACGCGGAGTGCGCGCAAATCGACATCGTCGAGCCGCAGCGGCGTTCCACGGCGCAGGTTGGCCGCGAGTAACAATGCGGCCAACACCGAGATGGCTACGCCCGAAACCAGTACGACGCTGCGCAGCCGCGACGTGCGCGGACGCGTGTCGCGGGCGGACAACGGTTCGGGGGAGACCGTCGGCGCGGCGGGTGCCGATTCGATCAGCGCTGGTGCGACGGTTGGCGGTGCGACGGTTGGCGGTGCGACGGTTGGTGGTGCGACGGTTGGTGGTGCGACGGGTGCCGGTGCGACGGCTGCTGGTGCGACGGCTGCTAGTGCGACGGCTGCTAGTGCGACGGGAACCGGCGTCGGTGCTGGTGCGACGGGCTCTGGCGTCGGTGCTTGTGCAGATATCGCCGCCGTCGGCGCGGGTGCGGATTTCGGCGTCGACGGTGCCTCCTGTTCTGTGCGCAGCTGTTCCGCGTAGGCCGTGACCGCGGTGCTGGCGTCGGTCCCAAACTCCTGTCCAACAAGTTGCTCGTGCACACGAGCGTGTCGCATCGCGCCAATACGGTCACCGGCGGCCGCGAGTGCGCGCATGTACGCTTCAGCAACACGCGCACTGAACGGATCCATTGCCGCGCGCTGGCGCCACCACTCGACCGCGCGTTCGGTCTCTCCCTGCTTGGTTGCGCGCACGGCCAGTCGTTCGATCAGCGTTTCATGTCGGCGAGCCAGTTCATCGCGGTGCTCCTCGACGCGACGATCGAAATCGGGAAGCCCCGGCACGCGGAAGCCATCAAGGAAGGGCCCCGTGTACAGCGTCGCTGCACGCTCGGGTTCGCCGCCGTCAATGGCCTCGGCGTACTCCAGCACGTCGCAGCTGGCTACCTCACGATTGAGCCGCAGCTCCTGTACGCCGTGAAAGAGGTGCTCGGCGTCGAGCCCGGTGCGCAACGCGTACAGCGCCTGGGTGAGGCCGCGACGCGCGAGCTCTTCCTCCGCGTCGGGCCAGAAGAGGGAGTGCAGCCGATCCCGTGACACGCCGCGCTCCCCCGCAAACGCAATGATGGCCAGGATCGCCAAACGCCGGGGTTGCGTTGCCGAAGGGGCCAACTGCTTCTGGTCGTCGCGGCTGACGGAGAGTCCGCCGAAGAGGCGAATGCGAATCATCGCCACAAGATAGCGCCGGAATCAGCACCGCGCCCTCTGGTGGACCCATGTCGGGGTGTCGCCTCCGCAACGCCGCGGACTCGTCCGGAATCAAGCGAACAGGCCGAGCCGGAGGTGGGCGACACACATCATGGCTTGACGACAATGCGCTTGCCGCGCACAAAGGGCCCGCGGCCGTCGCGCGCGTCGAAGGTCTCACTTCCTTCAACAGACGCAAAGCTGGTCAGCTCCGCGTCGCGCATTTCGGTACCGCGCCACCAGAGCCGAACACCATCGGTCGCGTACTCATTGCCGAGTGGGCGCAGTGACGGCGCCTGCGCACCGACCAACATCCGTACTTCGCGCGTGACCGGTTCACCGGCGCCGGCCTGTCCGCTGCGCACGTGCCATGCATGTTCGCGATCACGCACCCACGCATCGTCGTGCACGTCGATGATTTCGAAGGTCGCACCATCACTATCGGGGATTTCGATGTCTTCGAAGTAGGCGCGCGTGTGGTCGCGCGCGAGTCGCGGCGTGAGTACGGTGAAGCTCGCTGGATCGCGCACCCCGCGCAGCAACAGGCCGGCTTTGTACGCGCGTTTCGCGTCGGCGCCATACTCGTACTTCAGCGCTCGATAGGTGGCCGGGTCTGCGTCGGCGATGGCTGTGACACGCGTGTATCGGACCGTGTAGTAGTCCTGCCCTTTGCGATACGTGTCGCACCAAAACACCGCGCGTTGGTCGCGTGCATGGTGCTCGTCCAAGATCTCCAAGGTGGCGGGATCGCTGCCTGGCAGCGGCGTGCCGCGATAGTAGGCCTGGACCGCGTCCGAGGCGAATCGCCCGTCGATGGCTTTGAGCGTTTCCGGATCGGCGGCATCGAAGGGACTGCCGTCGTAGCTCCACTTTCCCTCCGTTCGTTTCCAGACTGAGGGCTTCTCGGATGCACACGCGGTGAACCCCAGGAGCCCGAGCAGCCCGGAGAGTGTGGCGTAGAGCACGCCCCACGGCGTGAACGACCTGCGTGGTGTAGTCATGCGGTGAGTTGACTGGGGAGCTTTCTTTACGAGTGTTCGGCAGATCTGTCGCCACGATGGTGACACCTGCAGTGTACGGACGCCCCACATCGAAGAGTCACCGTGAAGTATCCGCCGCAACTCACGCCTGTGAAAGACGTTACCTCATCCACCTTGCGAACGCTTTCCCTTTCCACTCCGCCAGCCCACTACCATGGCCGCCACCATCGACCACCTTCGGTCTGATCATCACGTTCGCGTGCTGCGCGACTTCACCGACGCGCGCGGCCTTGTGCGGTGCGCGGATGACCGGGCGATCATCCGCGCCATGGGGTTGGATACGCAGCGCATGGAGCTGTGGATCGACTGGGAACTGGGTGGCGAACGAGAGCGCCTGCACTTCGCCTGTCGGGCCGAGACCGGCCCTGCGAACGGACGCATGCGCGAATACTTCGAGCTTGGCCACCCAGCTGAGGACTCTCGCGCGGTATCGTCGGCCGTCCTCACACGCGAACCAAAGGCCGCGACGCCCACGTTGGCCCTCAGCGCCACGCACCCAGCGCCAGGAACCAGCCTTGATTCGACGCCCATGTTTGCCCTCAGCGCCAGGCATCCGGCGCCAGGAACCATCCTTGGTGCCGTTGCCGTGGCCTGTCATTGCGACCCGGCGCTGCATCGTCCTGTGCTTTCGCTCGGCGCTGGCGTGAACGCCTGCATGCGCTGTGGGACCGTGACGTGTACACACGCCATTGGCGACGACGGTCGGTTCACCGGCGACTCGTGGACGGCGTACGTGGTGGATGATGTGCCGGCGTCGCTTGTCGCGTGGCTCGCGCTGTGGCCACGCGTGGCGGTTCGCCGACAGGTGTTTGACCGATGGCCGACGCCAGCTGGGCTGAGCAGAGACGTGGTGGTCTACCTCCCGGCTGACGCTCGATGCGACACACCACAGGAACTGGCGGTGCTGGAGGACGCGTGCAGTGCGCGAGCTCTTTCTGTAAAGTTCCCGGCGCAGTCGCCGCCGAGCGCACTGCCAACGACGATGCAGGCGTTCGCGCAGTTTTCGGTAGCGGCGGCTCTGTCTTCCAGCAGCGACCTTGCGCAGCTGTTCCATTCGGCTGATCCGTGGAACGCCGCGAGCGCAGTGGGCGTGGCGAAATTGCTCGCGCGCGCCGATGCATTTGAGGTCATGGTCGCCGCCCTGCGCAGTAGCGAGCACACGCGGCAGCTTGCTGGAGCCGCCATGGCGCACGCGATGACGCCGAGCGACTCACGACTGCCAGCGGTCCTTGCAGACGTGTTGAACACCATCTCTCTTGCGCCGCATTCGAAGGTGCCCGACCGCGTGGCCGGTGCGGCGCGATGTGAGGCGCTATTGCTGGTGATTGCCGATGGCATGATCACTGCGCCCGAGATTCTTGCCGCGCTGCCCGCATTGCAGCGCCGTGTGGTGCGCAAGGACGAGACCTTGGCGAGTCGCATTGGCGAGGTGCTGCGTGAGCTGCACGGCAGCCCGCCACCACCACCGTGGTGACGGCGACCACATAGTATTGCTTTCTTGGCTTTCCTGAAGGCTGACTAGCGCCGCGAGCGGCGGCGAGCGCCGAGCCCAAGCGCGCCGAGCCCGGCGGCCATGAGCATCATACTGGTCGGCTCGGGAACGGTGGTGGACGGCGTCCCGGACAGGGTGATTTCAGCGATGTTAAAGTCCTTGAAGT
>JANOPS010000140.1:0-2558 GCA_031421995.1 Gemmatimonadaceae bacterium
GTTCGCCTGGCCCAGCCCCGTCTCGTTGACAAGCTCCGTGACACTCAACGGGCCAGCCCGCAGCGCCTGCAGCAGCTGCAGACGGCCGCGATCGCTCAAGGCCTTGAAGCGATCGGCAACGAGGGTGAGCAACTCGGGAGATTTGTTGGACACGGCCACGGGCGAGTTCCTGGGAGTGAATGCGCATATAAGTATGTGTGCGCATCTCGTTCCCCGCCAGTGCTTGGCGAGAGCGCTACCCCGCTTGCGCACGACGGAGCGACGCGCGCAACTGGTCTGCGCGATCGCTGGCAAGCGGCGTCGGCACACCGAGTGCGGCGCGTAGCTGCGCGATCACGCGAGCGACGTCGCCACCGAATCGCGCACACCGATCGCATCCCGCAAGGTGCGCCGCAATCATCGCCCTGCGTTCGGTACGCATCGTGCCGTCAAGCAGGTCCGACAGTTCATCAAGGACCTCGCTGCATCGCACTCGCGCAACGACGGTATTCAGCCCTGCATCAGGTGCCGACATGCTGTCCTCCGGATGGTGGCAACGGGGAGTCCAACTCGTACACGGCCGCCGCAAGGTGCAGACGCGCCCGGTGCAGTCGGCTTTTCATCGCCGTTTCCGTCAGTTGCAGCACTCCCGCAGCCTCTGCACCGGAAAAGCCCTCAAGCTCGCGAAGGACCAGCACCTCCCGTTCGTCGGGCGGCAGGTGCGCGAGCGCCTGTGTTAACAGATCAGCCGCGAGGACGGCGTCAGTACGCCGGGACTCGGCGGGATCCGCGCTCCACCCCGCGCGCTGCGCCAACAACTCCAGCGGAACGAAGGCTCGCGGTTCGTCCACCCGGCGGCGGTGTTGGTGCCGGTGGGCGTTGCGGGCAATGGACAACAGCCAGCTACGCGCGGAGCCCGTGCCGCGAAACGACCCGGCCCCGCGCCATGCCGCGATGAAGGTTTCCTGCAACACGTCATCCGCATCGACACCGCCTAGCGTGCGAATGAACCGATCCACCGCAGCCTGATGTCGCGCGACAATCACATCAAACGCGGCGCTCTCGCCAGACGCAGCCCGTTGCAAGAACGCGGAGTCCGTCTCGGCGTCTGCTTTCACGTGGCTTTCTGCTCCCGACGAACCCTGATCCACTACGCGCGCTTTACTGGGCAGGTACTGAACCCGAAGACGCTGTACAGCGGGCAACTGCCGAACGCCCCAGTGAGCAGAGGAATGAACCCGAGGTACCCCCACGCACTCTGCGGTCCGGTGAAGGCCATGGACAGCAAGCCAACGCCGATGGCAATCCGCAACCCGCGATCAATCGACCCGACGTTTTTCTTGAGAAACGATGACATATCGACTCCGGCGGCCTTGGCCGCATCAAGGTGAACCCGCGATCCTGCACCGTACGGAGCCAGGAAACTCGCCAAAGGATTCCGTTCCTCGGTCCACACCTTGGAATGTTGCGACTCCGGAGGCAACTTCAAGGCGTTCGCCCAACCTTCTTCGACATCCCATGCGTCGTCCTTTGCTCGTTGCCGTTCTGGGCGTGGCTGTTGCCATGCTCGCCCCCGCCATCGTGCGCTCCCAGTCCCGCGCGCTCACCGCCGACGACTATGCGCGCGCTGAGCGGTTTCTTGGCTTCGCGACCTCTCCGTTGGTGAGCGGACTCGGCGTACAGCCGACGTGGCTTCCCGACGGACGTTTTTGGTATCGCGTGCGCCAGGCCGACGGGTCTCGACCGCTGATCGTGGTGGAGCCGCAGAAAGGCGTCAAAACCAACTGCGCCACCGCTCCTGATGCCTGCAAGGGGATTGAACCACAACCGGGAGCAGCGCCGAGCATACGGCGCGGACCGCCCGAATCGCTGTCGCCGGATGGCAAGAAGGCCGCCTTTATCCGCGACTGGAACCTTTGGGTGCGCGACGTCGTGACCAACACCGAGACACGGCTGACGACCGATGGCGTCAAGGACTTCGGGTATGCGACCGACAACGCCGGGTGGATCCACTCTGATCGTGCGCTGCTGACATGGTCGCCCGACTCGAAGAAGATCGCGACGTTTCAGCAGGATCAGCGCGGTGTAGGTGAGATGTACATGGTCTCCACCAATGTTGGCCATCCCAAACTCAGCGCGTGGAAGTACCCGCTGCCCGGTGACAGCGTGGTCTCGATGATCCACCGCGTGATCATCGATCTGTCGGGTAGCACACCGAGCGTTGTTCGGCTGGCGATGCCGGCCGATCAGCATCGCTCCACCGTCTGTGACCACATCTCGTGCGCCGATGGAGAGTTCGCCGACGTGGAGTGGTATCCTGATGGATCGCAGCTGGCCTTCGTCTCGTCGTCGCGGGATCACAAGGTGGCCACGTTGCGCGTGGCCAATGCTGCGACCGGCGCCGTACGCGACGTGTTGCGCGAAGCCGTGACAACACAGTTTGAATCGGGCGACGGCGTGCCGAACTGGCGTGTGTTGCCCGCGAGCAACGAGGTGATCTGGTTTTCCGAACGCGATGACTGGGGCCAGCTCTATCTGTATGATCTGACCAGTGGCGCGCTGAAACGACAGATCACGAC
>JANOPS010000141.1:0-6164 GCA_031421995.1 Gemmatimonadaceae bacterium
TTCGCCGTCACCAGGACTTCTTCGTAGGCCTCCTTGAGTGCATCCAGCTCGTCGTCTGCCGTCACGCGTCCTCGATCAAGACAGATGACATGGTTAATCACCGGCTCGATATCGTGCAGCAAGTGCGAGGAGATAAGCACCGTACACGGACGATCGGCGAAGTACTCGAGCAGAATCGCAAGCGCCTCTGCTCGAGCGGTGGGATCAAGGTCGCTGAGTGGCTCGTCGAGCAGCAGGAGGTCGGGCCGGTGACCGAGCGCCAAAAGCAACGACAACGCCTGCACGCTTCCTGGCGAGAGCGTCGAAACCTTTGCGGTTTTGGGCAGCAGCAGACGCTGCAGCAACGATGCGACATACGGGCGGTCCCACGTGGCGTAAAAGGTGCCGATATAGGCAGCGAGGTCCGAAACACACATCCATCCGAGGAGCTTCGCGTGCTGGTACACCACTCCGATACGGGCAAGATGTGAGGCGCCGAGGGCGTCGCTCGGCACGCCGAAGGTGCGGCACACTCCACGTGACGGCAGCATCAAGCCGGTCGCGTGGTGCAGGAGCGTGGACTTTCCGCACCCGTTTCGTCCGATGACCCCAACGATCGCCGACGGCGGAATGGATAGCGTGACCTTGTCCAACGCCGTCTTGCCGTGGAAGAACTTGCTGACCTGATCGAACACAAGGATTGGTGAGCGAGCATCGACGGTCGTGTCAGCAGTCATGATCGGGCTCGGCATTGGCGATGTCTGCATTGGCGGTTTCGGAAAGCAGGGAGCGAAAGAGTGTCAGTGCGCGTGCATTCGAGATGCCAAGCTGTGTCGCAGCGAGCGCCGCGGGCTGCAAGGCGCATCGCAAGCGGTCTTCTCGCTCCGCTCGCAGCGTTTCGGCCGACTGTGCGACAACCTGAAGCGGGAGCCCTGGCCGATGACGCAAGAGTCCGTCCTCTTCAAGCAGACCATACGCCTTGCTCACGGTCATCGGGTTGATGCCGAGCTGTTGTGCCAAGGCGCGCGTGGACGGGAGCTCCGTACCCGCGGGCAAGCGCCCGCTGGCGATCTGGAATCGGAGCTGATCGATGATCTGCCGATACGCTGGCACGCCTTGGTGGGCGTCGATCAGGACCAGCACTGGCGACCTCGTTCGGGTGACACCGGGCGGCGCTTAGGTGTATTGCAAGGCATATACACCCGTATGGTGTGGCCGTCAGGTGTATCAGTCAAGCAATACGCATGAGCTGGGCCGCATGCTCGGCACCTTCAGACGTATTGACAATAAATCTTGTCAATACTACCGTACTCATATGCTCGACATCCACGTCATCGATGACCCAGCGACGGCGACGGTCGCGCTTGAGCCGATCCGCAGCCGACTGCTCTCCGAGCTCGCCGAGCCCGCCTCGGCGGCCACGTTGGCCACTCGGGTCGGCTTGGCGCGGCAGAAGGTCACCTACCACCTCAACGCGCTCGAGGCCCATGGGCTCGTTCGGCTCGCGCAGGAACGCAAATGGGGAGGGCTCACTGAACGGCTCCTCGTCGCGACCGCCGCGTCCTATGTCGTGTCGCCCAGTGCCATGGGCCCGGCGGCCGTCGATCCAGACCGAGACGTAGACCGTTTGTCGGCGAGCTATCTCATCGCGCTTGGCGCGCGCGTGATGCGCGAGGTGAGCGATCTCGTGCGTCGTGCAACGGATTCTGGCAAACGTTTGGCGACGCTGGCGGTAGATGCCGAAGTTCGCTTCCGGTCACCAGCCGACCGCGCGGCGTTCAGCCGCGAACTTGCCGAAGCCGTCGCCAATCTCGTGTCGAAGTATCACGACGCGTCTGCCCCCGGCGGTCGCGCGCATCGTGTGGTGATCGTGGCACATCCTCTCCCGCAAACATCCACTCGCAAGGAGCCAACATGACCGTCAAGAAAGAAGATTCCGGACGTCGTTCAGTGCAGGTTGAAGTCGAGGTGCCCGGCACCCCTGAGGACGTGTGGCACGCCATAGCGACGGGGCCTGGCATCTCGTCGTGGTTTGTCCCAACGACATTCGAGGAGCGCGACGGAAAACCTGTCGCGGTGACGATGAATTTCGGTCCGGGTATGGAGTCCCGTTCTGAGGTGACGATGTGGGATGCGCCGCGGCAGTTTGTCGCGCAGGGCGAGGGCTGGGGTGGTTCGCCGCCGATGGCGACCGAGTGGAGCGTGGAAGCACGCGCCGGTGGAGTGTGTATCGTCCGCGTGGTGCACAGCCTCTTCGCCAGCACCGACGACTGGGACAACCAACTCGAATCCACACAAACCGGCTGGCCCGCCTTCTTCCGCACGTTGCGGATCTATCTCACGCACTTCCGTGGCCAACGCTCGGCGCTGATGCAGTTCGTCGCCTATGTCGCGGGCACCGAAGCAGCGGCGTGGGAATCGCTGACGTCAGCACTTGGTGTGCAAGGCGTGAACGTGGGAGAGCGGTGGACAACACCTGCTGGTGTTCCGTCGCTGAGTGGTGTCGCGGAGTACAAGAGCCAGAGTCCATACGACATGTTGGTACGACTCGACACGCCCGGCCCTGGCGTCGCCTCACTGGGCGCCTTCAACATGGGCGGCCAGAGCATGGTGGCGGTGAGCGTCTTTCACTACGGCGATGAGTCGGCGCGCACCGCCGCGCGTGAGACACCGGTGTGGCAGGCGTGGATTGAGGAGCGCTTCCCGAGCGCAAACAGCCCGATGTAGCCGCGCCGTCGCCTCCGCGTCCGGCGCTCATCGTTTCGCTCATCGCTTTGGGTCTCCCTCCTTCGAACGATTGCACCGCGTTCCGCGCACATCCATGCTTCCTGTTGTGAACGAACAAGACTCGGGTGACCGGTGTTGGTGCCGACTCGACTCGCAGTGCTCCAGCTGAGGAAGCATGACTACCGAAACCGCGCCGTACCGCGTCATCAGGGAAGCGACCGACTATGAATTGCGGGAGTATGCCCCGCAGCTCGTAGCGGAAACCATTGTCGGCGGCGATTTCGACGCCGCCGCGAGCGTGGGCTTCAGTCGACTGGCGGGCTACATCTTCGGGAAGAACAAGGGACAGCGAACGATCGCCATGACGTCGCCCGTCACGCAGCGCGGAGTCGTGATCGCGATGACCACGCCGGTCATACAAGCCCGCGCCGACGGCCGAAACGGGTACCTGATCCGCTTCACCATGCCCGCCGCACTGACGCGTGCCTCGTTGCCAGAGCCGCTTGATGGGAACATCAGCCTCGTGGAACTCCCGTCGCGCCGAGTCGCCGCGCACGGCTTCTCGGGGATGTGGTCAGACCGCAACTTCGACACGCACCGCGCGACCCTGCGGGCGGCGTTAGTGCGGGATCACCTCGTGGCCGTGGGCGAGCCGGAGGTGGCCCGGTACGATCCGCCGTGGACGCTGTGGTTTCTGCGGCGGAACGAGATCTTGTTCGACGTCGCCGGCGCGGTTGGGTCAGTGGCGGAACCGCGATACGCGGGAGCCGTTTCGCAGACACGCGG
Organism: Gemmatimonadaceae bacterium; assembly: GCA_031421995.1. Classification (GTDB taxonomy): domain Bacteria; phylum Gemmatimonadota; class Gemmatimonadetes; order Gemmatimonadales; family Gemmatimonadaceae; genus Gemmatimonas. Next base: position 3,493 of record JANOPS010000141.1, read on the forward strand.
TACGTAATCGTCGCGCGCAGCGGCACTACGCCGATTGAGCGATGTATGCGACGAGCACAAGTCATGATATTCCATGCGTGGCCCTTCGCCTTTCAACTCCTTCACCGCGAGTCCTTTATGCCAAAGAAGCACGTGCCCCTGCACCCCACGCTCGCTGGACACAGCACAATTCCTGTGCAACCGGACTCGGAAGTGCACCACGACATCACCTCACCGGATGTCGTTCATGCCAATGACCGGATGAAGCTCGCTGCCAAGCCGAACGACGGGCAACCGCTCTCCCACCGCGATCGCGCGAAGACAGGCCGAAAGGGGTAGTACGTAACGGCGGTGCCTAAGGGGTGATGAGCGCATTCAAGACCCGAGCGGACAGGTCATTGGGCGACGCCTTGAGGAGCTGCTGCACACGCATATCGAGGTCAGCGCGCGTCTCGCTGCCGCGTCGAATCCAATCGCTCAGCAGATCCTCCAGTTGCTCGTCGGCGCCGTACGGTTTGCCGGCGCCGAGTCGTTCTGGCCAGGTGCGCGCCTTATTCACCAGCAGCTGCGCGGTCTGTGCGTCTTTCGCACGGATTTTTTCAACAGCGCCAAGCAAGTTGGCCTCGCGAAACAGCGCGTGGGCTTCTCCGGACCCTTCGAACGGAAGCACGGCCAAGGAATCCAACACGCTACGAGCCGCCCCAACCTCACCACTCCGCAGTAGCGCGCGTACGTGCAGCATGGCGACTGCCGACTTGCTCGGGAACCGGCGCAGATAGTCGGCGCTGATGGCCGCGGCTGCCCGAAAATCTCCTTTCGCAAAGGCTTCACCGCCAAGCAGCCCCCCGTAGCGCCATTCGGCTGGATCGAGTTGCGCAGCGCGCAGGAAATCCGCATGCGCTTGTTCCGGTACCGCTGCTTGGGCCATCAGCGCGCGTGCCGCGTAAAACGGCGCGAACGAAGGCCTATCCTTGAGTTGGTTGAACAGCGTGCTCGCCGTAGCGAACTCGCCCTGATGCCAGCGGATGAGGCCAAGAAAGTATTGCGGCATCCAGCTGCTGGTCTTCGTCATGGCCCACGTCATGGCATCGGCGGACTCGACACGGAACGGAAACACCATCTTGGGCGACGCGGCATCTGCGCGCGCGAGGAGGGCGGCGACGTCGGGCGCACCAAGTCGGTCGTGCAGGAATGCACGGATGTACAGATACTCCGGATTGGGTTCGGCAAACGAGAGCAGGCGATCGGCGGTCGACAGTTGCCCGACTTCCTGATACCACAACGCCAGTTCGAGCAGCGTTTCCGACGGCATCTCATTGCGAATGAGCGCCATGACACTGCGCTTGGCCGAATCCGGGCTGCTCGTGACGGATCGCTCGGCGACCGTGAAGTGTGAGAGTGGATCGAGGGCATGCAGCGTCTCGAGGTCAGCGAGCGCCGATTTCCGATCGCCCTGCAGGCGATAGGCAACGGCGCGTACCTGCATGGCGTCCACGTTGAAACGGTCGTAGTCAAGCGCCTTGGTCGCGTAAGTGATCGCGCGCGACACGTCGTTCTCCTGCAGATACACTTTGGCCAGCGCTGTCCATGCCGGACTGCGATACTCCACTGCTTGCGACGCCACATCGAAACCGTCCTTGGCGTCGATACGGTAGCCAGAGCGGAGGCTGGCCGCCCCGTAGATGAAGTTCGACGCCGGATCGTAGGTATCGATGCTGAGTGCACGACGCGCCAAGCGCAGCGCGCCCGCGGCGTCACCTTGCCTGAGCGCGAGCGACGCGAGATCGGCGAGTGCCGGCACGAAGTGTGGATCGAGCGCCAGCGACCGTTCCAGATCCTGCTTTGCCCCTACGTAGTCGCGTTGGCGAATTTTCTCCTTGCCTGAGAGAGAGAGACCGTTTGAGGATTTCCAATTGAAGTTGTCCGGCGCGACGACCGGTCGATTGAGCGACGTCGTCGCGGTGTCTGCCGACCACTCCAGCTTGTGTCCACCGAGCGCGATGCGCAGTGTGGTCGGGTTTGTGACGGCGGGCACGGTGTCGCGCCACCGTTCCATCGGTTGCAGCGTGAGCTGGCGCGCGTAAATGCGTCGCGTGCCGTCAAACACTTCAAGCGTGTCCGCGATGCGCTGTACCGGGGACAACGACACCACAATGCCACGGGCTGTTGGTTGTGCGTTCAACGCGCCCCACTGGTTCGCCGCTACGAATCCGTTCGTGCCTTTCACCGGCAACCAGTATTCCGTCCAGCGGTCGGATGCGTACGGGGCGAACCCACGGTGCTTGAACGGCGACTTTGCACTGGCGTCCGAGGCCTGCGTGAACTGTCGACCGGATTGCACCTCGCTGTACTGGCCATCCGCATCAGTGAGCAGCTGCTCCCAGATCATGCCGTCCCTCGCGAGCCCCCAGATCCAGAGTTTCTTGCCCGGTTTTTCGTCGTGCGCGGCGTATCGCGCCATCCCGAAGTCCTGCTTGTGCCAAAACACGCCGAAGAAATCGGTGTAGTTGCCGAATACATGATAGGATTTGGCACCGCCAAAGTCATTCTCGGCGTACCGCGAAATGGTCTTGCCGTTCTTCTTGTTGTAGGGCCACTCGCCGACATCGCCGTCGTGCCCAACGAACCGATTTCCGGGATAGACGTATTCCAGGTCGTCGCTCACGGGAATCGCGGCATTCATCCATGTGTAG
>JANOPS010000142.1:0-3208 GCA_031421995.1 Gemmatimonadaceae bacterium
CACAAACGCCGCACGCACCACGGCCTTTCGTCCAAACCGATCAGCCAGTGCGCCACCGGCCAACGTACCTACGGTGCCGGCGATCAACAGCGTCGACAGCGCACTCGCGCCTTGTGTGGCCGATCGGCCAAAGTGCGAAACGAAATACAGCGGCAAGAACGTCGTCAGCCCAGAGAACGTGATCGATCGCAGCACAATCGCTGCGGTCAATCGCGAAAAAGACGGCCAGTCATCGACGCCGACCACAGGACGTGCCGCGCCGTCAGGTAAGGGTCGCGTGTGGTGTGCATAGGTTTCGCGCGTGGTGAACACATAGAGCGAGAACAATAGAATGAGCGCCGCGGCCAGCGTCACACTGCGCGCGCCGAAGGCCGTCAACATGGGCACAACGACCAGCGGCCCCGCGGCAAAGCCCGCGTTCCCGCCCACTGAGAACACGCTCATGCCCATGGTCCGCCGTCGACCAGCCACCAGGCCTGCATAGCGGACGGCGTCGGGATGAAACGCCGCGACACCAATGCCGAGCACAGCGACCGCAACGATCAACCACGCAAAGGACGGAGCCGCCACCACACCGGCCAACCCCACGGCGCACAGCGCGGTGCCGAGCGGGATGATCCACGCGTTGGCCCGTTTGTCGGCAAGGATGCCGAAGAGCGGTTGCAGGACCGACGAACTGAGGTTGGCGGCGAGAATGATCGAGCCGGCAGCCGCGAAGCTCAAACCAAATCGCTGGACAAACGCCGGGAGCAGCGCAGGCAGTGCGCCTTGGCAGAAGTCGGTCGCAAAGTGCGCTGCGGTCAGGAGCGTTGCTGCGCGGGTATCAAATGACCGATCGTCGGAGGACATCATAGTGTCGAATGTAGTGCTGCGCAAAGAAGTCGCGACCGGTCGATCACTGGCTCCAGGAATGCGCGCACGGTGGTCCACTGGAGCTCGGGATAGCGCGCGCTATCGAGTGCCAAGAGCTTGGCCTGACCCCTCACTATGTCGCGCAGATACTCAAGATACTGGCAGACGATCAGCAGCGGGCCGTGATGAGGTGAGGACGGAAGGGTCCGACACGGCAAGCATGGCGCTGCGTCGCACTCGTCGCTACACTTGTGGCGGCGTACTCGGCTACTGTGCGGACGGTCCCCACTCAATGCCGTGAGCTGCTTCCCATCAACCTTGGCGAGTACTGTGCTCCCTTCCGCCATCAGTGGTCGCTACCTGATCGGTGCTTACGGCGCCCTGCCGCCTCATGCCCGGGCCAACATCGTTCGTAGTGACGTGGAAGTGGCCAACGTACTTCGCCGCTGTTTGGAAAGCCATCACGATATCCGAGCCTTGCGGGCACAAGTGGACGACGTTCATCGCTCAGCGCGCTCGAGCGTGCTGAGCGACGCCGCGGTCATCGAATTGACGGTGCGGCTGGTGTGTTCGGGCCGACTGAAACTGTTGACCACGGTACCGCTTGCCATCGTGAAAGGCGTTCCCTTGGAAATGCCGCTTCCCCCGGCGGCTAGGCCCATGGCGACTTCCTCGGCGCCCACCAGGCCCACAGAAACCATAGTGCCGTCGTTTAGTGCGGAGGTGGACGCCGCCGCACTGGTAGGTGTGCTACTCGCCGCGTCAAAGGACGGCACGCCGTTCTGCGAAGAGTGCGCGCGTGCGGCGCGCGCGGCCTGATCAGATCGGTCAGCCCGCACACGCATGCAGACGACCACCTACACCCAATTGCTGACGGCCCTTTGGGCGAACGGCAAGGCGGGCGCCACGAGCGTGTACGCGGTGCTCGACGGGGCGCGTGATGCGCGGATTGCGAGCCGCGTCGACGGGTACCTCGATCAGAAGGCCTGCTTGTACGAGGGGAACTTGCCTCGCGAATTGACGAATGCCGCACCGCACCTGCTGCGCCTGTTTCGGGACGACTCGTTTTGTCGACAACTGCTCAGGGATGGTTGGGGACAGTCGTGGGGCGTGTTCGTCGTTGCACCAACGTCACTGGTTTCGTTGCGACGTCATTTTCGCACATTCATGATCGTCCGCGGACCAAAAGGCAATCGCTTCGTTTTTCGCTGGTATGACCCTCGGGTGCTGCGTGCCTATCTCCCGACGTGCACTTCCGACGAACTGCGAACGGTCTTCGGCCCGATTGAAGCCTTCGTCGTCGAAGGCGTGGATCACGGAACGGCACATCGCTTTTCGTTCGATGGCGAGCGACTGACGGAAACGCACCTGCGTCTGGACTGACCGCCTCAAAACGGTTCGAGTTTTGGCCCCCGGTCAGGGTCGAAATAGAGGATGAACGGCCCCTGACGGCCGGGTACGAGATTCACGTGGTCGACGACGCGACCCTGAATCATGGCGCGCGTCGCGCCACCGTCCGCGCCGATGCGCATCACCGTGCCGTCGCCGAGGACCATCGCCGCGTCACGGCGCGACAATTCACCGAGCGCATTTGACGTGTAGAGCACAGCACCACCGCTTACCGGTTCGGCAAACGTGCCCACGTCATGCACAACGTCCTGATGCTCATTGCCCGTCACACGGGTCTCAAAGAGCGCGAGCGAGCCACCGGACCGTTGCACGAGCAGTCCCACCGTGAGACGTCCATCGCCCGAAACGTGCATGCCGACGCGCGCGTTCGTGACGAGGCGGAGGTCGCTGACGGAACGCACGGTGAACGGTGCCGGCTGGTCACCGGCAACTCGTGAAAGTCCGACCGCCAGCGTGCCGTCCGTTGAGGTGCCGACGATCGCGATATGGCGTTCGCTGCCGCGCGAAACGGGACCCAGCGCGCACGTCACGAATGCCGCTTCCATAGGGAGGTCAACAGTCCACACGAGCGCGGGATCATTTTTGTCGAAAAAACGAACCAGCGCCAACTGACGGCGGCTGGCGGAAAGCGCGAGCACCTCGACGTTACCGCCGTCGGCCTTGATGGCCGGCGACACCAGTTCGGCGACGTCGAACGGAAGTGCCAGCGCAAACTCCTCGCCCGTGTTGATCAACGTCTTGACGGTGCGCCCTTCCCGCCATACGATGTGACGCCGCAGGTCGCTGAAGAAGGGACCGTTGCGCTGCGGCACACGCACGTCGGTGGCGCTGACTTGCACCGTGCGCCGCGTGATTCGCGCGCCGAGGCTCACCTCACGAATGGCGGGATGCGTTTCGTGGTATTCGAACGCGATCAGCGCGAGTCCATCGGCCGTGGGCTGCAAGA
>JANOPS010000143.1:0-2152 GCA_031421995.1 Gemmatimonadaceae bacterium
GCCGAGAGGTAGCTGTACACCGGCGGTGCCTCAAGGATCACCACTACGCCGATCAGCGTGACCGCCGACATCATGAACAGCAGGCCGCCAAACGACGTCGGAATCTGCGCCGCGTTCTCGGTGTCGAACTGGGGATAGAACGTCCCGTAGGCCAAGGCCAGCGCGGTGAGCGGAAAGACCAACCCCGCGATCGCGGACAACGACACGATCTGCACAAACGGCAAGACGCCCAGCATCATGTTGGTCGCCCCCACGAGAATCAGCGCCAACACGAACAGCGGAAGTGCACCCACCCAATACTTGGCCCACAATACATCGCGCATCGACAGCGGACTGGAGCGCAATAACCACCACGTGCGCCCTTCCAGACTCACACTCGGAAACACAAACCGCGCGGCAATCGACGCCAGCACAAAGCCGGCGAGTGCCAGATTCAAGAACGGAATCACATTGCGCAGCAGCGTCGTCATGCCGCTGCCGTTCAGTGGCAAGTAGCGCACGTTTGCGACGTAGACCACCACCAGCACGGCCAGCATGATCAGCTGCGACCACTGTGTACTATCGCGCGCAAACACCTTCAGTTCTTTCAACACGAGCTCGCGCCGCGTCGGTCCCAGCATCCAGAAACACCGATCAAGCAACGGACGACGCGCTGACGCGCCGGCACGCCGGCTGGCGCCCTCCTGCGCTTGGCTGAAGCCCCGCGACCAGCCGCGCGCGTGCAGCAGCCCACCCACGACGATCAACGCGACGGCCGCACCCCACAGACGCGCCAGCGGCGGCCAGACCGCTTCGCGACTGATCCACCCCATCAACGCCTCGCTCAGCCACTCACTTGGCAGCCACGGCGAGGTCGGTGTATCCAGCGAGGCCACGAATTGCATGAAATTCGCGAACCCCTCCGGGCGCACCAACTGCTCCGGCCGTGCGGCCCGAAAGAGAATAATCAGCCCCGCGATGGCCAAGGCTGTAATCACGCTCAGCAGGTCGCGCGTGCGACGCGCCGGAAAGATGTTCACCAGCAGCAACGTCAACGCCGAGCCCGCGGCAGCAGGGAACAACAGGAACGGCACGACGGCGCCTACGGACACGAAGGCAAATCCCACGCCCGCGTCGAACGCCGCACCGTAGGCCGCGATGATCGGGATCAAGAGCAGCGCCACCATCCAACTGGAGTGCAACGCCGTCTCGGCAAGTCGAGCGCCGTAGAGCGCCCACGGCGAAATCGGTGCCGCCGCCAACTGGTCCAGATCTTTCGCCAGAAAAAAGTTGGACAACGCGGCGATGATATTGGAAAGCAAGAGGATACTGCCGAATGACAACAAGATCATGGACAGCAGCTTACCCGCCAACAACGTGCCAATGTCTTCGGCGCTCCGGAAGTAGCGAACCAATCGAAACGCGATCAGAAAGCTCGCCAGCCAAAAGGCGCCGCCCAACACCGCAACCATGATGAGTCGACGCACGTCGCCCCGTTCTCGTTTGGACATGCGATGTCCCGCCATTTGCCACTTGGGCAGCAGCAGCCACAGCACGCCGGGCGCTCGCGTCAGCGCGGCGTCCTCACGCATCCAACACCTCGACCAACTCGCGTGCCACCGTGTCGCCCGTCAGACGCAGGAAGATCGCTTCCAGTGCGTCGTCCGCGCCGGTCGCGCCCCGCAGTTCGGTCATCGTGCCGCAGGCAACGAGCTCTCCGCGCTGCATGATCCCAATGCGATCACACATGTCCTCGGCGATCTCCAGCGTGTGGGTCGACATCATCACCGAGTGCCCGCGCCGCGTGTACTCGCGAAAGAGATCCTTGAGGATTTTCGAAGACTTCGGATCAAGCCCAACCATCGGCTCGTCAACGACGATGACCCGTGGGCGATGCACGAAGGCGCTCGCGATAATCAGCTTCTGGCGCATACCGTGGCTGTAGCTCTCCACCAGCTCATCGCGCCACGACTCGAGATCGAACAGGGCCAACAACTCGTGACCGCGGCTCTCCACCTCCTTCCCCTGCTCACCATACAAGCCCGCCGTGAATCGCAAAAACTCCATCCCCGTCAGCTTTTCGTAGATGAACGGACGGTCCGGAATGAAGCCCAGCGCGCGCTTGGCGCGGATGGGATCTGCACGGAGGTCGTGACCGGCGATGCGAACACTC
>JANOPS010000144.1:0-25552 GCA_031421995.1 Gemmatimonadaceae bacterium
CGCAGCTTGGCCTTCCGCCCGACTTCCATCGCACGAAGGACATTCACGTCCATCTGCCAGCGGGCGGTACGCCGAAGGATGGTCCGTCAGCCGGCATCGCGCTCGCGACGGCGTTGACGAGCGCGCTGACGGGCATTGCCGTGCGCGGAGACATCGCGATGACCGGTGAGGTCACGCTGCGGGGGCGCGTGCTGCCCATCGGCGGCCTGCGCGAAAAAGCGGTGGCCGCGCATCGGCACCACATTGCGCACGTGATCATTCCGCACGGGAACACCAAGGATCTCGCCGAGCTGCCCGAGGACGTCCGCAATGCGGTGACGTGGCATCCCGTGCGCACGATGGACGAAGTGCTCGCGCTCGCGTTGCGCACACCCATCGTCCCGCTGCACGCCGATGTCGTCACGTTTGCGGCCGGCTCTGAGCGCGTGTCATGAGTGACGATCCGCTGGTCATTCGCTCCCTGGAGTACCTCGGGCCGATGGCCACGAGAGAGGGGTGGCGCCCGGAAAATCAGCTGCCCGAGATTGCATTCGCGGGGCGCTCCAACGTTGGCAAGTCGTCGTTGCTCAACCGGCTCATGCGGCGCAAGTCGTTCGCTCGGGTCAGCAACACCCCCGGGCGCACGCGGGAAATCCACTTCTTCGATGTCAACAAACGTTTCGTGCTGGCAGATCTTCCCGGCTATGGCTACGCCCGGATCTCCAAGGCACGCAAAGCCGAATGGCGGCCGCTGATCGAAGGATATCTCGCCGAGAGCGCGGCGCTTCGCGGCGTGGTGCTGTTGCTGGATCTGCGCCACGATCCCACGGACGACGACCGCACCATGTTGGATTTCCTGGCGGACGTTGGGGTACCAACCATCGTGGCCGCGACGAAGGTCGACAAACTTCGATCGAGCGAGGTCGAGCCACGTCGAGCCGCGCTGGCGGCGTCCGTTGGACTTGACCCCGATCAGATCGTACTCTTCAGTGCGACCACGGGACAGGGACGTGACGAGTTGGCGCACGCGTTGATGTCCTTGCTGGATGAAGCTGACTGGAAGCTGGCCAACGCCGAGTAAGATCCACCTCTATACGGGCGAGCAGACGATGCGAATGGTGGCAGATGCGTGGCGATGGATCGCCGCACTTACGCTCTCGGTGGGATGCGCCACCGGACAGCCGGTGGTCGCGCAAGTTCCACCCGTGGCGAGGTCAGGCGTCACAGGCGACACCCTTGATCCGAACTTTGTGCCGGCCGGCTTTGGCTCCTTGCGGCAGGACGATATCGCGCTCAAGGTCGCGCCTTCTTCTGGCCTCCAGGTGCGCGCGATTCCGCTTGACGAACGGATGATCCGGTTGTTGTCACCAGACTCGTACCGCGCGCTCCGCGAGCTGGTCACCAGCAAGGAAGCAGCGATCGATGCCGTGAAGGAGCGCAATCGCCTGCCCTCGTATTCCATCTGGTACGTGAGTTTCTTTGCGCTCGAACAAGGGGAGACGCGCTTCTCCCCGCAGGAATTCATCATCAGCAACACCGGCCGTGATTTTCGACCGCTCGATGTGCTCCCGTTGACATCGGGGTTCGGGAACTTCAGGTTGCGGCAGCGTGATGTGCAATCGGCGCTCTTCATCTTCGACGGGCAATTGGATGTGAATCAGCCAACCACGGCGATGATGGAAGGCATTCCGAGCGTGACCGACTGGGCGCGCGTCATGCGTGACGTCGAGCGCCAGCGGGCGCTCGTGCGAAGCCGGGCTGCGGCCAAACAGCCCCCGCCGAAGCCTCCCGCGGCTAGCGAATGAGCAGCACATCCTCCGCTGCCCCAGCGTGCCCGGCGCGCAGCAGGTGCACCGCGTAGCGCACCGCCTCATGTTCGCGCGGCCACGCCAACTGCGCGAGCGCGGCGCGCGGTGTGCGCCAGCGGAACGCGTCATGCTCGTCTCCCATCGCGACCGGCTGACCTTCAGCAACCACGGCGGCAAAGACGATCGCCATCTGAATCGTGTCGGTCGTGTGCAGGTAGAAGGGGTTCACGGTGACGTTGTACAGGCGCTCGATCATCAGGCCCGTCTCCTCGTGGACTTCGCGGCGGGCCGCGTCGGCCGGCCGCTCTCCAGGCTCGATACTGCCGTGCACGAGCTCCCATGCCCCGGTGCAGCGCACTCCGGCGGCGCGGCGCATGGTCAACACGCGCCACCGATCCATCGGTCGTAGGCTTCGCGCGCGTCCGCCCGCTCCGGACCGTGCGGCAGACACTGGTGTCAGGACGACGACGTCCACGACACCCACATCGAGACGTGTACTGCGATCGGCAATGCTCTTCATCTGCCAATCCTATCGACTCGCTTGCCTCGGTGCGAGTAAGCAGGACAACTTGCACAGGCTGGGACGGTGCCGCTTTGCATCGCCCCGTGGAAAGCGTGCTGCGCCCACCCCGCGTCTGGACCGTGACAACTCTCGCTGATTTTCGCCGTTCCGCCGATTCCTGTCGTGTGCTCGGTGGGCTTGTGCCTGTGTGGCGCGACTGCCTGCTCGACCAATGCACTCCCGTCGCCGCCTTCGCCAAGCTTCGACGGGGCCCTTTTGGGTTCCTGCTGGAGTCGGCGCCGGCCGGCGGCGAAACATGGGCACGCTACACGTATTTGGGCACCGAACCCCGCGGCGCATGGCGACTCCGCGATGGCGTCGTTGAAGACTGGACGCCAGACAACGGGTGGCACGGTGCTCGCACCCCCTCGGACCCGATCACGGACCTTCGTGACATCGTGCGGGACATGCGACCCGTTCAGGCGACCGATCTCGGACCCTTCTGGAGCGGTGCCGTTGGATTCTTCGCTTACGATGTGGTACGACATATCGAACGACTGCCACACGCGCCGCCGAGGTCGGTCGACGCACCAGACGCGTGCTTTGTGTTTACCAACGCCTTGGTCGTCATCGACAATTGGCGCGGGCAAGCGCGCGTGATTGTGTCGGTCCCAGTGCCCGCGTCGGCAACGGACGAGGAGCTCGAGCAACTGCATGCGACGGCGAGCGCAACGCTCGATGAGACCCTCGCCCGATTGCTCGGACCGGATGTACTCCCCGCGCTCGCCATCGACGCCACGGCGGCACCGGCGATACCGACATCGCAGTACACGCGCGCGGCATTCGAACGTGACGTGGATCGCATCAAGGAGTACATCCTGGCGGGCGATGTCTTTCAAGTGTTGCTGGCGCGCCGTATGGAGCTGGCCGTCGACTTCGACCCGACCTCGCTGTATCGCGCGCTCCGCGCGCTCAATCCCAGCCCGTACATGTACCATCTCATGCTTGATGGTCTTGAACTCGTCGGGAGTTCACCCGAGCTCCTGGTGCGGGTCGCCGACGGTCGTATCACCGTCCGTCCAATCGCCGGTACGCGCCCGCGCGGACGCACTGCCGACGAGGACACGGCGCTTGCCGCAGAACTGCTGGCCGACGAGAAGGAGCGTGCCGAGCATGTCATGCTGGTAGACCTTGGCCGCAACGATGTTGGACGATTGGCCCGCTATGGCACCGTGCGGGTCACCGATCTGATGACCGTCGAACGGTATTCCCACGTCTTTCATATCGTGAGCCAGGTTGAGGGAGAGATCTCGGAAGGGGCAAGCGCGCTTGATGCGTTCCGCGCCGTGTTTCCTGCCGGGACCATGACCGGCGCACCCAAAGTCCGTGCCATGGAAATCATTGACGAACTCGAACCCGAACGCCGAGGACCGTATGCGGGCGCGCTGGGCTACATCGGAGCCGGCGATCGCCGCATGGATCTCGCGATCACGATTCGCACGTGTGTCATTGCCAACGGCATCGCCTCGGTGCAAGCCGGTGGCGGCATCGTCTACGATTCGGTGCCGGCAAAGGAGTGGGAAGAAACAGAGAACAAGGCGCGTGCCATGCTGACGGCGATTGGACGTGTCCGGGCTGCGCGCACCACGCCCGTGGACGCCGAACGCCGCTAGCCGTGTCCTTCGTGCTTGCATCCACCTCTGGCGATCGGCGTTTCTCGCTGCGGACGGGCGAGACGCTCATAGCCGGTCGCGAGATCGCATGCACGGTTCCGATTCTTGACCCGTCGGTGTCGCGACGACATGTCGAGATCTGCGTTGATGAGGAGGGGCTGACCGTAACGGATCTCGGCTCGCGCAACGGCACGTGGGTGAACGGCGTACGCGTGTCGACGGCCCGCGTCGTGCAAGGCGATCGTGTGGCGTTTGGCACCGTGCAGTTCTCGCTGCTCGGAGAAGAAGCCGCGACCGCATTGCCCGGGCTCCACTCCACCGCGTTGGACGGTGCGGCGACAGTGATCCGCGAACGCGCCGTGCCGTCGCGCGCCGCCGCGATTGAGGCGGTGGCCGGTGAGCGGCTCGCGAAGCTGGTCACGCTCGCCCAGCAATTGGGGGGACTGACGAGCGTGGACGCATTGCTTCCGATCGTGGTCGACACGCTCTTGGGCGCCTTTGCCGCCGACCGCGTCGCGATCGTGCTGCGCGACGCCACTGGGACACTGGAGCTTCGCATCGCGCGCGATACGCACGGCAGCGACGTCACCCGCACCGTCCCGCGGGCCATCGTGAACGGCGTCGCCGAACGCCAGACGGCGCTCCTGACACACGACGCGCGTGAAGATACCCGCACGGCAGGTGCGTCGGTTGTGGCGCAGGCCGTACGCTCGGCGATGGCCGCGCCACTGATCGGCGATGGACATCTCACGCTTGGCGTGCTGTATGTCGACAATCAGCAGGATGCCAACGCGTTTGACGATCATGACTTGAATTTTCTGGTGGCGTTCGCGGGCATCGCCGCCGCTGCCGTCGAGCGCGAAGCGTCGGCCACACGGCTTCGCCGCGCCACGCACGTGCGCGAAAACTTCGAGCGCTATTTCACGCCGCAGCTCGCCGCCCGCATCGCCGCGTCCACCGAAACCATGTCATTGGGCGGACAGCGGCAGCGGGTGGTCGTGCTGTTCAGTGACATCCGTGGATTTACGGCGGTCGCAGAATCACTGCCACCGATGGAGATGGCCCGGCAGTTGAACGAGTACTTCGAAGTGATGGTACGCTGCGTGTTTGCGCATGAGGGCGCGCTAGACAAGTTCATTGGTGATGCGCTGCTGGCATATTGGGGTGCGCCCGAGCCGCATGCCGACGATGCCGCGCGCGCGGTGCGGGCCGCGCAGGACATGCGCACCGCGCTCGCTGTGCTCAACGAGCGCTGGCGCGGCGAAGGGCGTCCGGAACTGCACGCCGGGGTGGCGATCCACGCGGGCGACGTCTTCCTCGGCAATATTGGATCGCCGCAACGACTTGAATACACGCTGATCGGTGACACGGTGAATCTGACCAGCAAACTGTGCGCACAGGCGCGTGGTGATGAACTCCTGATTACCGACGCCGTTCGCGAGCAACTGGATATTCAGGTGGCGACGCTGGCACGTCCGGATATCGTTCCCGTCCGGCGCAGCGGTGACGTGACGCGGGTGTGGGCGATACCGGCGTGATGACCGAAACCACGAGGGCCGTGCGCCCCGACGACTCGCTGCACACGCGGCAGCTCGCGCACGGTGATGTTTCGGCGTCCCACGGTCTGCTTGACGCGTTGGCCGCGGCCATCGCGACGCATGGGACACTGTACGACTGGGCGTCGCTGCAGCCGCAACCACGCGCACTGCGCGGACGCGCGCCCGTATTCGTGGCCACGCTGCCCGGGACAGCGGAGACGGTGGTGGTGCGCCACGGATGGCATGGGGGGCTGCTCGCGCCCGTCACCGGAGACCGCTTCCGGCACCCAACGCGAGCGCCGCGTGAGTTTGCGCATTCGCTCGCACTGCGCTCAGCGGGCATTCCCACCACCACGGTGCTCGGGTTTGCCCGCTACCACGCTGGCTTTGGCACGTGTCGCGTTGACGTCGTATCACGCTTCGTGCCCGATGCCTTCGACCTGGGGATGATTGCCGCCGCACTCGTGCCGCAGATTCCGCTCGCGGCGGCGCTGGAGGCCACGCTCCACCTGCTGCAGCGTCTCGCGTTGGCCGGCGTGGTGCACCCCGACTTGAATGTGAAGAACGTGCTGCTCGCGCCCGAGTCATCGCCGTCGCCAGCCGGGGCACTGCGCGCGTTGGTGATTGATGTCGATGTCGTGCAGTGGCAGCCCCAAGCGCAGCCGCACGCCATCATGGAGCGAAACGTCACCCGACTGGTCCGCTCCATCCGGAAGTGGCGTAGACAGTTTGGATGCGACGTCACCGACGTGACCCTCGACGCGTTCATGCGCGATGCGATGACGCGCGTGACCGTATCGCTCGCATCATGAGTGCTCTCAGGAGTGTGCGCGACGTGCGCTATGACCGCGTGTGCATCGTGATGATGAGCGCAGTCGGCGACGTGGTGCACGTCATGCCTATTCTTCACGCGCTCAAGACGCACGCTCCACACGCCAAGGTCACCTGGGTGCTCCAACCCGGTCCCGCCACCCTCGTGCGCGGCCATCCGTTGGTGGATGAGATCATTGTCTTCGACCGCAGCCGTGGGTGGCGGGCGTTTCTTGACGTACGTCACGCGCTCGCCGGGCGACAGTTTGATCTGGTGTTGGCACTGCAGGTCTATTTCAAGGCGGGGCTCATTGCGTCCTTCACCAAGAGCCCCGTCAAGTTGGGATTCGATCGTGCGCGGGCGCGTGATGCCAACTGGGTGTTCACCACGCACACGATCCCTCCGCATGCCGGCCAGCACGTGCAGGACCAGTACTTCGAGTTTCTCGATGCCCTCGGTATTCCGCACACGACGCCGCAGTGGACACTCGGTCCCTGGAATGCCGAGGAGCGGGACTACCAGCAGCACTTCCTGGCGCAGTTCGACAGGCCCATCGCGCCATTGGTGATTGCGACGAGCAAGGCGGCCAAAGATTGGATGCCCGAACGATGGGCGCAGATCTGCCATATTCTCTGGGACGAGTTCGGCGTGCAGCCGGTCTTGGTTGGTGGGCGCTCGCCGCGCGAACTCGCTGCCGAGGCGATTATCCTGCGCGACGCACCAATGGCGCATTCCGCGTTGGGCAGTGGCTTGCGCAAACTGGCCGCCATCCTCGACGGCGCAGCAGTAGCTCTGTCACCCGACACGGGCCCGCTGCACCTGTGTGTGGCGCTACGGACACCGGTGATCGGCCTTATGGGGTACACCAACCCGAAGCGCGTGGGCCCGTACGACTATTCCCGCGACCTGTTGATCGACGCGTACGGCGACCCCGGTGAAGACTACCCGCTGGATATGTCGTATCGTGAGGATCGCATGTCGCGCATTTCCGAGGACGACGTGCGCGGCATGCTCGTACGGTGGCGGGAGCGCTATGCGCCGGCCAGGCTGGCGTTGCTCAACGCACGGCGCACCCAATCGGCGAGCCTCGACCATCAGCGTTAGGCGTCGCGACCGAGCGGCCCGAACGTATAGCGCACACCAAGGTCACGAACGAGCTCGATGAGACGACCAAGCGGGAGCCCCATGACCGCGAAGTAATCCCCGTCGATGCGTTCGACGATCGTCGCCCCGTAGCCCTGTATGCCATACGCACCGGCCTTGTCCATCGGCTCCCCCGTTGCGACATAGGCCGCAATCTGCGCCGCATGGAGCGGGCGAAAGGTCACCGATACGGACTCCACCGCAGAGAGTGTGCGTCCCTCGTGCGCAACGGCAATCGCGGTGAAAACCGTGTGGGTGCGGCCACCGAGGCGCGCGAGCATGACCTCAGCGTCCGCGCCGGATGTGGGCTTGCCGAGGATATCCCCGTCGATCACGACGATGGTGTCCGAGCCGATCACGAGCGCCTCCGGATGCACGGCAGAAAGCGTTGCCGCCTTCGTGCGGGCCAGTCGCTCGCAATGTGGCACTGGCTGCTCGTCTGGCCAGACCTCCTCGTCGATATCGGCGGGACGCACCTCGTGGTCGATACCGATCAGCGTCAGCAGTTCACGCCGACGAGGCGACTGCGACGCGAGAATAACGCGGAGCTCAGCGGGAGCTGCAGTCCCGGGAATGTGAGATGCCATGCCACTAAATTAGAGCCGAAACCGTCGGCCTCACATCCTTTCGCTCCACTTTCATGTCAGACGAATCGCACTTCGAAACCGTCGCTATCCGTACGCAGGCAGCCGTCAGCGCGCAGCGCGAACACTCCGTGCCGCTCTACCTGACGTCGAGTTTCCGCTTCGACGACGCGGAGCACGCGCGCGCACTGTTCGCCGAGGAAGTTGAGGGGAACGTGTATAGCCGATACGCCAACCCCAACACGGATGAGCTGGTCCGCAAACTTTGCTTGCTCGAGGGCGGCGACGACGGCATTGCCACGGCGTCTGGCATGTCCGCGGTCTTCACCGCGCTGGCGTCGCGCGTGTCGGCTGGAGATCATATTCTGGCCTCGCGCGCGCTGTTTGGGTCCACCCACCAGCTCTTCACCAGAGTGCTTCCGAAGTGGGGCGTGTCCAGCACGTATGTCGACGCCGCCGATCACGAGGGGTGGGCGCGGAGCGTTCAACCAACGACGAAGCTGATCTTCATTGAGACGCCGTCCAATCCGGGCCTGGAGCTGATCGACCTCGAGTGGCTGGGCGGATTCGCCCGGGATCGCGGGATCGACCTCGTCGTCGACAACTGCTTTGCCACGCCGTATCTCCAACAGCCGCTGGCCTATGGTGCCACGGCGGTGATTCACTCCGCGACCAAGTACATCGACGGGCAGGGACGCGTGCTTGGCGGTGCCATTGTCGGCAGCGCGGCATACATCGCCGATTGCCGGTTTTTCGCCAGGCACACCGGTCCGGCGATGAGTGCATTTAATGCCTGGGTTCTGTCGAAGTCACTCGAGACGCTGGCTGTTCGCATGGACCGGCACTGCGCGAATGCCTTGACGTTGGCCTCCCACTTTGAAGGGCATCCCGCCATCGAGTCGGTGCGCTATCCGTTTCTGCCCTCGCATCCGCAGTACCAGCTGGCCAAGCAACAAATGCGCCAGGGCGGTGGTATCGTGGCGCTCGTGCTCAAGGGCGGGCTGGATGCCGGCAGGCGGTTTCTCGACGGCGTCACCATGGTGTCGCACTCGCCAAATCTCGGCGACACGCGCACCATTGTCACGCATCCCGCCTCCACCACACACAGCAAGTTGACCGCCGCAGAGCGAGCGGCCGTCGGCATAACGGACGGTCTCGTGCGGGTGAGTGTTGGGCTGGAGCACATCGATGATGTGGTTGCCGATCTCGAGCGAGCCCTCGGGCAGTAGGAAGAACGGGGACGCGGTGTTTCGGTAATGAATCCGGCGGCGTTCCCGCGTACTCTTCACTCCCCTGCACTGCTCGCTGACCGAAGGAGGATCCATGTACACGACCGTGAATAGCCCGCCGTCTAGCACGCCGAATGGCACGCCGAATGGCACGCCGCCTAGTCCGCCGAATGGCACGCCGAATGGCACGCCGAAGGGCAAGAAGAATGGCGCGCACGAGGTCGTACGCTACATCGAGACGGACACGCCGATCGGGGTACTCACCGTCACCAGCGACGGCCACGCGATCACCGGCGTCTACATGGAAACCCATCGACACGCGCCGGGAGACCGAAGCGCGTGGGCCCGCGAGCCCGCTCAGGAATGCGCACCGTTGGCGGCCGCCCGCGCCCAGCTGTCCGAGTATTTCCAGGGACACCGCGCGTCGTTCGATCTGCCGCTGCGGGCAACAGGTACGAACATGCAGCGTGCCGTTTGGCACGAGCTCACTCACATTCCCTTCGGGGAAACGCGCAGCTACGGCGACATTGCCACCACACTCGGCAACCCAAAAGCCTCGCGGGCGGTTGGCGCCGCAAACGGCAAGAATCCCATTTCGATCATTGTCCCGTGCCATCGGGTGGTGGGAGCAGACGGCTCCCTCACCGGCTTTGGCGGCGGCGTCGCGCGAAAGGCGTGGCTCCTGGCGCACGAAGCGCGCGTGCGTGGCCTCCGTTCCCCCGAGGGCGCGGGTACCCTCGTCTAATACGCGTAGCCGAAAATGATGTCCATCTCGTCGGATGACAGCAAGCCGAAGCTGACGGTGCGATCCGTCACGTTATTCCACGTCACGACGCTGACCAGCGCGTCGCCAACCTCAAGGACCACAGGGGTATCAAAGTTCACGAAACCGGGATGCTCCCAGTCGGTATTTGTATACAAATTGGTCTCCGTGCCGTTGGCACGCCGCAGCCGGATCTCGAAGCGCTCCCCGAGCGAATGCATGTGCGAGGTCAGTCCGAGCACGGTGGTCCGTGCGCTCATCGTGAACACTTTTCGAATCGTCGTGCGCTGCTTCGGCGGTAAGGTGAATTCCGTGTTCGCCAGATTCAAGGAACGCGCGACCGTGGTGACCTGCGAGCGATCAACGGTATACAGGTTGGCAAAGGCCTGACCTGGCAGGCTGATCGGTGAGCGATTCACGTAGTGGACGTTGAAGTCGAGCGAAGCGTTCGCTGGCAGCTTGAGCGCCACACCGGGAGGAAAGCGGTAGTCGAAGTCCGGGGTCATGGCGCCCGCAAAGAACACGTGACACGCCATCGGGAGCATGTTGATGATGTTCGACGAGCCGTCTGGATTCCGGATGTCCCGCACCACGTCAGGCGTCGGCCGCGCGTTACACGGGAACGACGTCTTGGTCTCGTCAAACTGATAGAGCAACAGATGATGGCTTCCCGGGCGCATGCGGGACTCAATGCGGGTCACATACCGGTCGGTCGGATTGCTGACGCGGCGATACACAAACAGCTCGCGCTCTGACGCGGGTGTAACGACGAAGCTGTCGACTTTCAACTGGAGTCCGAGCGACGCGGAGGGCGCAGCCAGCGGGGTAAACGTTGCAGTCTGAAGACGCGCATCGAGCAACACAGTGGTATCGACGACGTGTCCAGTCCGCGGAGCGCCCCCTTCAATCCAGCGACGTACATATTCCAGCTGGCCCGCGGTGAGACCCTGCACGGTGCCAGAGGGCATCAGGAGACCATAGTCGCGGCTGTGGTGTCCGGGAACCCAGGCGATTTTGTGAAAGAGCAGCGAACTGTCCGCACGAAATGCTCGCACGCGCAGCATACCGTCGGCGCGCGCGATTTGCTGCAGCGACGCCGCGCCCACCAGTTGTTGGTACGACGAGTCGGCGGTCAGCACCAACTGCGACTGACGCGCTGGGCCGCTCCCACTGGTATGACACCCTGCGCACGACGGATCCAAGATCGTGCGCTGAATACGCGCGAAGGTGCCATCATTCGCTTTCGTATCGGCAGACGGGGCCGCGCTATCCCCGCCGCAACCGGCAAGCAGACCGACCGACACGGCAAGCAGCCACAGCGGGCGGGATCTCGGATACGTCGTGTGCATAATCTCGGCACTCCGGTGAAGCCGCGAAGGTGTGACTGCGGGACGAGCGACGACCATTCGTCTTCGCCTCACGGGTAGCCACGAGGCATTCGCTGGCCGCAAACGGGATCGCCGGGCCGTTCCGCGGCCGGTGACGGTCGTCACGATTCCGGCATGGGGTCGCGTGCGCCAGCGTTGTTTCGTAGTAGTGTTCAGCAGTTCGCGTCATGTCAAGACTGCTGTCTGAGGAATCCCAAGCGATGATTCGGGATTTCTACGAAACATCTGAGTCGGTAAACGGCCACGTGACCGGCGCCTCGCGCTCCAACCAGAGCGTGACGGGGCCATCATTCACCAGTTCGACCTCCATATCGGCGCCAAACTCGCCGGTCGCGACCTCTACCCCCTCTGCGCGGAGTGCGTCGATCAGTTGCATATATAGCGGTTCAGCTATATTAGTAGGAGCGGCACGAACAAAGCTTGGGCGCCTGCCTTTGCGCGCATCGCCGTATAATGTGAACTGTGACACCACAAGCACCGCGCCCCGGCATTCGAAGAGGTCGTTATTCATGCGGCCGTCAGCGTCGGAGAACAGGCGGAGGCCGTGGATCTTCTCGGCCATCCACAACACCTCAGTTGACGTATCCGTATTCGTAAATCCCACGAGCACGACGTACCCGGCTTCAATTCTCCCAACTACTCGCGGCGACGCGTCGCCCGGGCTCGCCATTACTCGCACTTCTGCTCGAGACACCCGTTGTAGTAGCACTCTCATAGGCTTTAAAGTAAGTTCGTTTCGCTTTCTTTCGTATTCCTCGAGAGAACCGTAATAATGCCAATCAACACCGCCGTGCAACCACGACTTGCGCTTCACTTCGATCTTGTTCCCCGCATCAGCTCCACGAATGCGGACGCCGCCTTCCTTGACGCGTGTGTCGCGTGGCTCGGACTCGACTCCAGTCAGCAGCTCAGCTGGGACGCACCGTCCAATCACACCCTAGACGGCGGACGCATTCTGCGCTGGGCGCCGTTCGCCTCGAACGGCTCGGCGCTCGCCGACATCGTGGTGCATGCGCCGGACCCGCTCGATCGTGGCCTCCAGTGGTCCACGCACGTCACCTACGTGACGACGACCACGGCCAACGGCAGCGTTCATCGCCAGCTGTATATCCGTGTTGGAACCGATGGCGGCTCTGGCAGCGGATCGCCGCCACCCGTACGTCCTCCGCGGCTCCTGTCAGAGCTAGACGTGCCGTTTACGCTCGTATCCAGCGACGGCCCGCTACAGCGGGTGCCCACGCAGCTTGAAGCGGGGACCCTCGACGCGTTCGTGCGCTTTGTGTTGTGTGACCCAGCTCGGACCATGCCGGTGCTGCTGCTCACCGAGCTACCCGATGGCGGCTTCGTGATGCCACCCGAGCAGTTTGCCAGTGAGGTGTTTGGACTCGGGCTGTGCTTCATGCTTCGGCATGCAGACACGTTCGCGCTCTCAGATTCGGTCGGTGGGCACGCGCGCTCAGTGTTTCTCGGCTCGGCCCGGGCCTACCTGCCCGGCTTCCACCTAGAAGCAGACCCCTTTCAACATCCGCTCGTGCTCGCGCGAGCGCTGGCGCTGCCTGGGGAACGGCGGCGGTTGGTGCAGCGGTTGGCTGAAGTGTCTGTCCAGCGCCCGATGTCCGATTCCGCCATCGTCGAGCGCCTGCGCGACGAGCGCGCCTCGGCGTACAGCAAACGCCCGGACGCCACGGAAGCCCTTGCGGCCGCCGAATCCGGTTCCGAGCTCGACCGCGGACAGCTGGTCGCGCTGGTGCGCGATTTCGAAGAGGCCCTGAAGCAGTCTGAAGGCGAACTGATGCGTGTCCGCGAGCGCTTCAACGAGGCCCGCCACGCGCTGGAGACTGAACGCTCGATGACGCGTGCCTTGCGCACGACGCTTGCCGCGGTCAAAGAACGGCAACCGATTTCCAAGCCGGCCAGCGACGCGCCCGAGTCCGTACTCGAATCGGTCGAACGCGCACAGGCCATGTATGCAGACGCACTGCGCTTGCTTCCAACCGCCTTCAGCTCGGCGAAGGATTCTGAATTTCCAGACCCTGACACCGCGTGGAAATTTCTCAAGTCGCTCGGTGAGGTGGGTCGTCGCCGACAGGATCGCGCGTTAAGCCGTCCGCTGACGGAAGTCTTCGCCGACCTCGGCGTGGACTACGCCCCCGGCTCGACCGATTCGGCGTACAAGACGCCCTACGTGTTTCAGGATGGATCGGCGGAAATTGAATGCCCTGACCAGCTCCGTCGTGGCAGTAACCCCGACACTGGGCTCCGCATCTACTTCTCATCGTCGGACGACGGCGGGTTTGTTATTGGCCACGTTGGTCGCCAAATAGAAATCGCGAAGCAGGTGTAGCCCGCCGCGCGACACCGCCAATACGCTCACGCCTTCAGGTCTCGCAGGAGAGACCTGGAGGCGTGTTGCTTAGTATGGCGACGCTACGGCTGCGTTAAGGCTGCGTCTCGTGAAAGACTACCGTCGTCTCGTGTTGCAGCGCGCGTCGTAGTGCCCACTGGTCCTGGAAGAGGACCACCGCGTTGCCCTTGTGGTCGTAGAGTTGCAGCCGACCCAGACCGTTGCACACACGCTCAACATCGGCCTTGGGACCGGTCACCCAACGTGGCCACCGATAGGTCATCTTCTCGAACTTGCACGGCGCCGCGTACTCGTGCTCCAGACGGAACGCCATGACGTCGAACTGCAGTTGCCCCACCGCACCAACGATCGGCTGTGAGCCGATTGAGGTTTCGGCGAAGAACACCTGGGCGGCACCCTCCTCAGTCAGTTGGCGGAGTCCGCTGTCAAACTGCTTCCGCTTGAGCGGATCGGCCGGAATGACACGCGCAAAGTGCTCGGGGGCGAAGCGAGGAATCCCCTGAAACTGCATGCTGCCGTCGCCGCCGAGGGTATCTCCGATGCGGAGATTGCCCCGATCCATGATGCCGATCACGTCACCAGGCCATGCCTCTTCGATGGCAACGCGATCACGGGCCATGAACTGCTGCGGCGCGGCGAGCCGAATCTGCTTGCCACTTCGTTGATGCAACACCTGCATGTTCGCCTCGAAGTGCCCCGACACGATGCGCACGAAGGCAATGCGATCGCGATGTTTGGGATCCATGTTTGCTTGAATCTTGAACACAAACCCCGTAAGGTCGGAACGCTCCGGCGAAATGGGTCCGATGCTTGACTCACGCGGTCCGGGCGATGGCGCGAGTTCCAGGAACTCCCGGAGAAAGGGCTCGATGCCGAAATTGGTGAGCGCGGAGCCAAAGAACACCGGAGTGAGCGTTCCATCAATCACGCGCTCGTGCTCGTAGGTGTGCCCCGCAGCGTCGAGCAGTTCGATATCCGTCATCAACCGATCGAACGAGCTCTCGCCCATGGCCTCGATGAGCGCAGGGTCATCGATGCTCACGATCGTATCATCGGCGCGCGTTGCGCCGCGATCGCCGCTGCGCAGGAACAGATGCACTTCGCGTTTCAGGCGATCGTACACGCCGACAAACACGTCGTTGTCGAACACGGGCCACGTCGCCGCGTAGCAGTCGATCGACAGATCGGCCTCGACATCCTGCAGCAACTTGAGCGGATCTTCGCCGTACCGGTCGCACTTATTGACCAGCGTGAAAATGGGTGTGCGCCGCATCTTGCACACCTCAAACAGCTGACGCGTGCGCTCTTCCACTCCTTTGCGGTTGTCGAGCAACATGATCGCACAATCCGCCGCGACCAACGTGCGATAGGTATCTTCCGAAAAGTCCTCGTGCCCAGGCGTGTCCAGCAGGTTGAGCTGGTACCCCATGTACTCAAACTGCAGCACGGACGAGGTCACCGAGATACCGCGTTCCTGCTCCAGTTTCATCCAGTCGGACGTTGCATGTCGCGTGGCCCGGCGCGCCTTGACCGAGCCGGCCAAATGGATCGCGCCGCCGTACAACAACAGCTTCTCGGTGAGGGTGGTCTTCCCCGCGTCGGGGTGCGAAATAATCGCAAACGTGCGACGGCGTTCGACCTCGCGCATCAGCGTGGTCTGGGTCGGTGAGGCAACGGCATCAGTCATGTCGCAAACTAACCGAATCACCCTTCCAGTTCATCGAGGCGGCGCGGGAAATCGCTCTTGAGGAGCCTGGAGAGCGCTCGATCGGCCAGAATGCGTCCTCCGGTTTGGCACCGCGCGCAGTCGTTGGTCTCGTTGTCCGCCTAACGAATGCGCTGGACTGGCGCGCCGCCCTGCCAATGGTCCCCGATCCCTCGAGCATTCAGGCACCCCGGCCTGTTTACTCCACCGTCACCGACTTCGCCAGATTCCGCGGCTGGTCTACGTTGCAGCCACGCTTGACGGCGATGTAGTACGCCAGAAGTTGCAGCGGCACGCTCGCCAGGATCGGCGTCAGCAGGTCAAGCGTTTCGGGGATGCGGAACTCGTAGTCCAGCTTGCCAGCGAGGGACGGCTCATCGCGGGTCGTGATCGCAATGATTTTGCCCTTTCGCGCTTTCACTTCCTGGATGTTCGACGTGATCTTCTCGAACACCGAGTCGTGTGGCGCGATGCACACCACTGGCATCATCTCGTCGATCAGGGCGATAGGGCCGTGCTTCATCTCAGCCGCCGGATAGCCCTCCGCGTGGATGTACGAAATTTCCTTGAGCTTCAGTGCGCCTTCGAGCGCCGCCGGGAAGTTGTATCCGCGACCGAGATACAAGAAGTTGGTGGCGCGCTTGAACTCCTCGGCCAGTTCCTCAATCTCTGGTGCCCGGTCAAGAATCGACTGAATCTGTTCTGGCAACTTCGCCATCGCCTGCGCAATCTCGCGGCCTTGGATCACCGACAGATTGCGCAGCCGCGCCATCTTGAGCGTGAGCAGCGCAAGCGCAATGACCTGGCTCGTGAAGGCCTTCGTTGACGCTACGCCGATTTCTGGACCTGCGTGCAAGTAGATGCCACCGTCGTCTTCGCGGGCGATCGTGGAGCCCACCACGTTCACCAGTCCCAGCGTGCGTGCGCCGCGGCGCTTGGCCTCGCGCATGGCGGCCAGGGTATCGGCCGTCTCGCCAGACTGCGAAATCACGATGCACAGCGTTGTGGGCGTGACGATCGGGTTGCGATAGCGGAACTCCGAGGCGTACTCCACCTCGACGGGAATGCGGCACAGCTCCTCGATCATCATCTCACCGATCAGCGCGGAGTGCCAACTCGTGCCGCACGCAATGATGACAATGTTGTCGACCTTGAGCAGGTCTTCCTTGGAGATGTTGAGGCCGCCGAGTTTCGAGAAGCCTTCCTCAAGGATCAGGCGACCCCGCATCGTGTTCTGTATCGTCGTCGGTTGCTCGAAGATCTCCTTGAGCATGAAGTGCGGGTATCCGCCACGCTCGATCTGCTCCAGGTCCCATTCGATGCGGGACACGGGCTTGTCGAGGCTTTGCGAATCCAGGTCGAGCACTTTGTAGCCATCGCGGGTGATCACCGCCACATCGCCGTCGTCGAGATACACCACGTTGCGCGTATAGGCCAGAATCGCGGAGGCATCGGAGGCGATGAAATACTCGCCGTCGCCAAGCCCAATCAGCAGCGGACTGCCCTTTCGCGCCGCGACAATCTTGTCTTTCTCCTTCGAAGAGACGACGGCAATGCCGTAGGTGCCGTCGACCTGACGGAGCGCTTCGATCACTGCCGCTTCGAGGTTGCCGGCGTAGGCGGCCTCGATCAAGTGCGCGAGGACTTCCGTGTCTGTGTCTGACGTAAAGACGTAGCCACGCGCCTCAAGTCCTGCTTTGAGCGCTGTAGCATTTTCAATGATGCCGTTGTGGACGACCGCGATGCTGCGATCCGTGCTCACGTGCGGGTGCGCGTTGCCTACGGTTGGCGGACCGTGGGTCGCCCACCGGGTATGACCAATGCCCAGCGTCCCGAGCGGCGGATTGGCCTCGATTACCGACTCCAGGCGCGCGATTTTCCCGGCGGCCTTTCGCGTTTCCACACCCTTCCCGTTCATGATCGCGACGCCGGCAGAATCGTACCCACGATACTCCAGCCGCTTCAGTCCATCGATCAGTATGGGTGTCGCGATCTTGTCGCCGACGTATCCAACGATTCCGCACATGGTAGGAGTGGGGCTAAGATATGAACGAAACGACGATCACGAGACCTACGCCAGCGCGGACAGTGGTTGCCGGGCCTGCGCGATCAGCAACCGCGCATCCGCCTCGGTTGGTGCCTCGGCGATAACACGAACAATCGGCTCCGTCCCCGACGGGCGGAGGTGCACCCAGCGATCCGGCCAGTCCAGCCGGAGCCCATCCTGCGCGTCCGCGGAGGCGTCGGGAAACGCTTCTCGGAGTGAATGGTACACCGCATCGAGGGAAACATCCGGTCGGTCCAGCTTGTCTTTGACGATTACATAGCGCGGTCGGTCAGCAACCAGTGCCGACAGCGGCCGATTCTCCTCCAGCATCAGCTGCAGAAGGAGCGCGGCACCCACGGGCGCGTCGCGACCCAGGTGCATTTCGGGGAGAATGACCCCACCGTTGCCTTCGCCGCCAATGGTGGCACCCACATCGCGCATCGTGAGCGCGACGTTGACCTCTCCCACCTTGGCAAACCGAAACGGCACGCCGAACTCCGTCGCCACATCCGCCACAACCTTGCTGGTCGACAAGTTGGTCACCACGGGGCCAGGCCGATGGCGCAGTACCGCGCGCGCGGCAAAGGCGAGGGTGTAGTCCTCGCCCGGTGCGCGACCATCATCGAGCACCAAAGCCAAGCGGTCCACGTCGGGATCCGTCGCAAAACCAACGTCGGCCTTGACGTTACGGACGAGCGCTGCCAACTCGCCCAAATTCTCAGCCACCGGCTCTGGCGGCCGATGAAACAAGCCATCGGTCTCCATGTTGATGGCAAACACATCGCAGCCAAGCGCCGTGAGCAACTGCGGCATGATGACGGCACCTGCGCCGTGACAACAGTCGAGCGCCACTTTAAAGCGGCGCGCGCGAATGCCCGCGACATCGAGGTATGGCAAGGCCAACAGCTGCTCGATGTGACGCTGCACCGCATCGGCGTCGTGCACAATCTCGCCAAGCTGGTCCCAAGTCGCGCGAGGGATGCCCTGGTCCATGAGCGCCCGCATCTCCGTTCCTTCGTCGGCCGACAGAAACAATCCTGACGGTCCGATGAACTTGAGGGCGTTCCACTCGATCGGATTGTGACTCGCTGTGATGCCAAGGCCGCCGGCGGCGTGATGGTGCTCCACGGCCAACTGAATGGTGGGCGTTGGTGCCATGCCAATGTCGATCACCGTGCAGCCAACCGATTCGAGGGCGCCGTGCACGATCCGGGTAAACATCGGTCCCGAGACGCGGCTGTCGCGGCCGACGACCACCGTGCGATTGCCACCGCGCGACGCCCAGGCGCCAAACGCCGCCGCGAACGTCGCAAAGACCTCAGGCGTGAGCCCCGCTCCCACCCGACCGCGAACTCCTGACACGCTGACCATCAGCCCTTCAAACGCCATGCCTTCCGTCCCCTGGGGAGTGAGCGAATGTCACAAACCTGTTATTGTTCTGCACATCTGTGGTGCAAGGTAGAAGCCACTTCCGGCCCGTCCAAGGCCACGCCCAGGGCAAGTGTGATATGCGTCGCTAATCATACACGAGAAGACGACCCGGTTCCGCTCGCGTTACAGGCGTGGCACAATCCCGCACGCGTGGGTAATCTGCCGCATGTCCGATCCGCTGGCGCTTCTGCCGTTCGCCCTCGCCGCTGGCGGAGGCCGCATTGACGGGATCGGTGCGCCCGCGCTCGTCGCCGCGGGCGTGACCTTGCTGCAACGCTCGGCCCCGCTGGTGCGGGCCCTCAGCGGCCGCCGGTCGGGCATCCTGCTGCCGGTCGGACCAGCGTTCCTCACCGCGTTGGCCGCGTCGGATGGGCGCGAGGCGCTGATGCTTGATCCCGCGGCCGGTCGCCACGAACTCGGTGCGCAGCTTGCACACGACGACATCGGTGCCGTGTTCACCGTCGCTGCGTTCGCCGCGCTGGTCCCGCCAAGCGTGCCCTGTGTGCTCCTCGACGAGGCCCCGACGACGGCAATTCTCCGCCGCGACGGGTTGTCGCGCCCCATCGACCTCGGCACGCACCACGGGCTGCTGCTCGAGGGGTCGCCTGACGCCGACGGATTACCGGAGGTCTGTCTCGCCGTATCTGATCCGCTGGGCCGTCCGGCACCCGGCCTCACTCATCGCCAACTGCTGTCTGCGATGCGCGCGGCAACCGCTCGGTTCGGGATCAGCGCCACCGACCGGCTGAGCATCGCCCTCCCTTGGTCCGAGTGGCATTGGGCGCTCATCGTGACCGGTGCGACGCTTCGGGCTGGTGGATCGGTGCGTACGTTCGCGTCACCGCTCGACGTGTCAGCGTCTGACCAGGGCAGGCTGCGCGACGCGACCATCCTCGTGGCTGACGCGGCCACGCTTTCCGCGTGGGCTGACGCCATTGCGCCTTTTGCATACCAGATGGCGCCGACCGCGTTCCGACATGTGGTCGTCGTTGGACCTCAACCCGACCGTCATCGTTGCGCGCACATAGAACACGCCTTTAGCCGCGTACTGACACCCGTGATCGACAGCGGCCTCGCCTGACGCTGTCGGACGCTGTCGGACGCTGGCTGATGCTGGCTGATGCTGGCTGATGGTGGCTGATGGTGGCTGATGCAACGTCCGGCGCGGCGCCGCTACGCCTGCTGCGGCGCAGACGGTGAACGCCACGGTGCAACGTCGGCCCGCGACCCGTCAAAGGACTCCAGCACGCGCTCGAAGGCCGCGACGCACGTGGGATCGAACTGCGTCCCGGCGCAGCGATGCAATTCCAGCAGGGCTTGGTCAGCCGTGATGCCTGGGCGGTACACGCGGCCACTCGTCATCGCATCAAAGGCATCAGCAACGGCTGCAATGCGCGCTTCCAATGGAATCCCATCGCCGCGCATCGCGTCCGGGCTCCCCTGCCCGTCGAAGCGCTCGTGATGCGAACGCACGACCGCGAGCGCGTGCGGCATCTCACGCAGAAGGGGTTCGAGCAGCCGCCATCCGATCACGGGATGCTCCATCACATGATCATACTCCTCGGCGCTCAGTGCGCCGTCTTTGTTCAAGACGCTTTCACGCACACCAATCTTCCCGATATCGTGCAAGCGGCTGCCCAGCTCGACTTGCGCGAGGAAGTCGGCCGGCACGTCCATTTCCTGCGCGATCGCCACGGCGTATCGCGTGACGCGTGTTGAATGCCCCCATGTATAGGCATCCTTCACTTCCAATGCTTCCGTGAGTGACTGCAGCGAGGCAAGGAACAGCTCTTCGTGCTTGCGCGCCTGGATCGCAACCTTCTCCTCCAAACGGCTCCGGTACGCGCGATTCTCGATCAGCAATCGGCGCTTTTCCAGCGCTTGCTTGACGCGCGCGCGGACTTCATCAATCGCGAAGGGCTTCGTCACGTAATCCAGCGCGCCGGCATCCAAACAGCGCACGGCCATCTGCACGTCGGTGACGGCGGTGACCATGACCACAGCGGTGTCCGGAAACTGTACGCGGATAACCTTCAGCATCTCACCGCCATCCATCTCCGGCATGTGGAAGTCGGCGAGTACCAACGGCACGGGGTTTGCGCGCAGCTTGCGCAGCCCGTCAAGCCCCGTCGTCGCCTCGTCGCAGGCAAACCCGTCCGCCTCCATCACCCGGCGCAGCAAGGCGCGCAACGGCGCGTCGTCGTCGACGATCAGGCAACGACGTGAATCGTCCGCTCCGCCGGCCTCGCCTGCTTGCACCTCAGGCCGCCGGCTTGGGATCGTGTGGCCCGCCCGGCCATGGCGCCAGCAGTCGCAGCGCTAGACCGGATGCTCGCCCCGACGCCCGACCGCCATTAGCTTCCGCGTTCCCCATGTTGCTCGAACGCACAAGCCGAAGGCCATGACGCGCATCTACGACGAAGATCTTGCGGGCGGACTCTCGACCCGCGCCATTCACGCCGGCCAGCGTCCGGACCCGTTGTCCGGCGCGATCATGACGCCGATTTACCAGACGTCCACCTACGTCCAGGACGGGATCGGGCAAAACAGGGGGTACGAGTACGCGAGAGGAAAGAACCCCACGCGACAGGCGCTTGAACGAAACGTCGCGACCCTTGAGGGTGGCCGTCACGGTCTCGCGTTTGGAAGTGGCATGGGATGCTTGGATTCCATCATGAAGCTCTTTCGGGCCGGTGATCACATCGTGTGCGGCGAAAACGTCTACGGTGGCACGTTCCGACTGTTCGATCGAATCCTGCGACATATGGGGTTGTCCTTCTCATACGTGGACACACGCGATCCGCAGATCGTCGCAGATGCGATGACGCCGTCCACTCGTGCCCTGCTGGTGGAAACGCCAACGAATCCGCTCATGTGGCTGACCGATCTTGCTGCCATGAGCGACATCGCCAAACGGCACCAGGCACTGCTGATCGTAGATAATACCTTTGCCACGCCGGTTTTCCAGCGCCCGTTGGAACTCGGCGCGGACATCGTGTGGCATTCCACGACCAAGTACCTGAATGGTCATTCTGATATGATCGGCGGGATTGCCGTGGTTCTTGAGGATGAGCTCGCTGACCGGCTGCAATTCATCCTTAATGCGGCCGGCGCCGTGCCTGGCCCATTTGATGCGTGGCTGGCACTGCGCGGCACCAAGACCCTGCCGCTCCGCATGAAGCAGCACGACGCCAACGGGCGCCAGATCGCCGCCTGGTTGCTCAATCGACTCGGCGAGGAGCGGGTGATCTATCCGGGGTTGGCCCACCATCCCCAACATGCGCTGGCGGCGACGCAGATGAGCGGCTTCGGCGGCATGATGACCCTCGATCTGCTCAGCCAGGAGAACGCCAACCGGTTCCTGCAAAAGGTGAGGGTCTTTTCACTGGCCGAGTCACTGGGCGGCGTCGAATCCCTCACCAACCATCCGTTCACGATGACCCATGGGTCGGTGCCGGCCGATGTGAAGCAGGCGATGGGGCTGACCGACGGTATGGTGCGCCTGTCGTGCGGCATTGAGGACGTCGAGGATCTGATCGAAGATCTCGAGGGGGCGCTGGTTGGTTTGTAGTTGTCGTTTGGCTGGAACCTTGAGCACACTCGCCCGTACGCTCTCGTAACCACGTTCGGTCCCCAACCAGCCCGCTCATGTCACGCACGCCGCTCACACAGATCTCGTCCGTCAGCTGGGAGCACCCCGCCGACCGCGCTGCGCTTAACGCCCTCCGTGCCATTCCCGGGTTCCGCGAGGTCGTGAAGCGGATCGCCGGTTTCTTTGGCGAAGCGGGGGTGCGGAATCTGTTCCTGGGCGACGCCGTTCTGGTGGGGCCCACGCAGCGCCCGCAGCTGTATGCGCTTTACCGAGAAGTCCTGGAAGCGCTCGACTGGCCGGAATCGGGACACCCTGCACCGCAGCTGTACGTGACGCAGACCCCCATCGCCAACGCGGGCGCGGTAGGATTTGCGTACCCCTTCATCGTGATCAGCTCCGGCACGCTGGAACTGCTGGACATCGACGAAACGCGGTTTGTGCTGGCGCACGAAGTCGGGCACATCATGACGGGCCACACGACCTATCGCACGATTGCGCAGATTGTGCTGTTCTTCGGCATGAGTGCGCTCCCACTGCTGGCGTCGATCGCGCTGCTGCCGTTTCAGCTCGCGTTGTTGGAGTGGTATCGCAAGTCGGAGCTCTCCGCCGATCGCGCGGGCATGTTGGGGACGCAGGACGTGCGTGCTAGCCTCACCACCTTTCTCAAGCTGGCCGGCGGCCGTTCGAACGGTGACCCGATTGACCTGGACGCCTATCTCGCACAGGCCGCCGAGTACGACACGGGTGGCACCACGTGGGACACCATCCTGAAGGCGCTGAACACGGCGCTGCGGGAGCATCCATTCCACACGGTGCGTGTGGCCGAGTTGCAGCGGTGGGAGCAGTCTGGCGCGTACGTACGCATTCTTGCGGGTGAGTACGTGCGTCGGGGCTCAGAGGCAGAACGTCCGTATCGCGACGATGTGCGCGAGGCAAGCGAGTACTACGCGGAGCAGGCGAAGGCCGCAGCGCAATCGGTGGGGGACGCGATTGGTCGGGCGGCTGATGCGTTCAAGGACGCGTTTCGCTCGGCCAGTGGTGGTGGATCGGGTCCTAGCGGAACTGCGGCCTAAACAGCGCCACCTCAACGTATGCCGCTGACGTACCACCCACGGAATTGGCAGGCCAGCGGATTTCCCTTCCCGCCGACCGGAAATGCGCCGCGCACCTATTCCGTTATACGCGGTACCATGGCCGACGCGTTTATCGGGTAGCGTCGGAAGCACGGTCATTGATGCTGGCAAGATAGAAGCGCTGACCTGCTGAGCGAAGGCTAGCCGTGTCAGACCCCGCGCCTACCACCCGGTATGCATGCCCGTGCCCGCGCCCGAGCTGTGGCCCCCCTTCACGCCGCCCAGCACGGTGCCTTTCGGTCCCTGCACCCAGCGGATGCTGCCGAGTTCCGATGCAATCTCTGGGTTCTTGGCGACGTATCTGGCCAGCATTCGTTCAGCGGCGGCGTCCACGCTGCTTGCGGCGGCACCAGTCGCGACCGAGGTGCCCCCTCGCAACAGACCGCCAACGCCGGTGAGCGCGAGCCCGACCTCCGCCACTTGACCCGCCGTCTTCGCGACTTCCAGAATCGTCACGACGAAGCCCGCTCCGGCTGAGGACTTGTCCGCGTACGTCGCGAGCATCCGAGCGTTGTTGCGCGTAACAATGGCGGCGACGACAAGGTACGGCTGGCTGAGGTTCACGTTGCCGCCCACCTTCGCCTCGAGCGCCTTCATCACCAACCGCTGGGGGAAGTCCCAGATGCTACGCGACGGCAAATCGGCCCTGCCGAACGCGTCAGAAATCTCGGCGACCCCGAAGGCCGCATCGGCTTTTCGCTTGATCAAGCGATTGTGCTCTTCAATCCCGTCATCGATACGGGCACTCAGTCTCCGAATCTCTTTGTTCAGCGCGCGCTGCACTGGTCCATCATGAACCGCCGAGTAATAGCCCGCGCCGAGCCGTGTTGTACCCAACAGGACGTCTCGCGTGAGGCTCCCATCCTTCGACGGAATGGGGTCACCGTCAGGGCCGAGCGACAGCCACACGTCATACTTGCGAGGATCAAGGACCCACCCTGATTCTCCGGGTTGGCGCACGTACGGCTGGCCTACACGGAGCCATACGCCCTGATTCTCGAGTGTCGCGAGAACAGTTTTCAGGTACGCCGCTTCATCGGGGTTATCGGTGCGGGGCACCAGAGCATCGGGCGTGATCAGCAACTCAAATCGCAGTCGTACCCGACGGTCCCGCTCGGAGACGGCGATTAGCTCCTCGGCGATCTTCTCC
Source organism: Gemmatimonadaceae bacterium (assembly GCA_031421995.1). Taxonomy (GTDB): domain Bacteria; phylum Gemmatimonadota; class Gemmatimonadetes; order Gemmatimonadales; family Gemmatimonadaceae; genus Gemmatimonas. The sequence continues at coordinate 24,842 of JANOPS010000144.1, forward strand.
GCTTTCCGCACGATTCGTTCATCTCTGTTCACCACCGCGCCACTTTGTGCGATGACGGACCGTTTGTACATATCCTGATACTCTCGCTGCACTGCCGGATTCACTACGGCGGCATCGAAGACGCGCTGCACTTGATCGAGTTGCCTCGGCGTCATGTTCAAGTTCGCCTGCGAGAACCGTGCGTTGATCGTCAACGGTGCATCGGCCGCACGAAGGGCAATGGCTCTCTTTCGGTCTCGACTCATCGTGTCGGTCCTCAATGAAGGTGGCAAGCGCGCCGAAGCCAAGTCCCTCGTAAACCGTACGGTTGGAAGGTGCCGGCGTCAAGGCACGCCCGTCCCGCGTTCGGCACTACCTTGAGGACAGCCCCACACGGGGGCGACACAATCGCCGCACCCCTCCTGATGATTCCTTTCTTCCCCGCCCTCGCTTCTGCCGAGTGGCCGACGCGCTTCCCGACGCCGTTCGACCGCAAGGCCGTGCACCCGCTGGCGCGGCGTGCGGCCATGGAGCTGGTGGCGTCGCTCGAATCGGCGCACACCGGTACATGGCGATTGAACGAACCCGGCAACGGCAAGATGTTCGGCGTGCTCGTGGTCGCCGCGCCTGACGGCACGATTGGGTACTTGCGCGGCTTCTCCGGGATGATCAACGGCGAGTGGGATATCGACGGTTGGGTTCCCTCCGCGTTCGATCGTGCGGCGCGCGACG
>JANOPS010000145.1:0-13845 GCA_031421995.1 Gemmatimonadaceae bacterium
GCAGCCGTATCCCACGACATTAAAGCCCAACGTGTTCAACGACTCCATCAACTGCGCCTGATTGAAATAATCGGTGGCGACCTTGGAGCCGGGCGCCATGGACGTTTTCACCCACGGCATGGAGCGCAATCCCTTGGCGACCGCATTCCGTGCCAAGAGTCCGGCGGCGAGCATGACGCTCGGGTTGGACGTGTTGGTGCACGACGTGATGGCCGCAATCACGATGTGGCCGTGCTGCAGCGTAAACGTGGAGCCTTTATACGACACCGATACGCCGCCGTCGGTGGCGCTGGGGCCACCCTCAGCGACCATCGTGGCTGCCGCCGTCGCCGACGTGGCCGTGGCCGCTTGCGTCGCCATCTGCGCGGCGAGCGCTTCGCGATACATCGCCTTGCTCTGTGACAACGGCACGCGGTCCTGCGGCCGCTTCGGGCCCGCCATGCTCGGTACGACCGTGCTCAGGTCCAATTCCAGTGTGTCGGTAAAGACCGGATCAGGCGTCGCGTCGGTGCGGAAGAGGCCCTGCGCCTTCGTATACGCCTCAACCAGGGCAACCTGCTCGTCGCTGCGGCCGGACAAGCGCAGATACTTGAGTGTCTCGGCATCGACCGGAAAAAAACCCATCGTCGCGCCATACTCGGGCGCCATGTTGGCGATCGTCGCGCGATCCGCCAACGCCAACGTCGACAGGCCCGGGCCGTAGAACTCCACGAACTTGCCAACCACTTTCTTCTTCCGAAGCATCTCGGTGCAGGTCAGCACCAAGTCGGTGGCCGTTGTTCCGGCGGGTAGCTTGCCAAACAACCGGAAGCCAACCACTTCCGGAATCAGCATGCTGACCGGCTGGCCCAGCATCGCCGCCTCGGCTTCAATGCCGCCCACGCCCCAGCCCATCACACCAAGCCCGTTGATCATCGTGGTGTGCGAGTCGGTGCCCACGAGGGAATCGCAGTACGCCAACGTCTCCTCACCGTCTTTCGCCGTGAACACCACTTGACCAAGGTACTCAAGGTTGACCTGGTGACAGATACCGGTACCCGGTGGCACCACGCGGAAGTTGCGGAGCGCGGTCTGCCCCCACTTCAAGAACTCGTACCGTTCCAGATTGCGTTCAAACTCCAGTTCGGTGTTCAGTAGCAACGAGGCTTCGGTGCCGTACTCGTCAACTTGCACCGAGTGATCGATGACCAGGTCGACAGGCTGCAGGGGATTAATGCGCGTCGGGTCGCCGCCCAGCGCGACCATGGCATCTCGCATCGCCGCAAGATCTACCACGCAAGGGACACCGGTGAAGTCCTGCAACAAGACGCGCGCCGTGCGGAAGGCGATCTCCTTGTCGATCGACGCTTTGACGTTCCAGCGGGCGAGCGATTCAACATCGGTGCGCTTCACGAACGCGCCATCTTCGCCGCGGAGCAGATTCTCCAGCAAAATGCGAAGCGAGAAGGGCAGGGAGGCGGCGGTACTGCCCGGCAGCGCGTCGAGCGTGCTCAGTCGGTAGTACGCATACTGACGGTCGCCCACGGGGAGTGTGGCGCGGCTGCCGAACGAATTGGATTGCGACATGAGGGAAGTTGGTCCTGCCTGCGTCGTCCCCATGGGACAGCGCACGCGTTCTGGACAGAGCCACTCATCGCGCCGTGGAGCGGTGCTCGACCGCTCCCGGAACCGATGAGGCTACCGGTAATATCGGCACGTTCGCGGGAGATCGCTACAGCGCACACGGTTACCGTCACCCTGGCGGCGATCCTCAGTGGACGTGAATCGCGCCGACTGGGCAGGCCCGCACAAAGGCCCCATCCGCCGGCGACCACACCTGCCGACGCGACAAGGGGTACGCCTTGTGGTCTACGTCAAGCGCCATCATCTGCGGGGCCCGGGCCACGCACAGCCCGCAGCCGGTGCAGGTGTCGCGATCGACCCCGATATCTACGCTGCGTTTCGGAAAGATGCCGCCGGGCGCGCGCAAGACCTGGGGCAGGTCGACCAGCGCGTCGCGCGTTGCCGTGTAGCCGACCTCGAGCAGCTCTTCGGTATGCCCAAAGCTGAACCAGCCGATGTGCGACACCTTGGGACGAATCAACAGCATGGGAGGCGACGACCATCGCTCCAGCGCGTGTTGCTGCTGCTCGTGCATCATCAAGGTCGCCCCGCGCATGAAGATCGAGGCGAATCCCTGTGAGCCCACGCCAGACGCCTCGGGTACATCCGCGATCCCGACATCAATCGCAATAATCGCGTCAACGCCGGGTGCGGCAATCGCGACTGGCAGGTTGTCGGTCGTCCCACCGTCAATGCAGTATCGTCCATCAACCACGCCCGGCGGGAAGAATCCCGGCAGCGCGCACGACGCATAGACGGCATCGCGGACACGCACGTCGCGAAACCCCGGGCGGCCAAACACCACAGGATAGCCGCGATCAACGTCGACCGCCGTGACCAGCAGCGGCGTGTGCAAATCCTCGAACGTTCCCTCGGCCACCAGCTCGTCGCACAACGCCCGTAACGGCGCCTCCAAATAGATGGAGCGGGACAGCATGCGTTCCATCAACATGCCGAGGTGGTTGATGCGAAACAGGTCCTTCCGGCGAAAGCGCAGCGCCCGCTCGTACATCTGCTCGATAGTCATGCCGGAGGCAGCGGCAGCGGCGATCATAGCACCGATACTCGTTCCCGCATAGACGTGCGGACGCACACCGGCCTCGGCCAACGCCCGCAGGACACCTACGTGCGCGAGCCCTTTGAGGGCACCACCGCCCAAGACCACGGCGATACGTGGGGCACGCTCCGTCATGGAACCCGGGCGCCGCCAACCGATTCGCGACCGGTCATCAAGGGGTCAGCCCACGCTGTAGATTGCCATCCATGCGCATTTTGCTCGTTGAAGATGACGATACGCTCCGCGAGAACGCTACAACATACCTCCGGCGCGCAGGCTTTGCTGTTGATGCTGCCGCCACGGGCAAGATGGCGCGTGAGCTGGCCGGCGTCAGCCCCTACGACGCCGTCATCCTCGATGTGCGCCTACCTGATGATGACGGGTTTGCGCTGTGCACCGCCTTCCGCGTGCGATCGCCAGCGCCGCGCATTCTCATGGCGACGGCTCGCGATGGCGTTGATGATCGCATCGCCGGCCTGGATCTGGGGGCCGACGACTATTTGGTGAAGCCATACGCGTTAGGCGAGCTCGTGGCACGGGTGCGCGCCCTCTTGCGTCGTCCGAATACCGAGGCCGAGACCATCCTGCGCGCCGGCGACCTGACACTTACGCTCGGCTCTCGCGAGTGCCGACGCGGCGCGAGGAATATTGAACTGACGACGAAGGAGTTTGCCGTGCTCGAGGTGCTCATGCGAGCCGCCGGGCGCGTCCTGACGCGCAGCTACATCAGCGAGCACGCGTGGGACGACAACTACGACGCGCTGAGCAATGTGATTGACGTGTATGTCGCGCGCTTGCGCCGCAAGATCGATCACGACGGCGATGCGCCCCTGCTGGAGACGGTGCGCGGGGCAGGATACCGCATGCTGGCTGTCCAGGGGGCCGCGTGATTGATCGCGCGGCCACGGGCCCGACGCGCGTGAAGACGCCGCTCCCGAGGATTCGGCTTCGGCTGACCGTCGTGTATGCCATGACGCTCCTCGTGGTGCTGCTGCTGTGTTCTGCGTTCCTGCGCTTCGCAACCCGGAACGCCCTCGCGCGTGAGTTTGATGATTCAATGCGCGCGTCTGCGGCGCTCGTGCGGCAGTTCTTCCGCGTGGAGGTCGCGGAGTACCGCGAGATCGACGCGACACTGCAGCACATCGCTGGCGAGTTGGTGTTCGAAGATCGGGCCATTCATGTGCATCGCCCGGACGGCCAGGAATTCACGGTGGTCGGCTCACCGCGTTTACGCGCGCGTGGCGCGTTGGCAGGGCCGGTCCGCACGCTCACCCTGCCGCTCGAACCAGCCTTGGCGCCGGGCTGGATGATCGTGGTCGAGGCGAGCGCTGCGACGGTCGCTGCCGTGAACGCGCGCATCGATCGGTGGATCCTGCTTGGCATCCCGGCGTTGGTGCTGCTCGCCGCAAGCGTCGGGTGGTGGCTGACCGGACGAACGCTCCGACCGGTGGGGCGCATGGCGGATGCGGCCGCGCGTATCGCCGCGGGTTCGGGGCAGCGCATTCCCATTCACGACGCCAGCGATGAACTCGGACGGCTCGGGACGCGCGTGAATGATCTCCTCGACCGTCTGGACGGAGCCCTCGCGCAGCAGCGCAGCTTCCTTGCTGATGCCGCGCACGAACTCCGCACGCCGCTGTCACGGGTCCGCGGTCGCGTCGAGCTCGCCATGCAGCCCATGCCGATCGCGGGCCGGCCCATAGCGGTCACGAGCACCAACCGAGCGTCAACCACGGCGTACGACGACGCGCTGAGAGTGGAACGTGCTGGGATTGATGCACCAGATGCGCTCCCCGCCATTCATGACGAGGTCGTTCGCATGTCGGTGCTGGTTGATGAGTTGCTGCAGCTGGCCCGCGCTGACGCTGACGGCGATGCCACGAGCGGTCGCATGGCGCCCCTCTTTCTCGACGACGTCGTCACCGACGAGATCCCGCGATGGCGTGCTGACGCCGACCGGGCGCACGTCACGCTGACCTGCAGCGCCGTGGAGGAAACACCGATGATCGGCGATGCGATCCTGATGCGCCGCCTGCTCGGCATCATGCTTGACAATGCGATCCGCTATTCCAACGCTGGTGGATGCGTGGATGTCCGCGTGCTGTGTGCCGACGGAGGCGTCGTCCTCGAAGTCCAAGATGAAGGCATTGGCATCGCCCCAGGGGAGCGCGCGCGACTGACGGAGCGGTTCTACCGAGGCGAGCGCGCCCGCGCCCACCGCAGCGACGGCAGCGGACTCGGGTTGGCGATCGCGCAGTGGATCGTTGGACGGCACGGAGGGACGCTGTCCCTCACGCCAGCCCCGATGGGCGTTGGCGCGGTGGCCCGCGTTACGATACCGGAAGCTCCGCCCGTGGCACGATAGGACCGGGCTGCGACGCCTGACACCACGCGTCCCGCAGCGCCCGAAGCGTGCGCGCTGGCCCCATGAAGTCATGGCCGTCCAAACACTCCTCGCACCACAGATAGAGCGCGTCGAAGCTGCGCGAGGCGGCGCTGTCCAGCTCAAGCGCGGCACGGAGCAAGCCAATCGATGTCCGTGCGTTGGCGTGGTCGAACGCTTCACACGCGCGAATCGCGCGGTCATAGGCCCTGACGATCCGGCTGAGTGGATCGATCGCGCTGGGCGAGTACGTAATGCCAGCGACGCTGGCACGTGGCGTTGGGAAAGCAGGCACGAGGGGAGCTCGAAAACGGGGAGGCGCAACGTCGGTGTCCGCATGGCCACCTACACTGTTATTCGGTTCGATGACGCGAGTTCTTGAATCGTTTGGTGACGCAAATGACGATGCACCACGAAATGCACGCGCCGTGTGACGGGGGGCTCACCGGCGGTGACGTTCACGGTGCGTTCATCAACGGATGCTACGTTCGCTGGATGTTTTGGCAGACTTCCTTCACGCGCTCCGTGCGCCCGCCCGCCACCCGCCGAATCCCCCAGTCCGCGATGCTGGTGCTCCTCGCGATGAGCGGATGGGGTGGTGCGTGCGATGCCACCATCGCCGCGGCGCAGGGCGCCACCGCGGCTCGCGCTACCGTCCCTCCCTCGGATTCGCGCACTGCATCCTTTGCTGCATCGCTGACGCTCGAGCGGACGTTGGAACTGGCGCGCGAGAACGGTCCGAGCGTTCGCATCGCCGATGCACGACGCGATGCGGCGTTCGGTCGCGCTCGCGAATCGGCGCAGTTTACAAATCCTACCATCGAGTATCGACGCGAGAATCTTGGGAGTACCTTGCCCCCCGACATCTTCGCCACCGTCTACCTGCCGTTCGATGTCACCGGCAGACGGCTGGCGCAGCGTCGCGCGGCTGGCGAAGCCAGGGCGCGCATCCAGTCCGAAGGCGTCACAGCGCGACGCGATGCCGAGGTGCACGTGGCTCGCCTGTGGCTTGATGCCGCGATCGCGCAAGAGCACCTGCAGGTAGTGCAGGCTCAAGCTGGGGCACTCGAAGAAGTCGCGACGGTCGACGCGACCCGTCAGCGTGAGGGCGTGGTGTCTGAAGGTGCCGCTATGCGAACGCGACTGGAAGCCGATCGCGCGCGGGTGTCGCTTGCCACCGCCCTAGGACTGCAGGCCCGCGCCCGCGCGGAACTTTCCCGTGCGCTCGGCGTGGCCGAAACGCAGCTCGGCGCGTTGCCGTCGCTTCCGGTCCCGTTGCTGCCGCCGCCGCCCGATGGCGCCGAGGCTATCGCGCTCGCCATGGCGTCACGCCCCGACGTGGCGGCCCGCGCGGCTGGTGTGCGCGAAGCACAGGCGCGCGCGAGCGCCGAGCAACGCGGTGCGCTGGGCGACTGGCAGTTGCAGGGCGGCAGCAAGAAGACGGCGGGTGTCATGACGGGGCAAGTCGGACTTGCGCTGCCATTCCCGCTGTTCAATCGCAACGACGGCGCGCGACTGCGCACGCGGGCGGAGCTGGCCGAGGCGACCGCCTGGAAAGACGACCTCACCATCGGCGTTGCGGCAGACGCGGTTGCCGCGATCACGATGTACAGCGCGCTGCGCGCCCAGGCCGCGGAGGTGAGCACGTTTGCCCAGCGCGGACGGGAGATTGCCGCGAGCGCGCGCGTCGCCTATCGCGAGGGACACGCGTCGCTCGTTGAACTGCTCGACGCAGAGCGTGCCGCGACTGATGCCACGCAGGCGCACATCCGCTGGACGGCCGATGCGTGGCTGTCGCGATTCGAACTGGAACGAGCGTTGGGTGTCCGGCTGGACGCGGACAGTCCCCTGGATCTGCCGCTGCGTGCGGCCCTGCCCCCGAGCACTAAATGATGCGCGACTCCTGGCGGTACCTCTCTGCATGGTTGCCCACGATCCTGCTCGGCGCTTGTGGTGACTCGAACGCATCGAAGTCCTCTGACACGGCAGCCGACACTACAACGGCAGCGGCCGCGGTCATAGACACCGCGACGCTCTCGGCTGAAGCCATCGAGATCGCCGCCTTCACAACCGACACCGTTCGCACGGTCCCGTGGCAGAGCGCAACCTCGGCGCCGGCGCGCCTCATGCTCGACCCCGCACACGTGGAAACGATCGGGTCCATTACTGAAGGGCGCATCAGTCATGTGCTGGTGCGGGTTGGGGATGTGGTGCGCGCCGGCCAGGTCCTGGTCATGATTCACAGTCACGAGATCATGGACGCGCGCAGCGCACTGGTGCGCGCACACTCGCAGGTCACAGCCGCTCAGTCGGATCGCGCACTCGCCGCGAGTGCGAGCGATCGCGCCAAGCGACTGTTCGACGCGAAGGCCATGTCGCGTGCCGAGGTCGAACGCGCCGATGCGGCGCGCTTGACGGCGGAGGCCATGTACGAGCAGGCCGTTGCCGAACGAGAACGCGCCGAGGCGCTGGTGGAGCATTTGGTCGGCGCCGGTGCGGCACCGGCAAACGCCGATCCGCATGACGTGCTGATCCGGACGCCAATCGGTGGCGTGGTGACCGCGCGCGTGGCGCAACCGGGAACCGTGGTGCTTCCCGGTGCTCCGCTGGTGACGGTCGGCAATCCCGATCGCCTGGTGCTGCAATTGCGGCTTGGGGAGGCGGCAGCGCGGGGTGTTCGCGTCGGTGCCACCGTGCGCTATACCTTGACCGACGATCCCTCGCAGCATCACGAGGCGCGCGTCTCGCGTGTCGCCCCAACGGTAGATTCGCTCACGCGCACGATTGAGATTCTGGCCACGCCGCTCGCGCGTGGTCGTATAGGTCGGGCCGAATCGTTCGCGCAGGCCGAGGTCGTCGGTGTAGGCGGCACTCCGGCCGCCATCGTGCCTGTTGGCGCGATTCAGGCGATGGAGGGAGACACCGTCGTGATTGCGGTGGAGCAACGTGGCGCGGGCATGTTCATCGAGGCGATTCCGGTGCGCGTGGGGCGTCGCACCGGCGTGCATGCCGAGGTGTTGTCGGGAGTCGGCGTGGGCCGCGTGGTCCTGGTCGGGAGCGCGGCCATTGCGAAGGCCGAGCTCTTGAAGCGTCGTACGTCGGGCGAAGAGTAGGCGCATGCGCAAGCTCATTCACTACGCGCTGCATCGGCGCGGGTTCGTGGTCGCTGGTACGCTCGTGTTGCTGGCTGCGGGGCTGGTGGCGCTGCAACGCATTCCGTTCGATGCTTTCCCAGACCTCACGGGCACCCGCGTCGAGGTCATCACGGTGGCGCCGGGAATGGCGCCCGAAGAAGTCGAGCGCCTCGTCACTTATCCGGTGGAGTCGGCGTTGATGGGGCTTCCCGGTGCGGTGAACGTGCGCTCCGTGTCCAAGTTCGGGCTGTCGCTGATCACGGTGCCGTTCCCCGATGGCACCGATGTGTACTTCGCGCGACAGTTGGTGCAACAACGGCTCGGTGACGCAAAAGGCGCACTCCCTGCAGGGATTGAACCGGCGCTTGGCCCGGTGTCCACGCCGATGGGAGAGCTGTACCAGTTCGTGCTCTCCAGCGACTCGTTGTCACTGACACAACTCAAGACGATCAACGACTACGTCATTCGGCCGCGCCTGCGCACGGTGCCGGGCGTGTCCGAGGTCAACTCCTGGGGCGGCCTGATTGAGCGCATCGAAGTCACGGTCGACCCTGTACGACTGGCGGCGCGCCGTCTCACGCTGACCGATGTGCACGAGGCGTTGGCGCGCAACACCATGGCCTTTGGCGGGAGCTATCTCGAGAAGGGCGGTGAGCGATATACGCTCCGCGGCTTGGGCCGCGTCGAATCGCCCGCCGAGATCGAAGGCATCGTCGTCGTGTCGCAAGGCGGGACGCCCGTACGCATCCGCGACATCGCCACCGTGAAACTCGGCGCCTTGCCGCGCAACGGGGCGGTGACAAAGGATGGCAAAGGGGAAGTGGTCAGCGGTATGGTGCTGAAGTTGCAAGGCGCCGACTCCCGCACGGTGATCACGGGCGTCAAAGCGCGCATGGAGGAGATTGTGCGCGCGCTGCCGCCGAACGTGGCGGTCACGCCATTCTACGATCAGACGGACTTGGTCTCGCGAACCACACGCACGATCGTCAAGAATTTGATCGAAGGCGGGCTGCTGGTGATCGCGGTGCTCTTCCTGTTCCTGCGCAATGTGCGGGCTGCACTGATCGTAGCGTCCGTCATTCCGTTGTCGATGCTGGCCGCCTTCATCGGCATGGCGACCTTTGGCTACTCGGCCAACCTCATGAGCCTTGGGGCGTTGGACTTTGGTCTGATCGTCGACGCCTCGGTCGTGATGGTCGAGAGTTTCATCCGGCGCATGGAACACGACCACGAGATCCACAAGGACACGCACCGCCTTGGCATGTTTGAGCAGGCCGCCATCGAGGTCGGCCGCCCGATTCTGTTTGGCATCGCGATCATCGTCGCGGTCTACATTCCGATCTTCACGTTGGACGGGATGGAAGGGCGCATGTTCAAGCCAATGGCCTTCACCGTGGTGTGTGCGGTGCTTGGCAGTCTGTTGCTGGCCCTCACGTACGTGCCAGCCGTGTCCGCGTGGGCGCTACGGAGCAAGAGCGCCGAACCGGCGCGGTGGCTGACCACGCTCACCCTGCGCTACGGCACGATGCTCGACCGCGTGATGCGCTACCCGCGAGCCATTATTGGCGCGGCGGTGGTGGCCGTAGTGGTAGCCGTGGCGTCGCTTTCGAAGATCGGCACGGAGTTCATGCCCAAGCTGGACGAAGGCTCTATCCTGATCACCACCAAACGGCTTCCCAGTGTCTCGCTCGACGACGCAACTCGGCTCTCCACGGCATCGGAACGCATCGTCAAGAAATTCCCGGAAGTGATCACGGTCGTGACGAAAGAAGGACGTCCGGATCTTGCGACGGAGGCCATGGGCCTGTTCGAAGGGGACATGTATGTCATCCTCAAAGACCGCAGCGAATGGAGCACGGCGAAAACGCCGGAGGGGCTCGTGGCGGCGTTCGATTCGGCGCTCGCCGTCGTGCCCGGACTCGCGCTCTCGTTTACGCAGCCGCTGGCGATGCGACTTGACGAAGCGGAGAGCGGTATTCGGACCGATCTTGGCATCAAAGTCGTGGGGCCCGATCTGCAGCAGAACAATGCGATCGCGCAGCGCCTGCAGCGCGTGGTCGCCAATGTGCGGGGGTCGGCGGACGTCGGCGTAGAGGTCGAAGAGGGAAGCGGCCAGCTGCGCATGCAAGTCCGCCGCGACGCGCTGGCGCAGTATGGTATTTCCGTGGCCGACGTGCGCGCCGCCGTGGAGTTGGCCATGGGATCGCAAGTGGCGGCCGAGTGGATCGACGGGTTTCGTCGCGTGGATATCGTGGTGCGACTGCCCGAGGCATCGCGGAGCGACGCCCTGTCGCTCTCGCGGTTGACCATTCGCACCGCCGGTGGCGAAGTGGTGCCGCTCTCGGCCGTGGCCGACGTGACGACCACCACTGGGCCGGAACTGATTGGTCACGAAGACGCGCAGCGACGGTCACTGGTCCTCAGCAACGTGCGCGGACGCGATTTGGGGAGCTTTGTGAGCGAGGTGAAGTCGCGCGTTGCGGAACAGATCACACTCCCGGCGGGCGTGTTCCTTGAGTGGGGCGGGCAGTATGAGAACCAGCAGCGCGCCATGGGGCGTCTGTCGCTGGTGGTCCCCGCGGCATTGCTGCTCATTTTCGGGTTGCTATATCTGTCCTTTCGTTCAGTCGCGCAGGCGTTATTGGTGCTCGCCAACGTACCGTTCGCGCTCGTTGGTGGGATTGCCGCACTCTGGTTGCGACAACTCAACTTGAACTTGTCCGCAAGTATTGGATTCATCGCGTTGTTTGGCATTGCCGTGCTCAACGGCATCGTGCTGGTCGAGCATCTCAATCACTTGCGGCACAGCGACGCCGATCACGGTAATATCCTCGCACGCGTGCGCCGCGGCGCCACCGATCGACTGCGTCCCGTGTTGATGACGGCGCTGGTGGCGAGCTTGGGTTTCGTGCCGATGGCGCTTTCCACCAGCCCGGGCAGTGAAGTGCAGCGACCGCTGGCCAGTGTGGTGATTGGGGGATTGATCACGAGTACCCTGCTCACGTTGTTTGTGCTGCCGGTGCTGTATCGGGCGATGGAGGAGCGGCGGGCAGTGCGGGGGTGAGACTGTGTTGCAAACTTGCGTGACTAGTCCGATTCTTCCGGACTGACGAGTGTATCAATCACCTTGATCACATAGGGGTAGCGGCGCAGCGCCAGACGGATCGAGTCGCGATCCTCGGCGCGGAGCGTCACGATCAACACTTCGGTGGTGTCGCCGCCGGCATCCCAGCGTCGCCAGAGTTGCGTGCGCCAGGCGTTTCCAAGTCCCGGCTTTGCCCGGTCGGCGGAGACGACGAGCGAGTCGAGCACGTACGTTGCAGCGTCGCGCAGCGGATCCTTGCCGAACGTGATCCGAATAGCTGGCACCGGCTGTTGACTGCGCCACCAGACTAGAAACAATGGCGCGATGACCACCGCGAGGGCGCCAACGGCGTATCGGCGAGGGATCGAACGTTGATGGTCGAAAAAGGCGGACGCCAGCGCCGCGCATGCACCCGCAAACGTCCACGGGTATAGCACGGGAAATCCCCACGCGAGGATCCCACCACCGGTCAGGATGAGGCTCAGGATAGCGATGCCAGCGCCTGCACTGGCTCCGAACCCTGCCGAGAAAAGCGCCCGCAGCGATGGATGAAAGGCATCGAATCGGCGTCTGCGCGCGAACCGCGTGATCACGAAGGCGAGTGGCAGGCTCCAGAGCGCGAATCCCAGCACCCGAAAGGAGAGGTCAGTCGCGGCGACTAAAAACACCGCAGCGCCGAGAACGGAAAGCAGTACCGTGAGGGCGCCGAAGTAGGTTGCGGGAAAGGATCGAGCACGGCATCTCATCATTCGCACCACGAAAGGTGAAGCGGTTCAAATACGCTCACGTGAATATGCGCTGGCGCGGCATCCGGGGATACCAGAAGCGATCGCGCGGTGCGCGCCTCTGGCTGAGTACAACATGACGTGTCCACTGATCGCGCACGGGCCCCCGCGCTGCAATAAAATGATAACGTCGGCGAAGATTTTCCGTCTTGATTTTTCGGAGGAGCACAGTACACATACATGTACAGTTTTCGCGCCGCCATTTTCAGGAGGAAATATGCATCCAGACGTCCCGCCAGTATTCCCGCTCACGGAAGCCCGTGTGCAGCTGTTTCGTATCGCCGACGAGGTGTTGTCGGGGCAGGTCGATCGCGTTCGCCTCACGCACCGCAGCCAAGCCGATGATCTCCTGCTCATGCGTGCGTCGGCGGTCGCCCAACTGGAGCGCGAGCTCATCGACTTGCGTTCGCGTGTCGCGCCGGCGCTGCGTCCCCTCGCGGGTCTTGGCACGCTCCATGTCAGCGACGACGAACTCCTGGCCGATCTGAAAGCGTCACGCGTCGGCGAGGCCGCCGCCGCCGATCGCAAGCGTGGGGAGGTCGCCGCCGGTCTGCGCTATCCGCGTCAAACGCGTGCGGTGGCTCAGGTCGCGGAGTCAACGGCCGTCGCCACCACGCGCGCGAAGGCCAAACGGCCCGCGCCGAAGCGCCGGGGGAGCTAGCACATGTCGCTCCAGATCCCGCGGCATGCCGTGCTTGACACGCATGCGCTCCTCTGGTGGATTGGGGGGCGCATGCGCTCGCTCGGGCGCGCCGCGCGCGGCTTCATGGAACGCGTCGACGAGGGGAACGCCGTCGCCTATGTCCCCAGTATTGTCCTCGTCGAACTGAGCGAGGCCATACAGCGCGGCGTCTTCTCGCTCGGCGAGCCGTTCGATGTGTTCGTCCAGCGGCTCGAGCACACACCGTCCCGGTACCGGGTGGTGCCGCTTGATGCATCGGTCGTCGCGCGATCGCACGGGCTATTGGCAATTCCGGAGCGCGGCGATCGTCTGATCGCGGCCACGGCGCAGCATCTCGGGCTGCCGCTGGTCACGAGAGATCCCGCGATTGCGCGCGTGATTGGCGACGACGTGCTCTGGTAGGAGCTTTGCAGTCGAGTTGTGGAAATCGCGCGCCGCCCGTCACGCGCCGCCCGTCACGCGCCGCCCATCGCGCGCCGCCCATCGCGCGCCGCCGATACGTCCCGCACGCACCCTGTACGTCTCCGCGTCCCGCGCATACCCTTCGGCGTGACCCTCCACGACCCGCTGCTCCGCTTCCGCGACGAATTCCCGATTCTCGCGACGTCCACCTACCTCGTTTCCAACTCGCTCGGCGCCATGCCGCGCGGCGTGCCCGATCGGCTGGCTGAATACACCGAGCTCTGGCGCACGCGCGGCGTGCGTGCGTGGGCCGAAGGATGGTGGGAGCTGCCAGTCGTCATGGGCACCGAACTGGCCCCGCTGATTGGTGCGGCGGCTGGCGAAGTCGTGATGGTACCCACTGTAACGCAGGCCATGTCCAGCGTCCTTACGGCGATGGAGTTCACGCCCGCGCGCAACGAAGTGCTGATGACCGCGCTGGATTTCCCGTCAGTCCGGTACGCCTATGATGCCTTGGCGCCGCGCCTTGGGGCGCGCGTCACTGTCGTCCCCACCGATGACGGCATCTCCATCGCGCTCGACCGTCTGCTGGCCGCAATCACCGAGCGGACGGCGCTTGTCGCTGTCTCGCACGTGCTGTTCCGATCGGCCTACATTCTTGATGCGGCGGCGATCTGCGCACGGGCACGTGAAGTGGGCGCCATCGTCGCTTTCG
>JANOPS010000146.1:0-6031 GCA_031421995.1 Gemmatimonadaceae bacterium
CCACGCCATATCCCACCGTGAAGCAATCCCTGTTTTTCCCGCTCGCCGTCGACATCGACGATGACGATCGCGAAGAGGTGGAAGACCGCAAGGCAACGAAAGCGCGCACCTCACGCCGAAAATCACCAGCGCAAAACCCCACACGGTAAGCCACAGGGAGCGAACTACTAGCGGTCCGCGGGTTTGGGCCGCAGACTCTGCACAGCGACACGTGCAGAACCTTGCGTCCGCATATCGTGAATTCGGAGCTGGCATGGGTACACCAGACTACGCAGCATCGCTCAAAGCCACCGTTGGCGCGTGGCCCAACGTCAGCGCATTGCCGCATCGCTTCGGCGGCATCGAGTTTCGCGTCGAGCGGCGCGAGCTCGGACACGTGCACCTCAACGGCATGCTCGACATCCCATTCCCGTCGCGCATGCGACGCGATTTGGTAGCCGCCGGACGGGCGCAGGCGCACCACATGCTGCCCAATACCGGCTGGGTCACGTTCCGCATTCGCAGCGAAAATGATCTCCCCGCCGCAGTCGAACTCCTTCGTCTCAACTACGACCGTCTCACAGGTATCGGTGCGCGCATCACCCCGTCGCCAATCCTTGCAACCCCAACATTGGTACGAGACCGCGATCACCGAGACCTACCGACGTAACTCAGTCACCCCCACCCCGCAGTCAATCAGTCCAACCCCACCCCGCAGTTCATCGGTCAACCCGCAGTTCCTCCCCAACGCCGAGCGCCGGCACAGCCTCTTTCTTGGCCATCGTCTGCGTCACGAAGCGCTGCCCTTCCGAAATGCGTTCGATCTCGATCGCGACCGCATCGATCGCCTGCTCCATGCGTTCCAGCCGTGCGCTACTCTCAAGGATCTGCGGGGCCGGTCGGGGATGCGCCCATCGCCGCATCATCGTCCGCCCAAGCGCGAAGGCCAATGGCGCCCACACCAGAACGATCGAGACGATCGAAATCGCCGTCAATTGCCCCGAGTTGAACGGTCCATACCGTTGTGACGGCTCGACAGTGCCTGAGCCCGAGAGGTCGGCGTTCGCCAGCTGCTCCCCGGTCTCCGCGATCGATGTCTCCAGCTTCATGATGCGCGCGTCAAGCACCGCCAGACGTCCTTCCAGCCCCGCTCTTCCCGGACCGGCCGGCGTACTCAACAGCTGCTTCGCCACTTCCTTTCGTCGTGACGTGGCCGACGAGAGCTGATTTGATAGCTCCGAGCGCACATCTCGCAACGCTTCGACACCAGCCTTCGTGGTCAATCGCGGTAATCCCGCGATGGCCGGCTCGCCGGCCTGTGCCGCTGGCGGCGGCGCAGGTGGTTGAGGCACGGTTGCGGGTTGTGCACCGTCGCGGTCGGGGTCGAGAAACGTCGTAGGCATGGCTGTTCGTACGACAAAGGGGTTGGGTTTGATTCGGGGACATCCCGCGTTTTGCCGCAGGTCCTGGCGGCGGCGCCCGTAGCCGTGCTTGCGCCGCAGACACAGGATACGGACTATACGACACAGTCTGTACGATACAGACTATACGGGATGTTCACTGGTTTCGCCCTCAGAACACGAAAATGACCCCACCCATCGATCTGACGGCCGTGCTCGGTGAGGCGCAAGCACTCGCGCCCCAGGTCATCGCCTGGCGTCGGCATTTGCATCAACATCCCGAAGTCGCTTTTCAGGAATTCGAGACCGCGCGCTTTCTTCGCAACGCGCTCGCCGCGATCCCTGGCTTGACCGTGACACAGCCCACCGAGACCAGCGTCATGGCACGTCTCGTCGGTGCCGCGCCGGGACGTGTGGTTGCCGTGCGCGCCGACATCGACGCCCTGCCGATTCACGAAGAGAACGACGTACCGTATCGCTCGACCGTTGACGGGTCGATGCATGCGTGTGGCCATGATGGGCACACCTCCATCGTGCTCGCATTGGCGACGCTCTTGGCTCAGCACCGCGAGCAGCTTGTTGGCGAGGTGCGGTTCTTCTTTCAGCACGCCGAAGAGCTCGCCCCGGGCGGGGCCGAACAGATGGTGAAGCAGGGCGTCATGGATGGCGTCGATATGGTGATTGGGATCCACCTGTGGGCGCCAATGCCGGTGGGGCAGATTGGCATCGTCTCCGGGCCCGCGATGGCCGCACCGGACACCTTCACGTGCACGATCATCGGCCAAGGCGGCCACGCGGCGATCCCGCATGAAACCGTCGACCCAATTGCGATTGGCGCGCAATTGGTCACCGCGCTCCAGCACATCGTCTCGCGCAATGTCGACCCGCTCGACCCGGCCGTCGTTTCGATTACACAGTTTCACGCCGGTACCGCGTTCAACGTCATCCCGAATACGGCACAGCTGAGTGGAACGGTTCGTACGTTTGACGCCAGCTTGCGACAGCGCATCCCCGAAGTCATGGAGCGAATCATCAGGGGCGTGTGTGACGCACACGGGGCAGCGTACGAATTTTCAATAGAGCGCGGCTACCGGCCGGTCGTCAACGACGCCGCGCTCTCGGAACGGCTTGCACGCGTTGTGGAACGCACCTTCGGACCCAACGTGCTCATCCCAACGCGCCCAACCATGGGTGGAGAAGACTTCTCCGCCTACCAGCAGCGCGCGCCGGGCGTCTTTGCCTTTGTCGGCGCGGGGAACGCCATGGAGAACATCACGTACCCGCATCATCATCCGCGATTCAACGTGGATGAATCATCACTGGATATCGGCCTCCGCTACCTGGCGGCGGCCACGCTGGAATTGCTCGACGGGTAGTTCGTCACACAGTGGGCCGCGGTGGCATCTAAAGGGAAGACCCTGAGTCCCATCGCCTGCAATATCTCCGGAGGATGCCATGCGACACCGTCGCACGCTGTTTCAAGATGCGCCCGCCTTCATGAAGACGTTCATGATTGCACCAACGTTCGCACTCACGCCCGCACTCGCGCTCACGTTCATGAGTGTGTGCTTGCTGGTGGTCACATCGACACCACTGTCCACGCAAGCGAACCCACGCTCGTCCGCACGAACAAATCCATCCGTCGCGCGCCAAGCGGCCGTGCTGCCAACAGCATCAATGAGCATCGAGCGCATGGCGCACACCGCGACCACGCTGCGCGATGGCCGAGTGCTCGTGGCAGGCGGGTTTGTCAATGAGCGGAGCGCCGTACACAGCGCGCAAAGCTACAGCCCCGTCACCGAACGCTTCGCGTCGTTGCCGCGCATGATCACCGTACGCCATAGTCATTCCGCCACACTGCTTCCAAGCGGCAAGGTCCTCTTGGTCGGTGGTTTCGTGGAGGGTAACACCACCACAACAACCGCCGAGCTGTTTGACCCCGTGTCTAATACCTTCTCCGCAGCCGGGGCACTGCGCAGTCCACGGGCTGGCCACATCGCCGTGCTCCTTCGCAATGGTCTGGTGCTCATTGCTGGCGGTGTGGGACCCGACTGGCAATTCCTCTCAAGCGCCGAACTGTACGACCCAGCAACCGGACGCTTCATGCCGACCGGCGGCATGACGGTCGCCCGCGAGAGTCATACGGCTGTCCTCCTGCACGACGGGCGCGTGCTGATCGCCGGAGGTCACCGTGGGCGGCGAGCGGATATCATCCTGTACACGTCGGCTGAAGTGTACGAGCCAAACAACGGTGCCTTCCGTCGCGTGGGCGACATGAGCACACGTCGGCACAAGCACGATGCCGTACTGCTGCAGGATGGCCGAGTCCTCATCACCGGCGGCTCCGACGAGCGCGACAACGAGGGCGCGTACGCGTCGACTGAGCTGTTCGATCCGAGGGTTGATGCCTTCACGAAGGGTCCTGCGATGCGCCTCGCCCGCTACAAGCACGCGGGAAGCAGTGTGCTGCTGAGCAGTGGCGTCATTGTCGTGGCCGGCGGTGCCGCCTACGCGGAAGCGTTCGACCCGCGCACAAGCACCTTCGCTCTGGTGGACGGCGACGGGTCGCTCGCCGGGCAGTTCTCGTCGGTTACTACCGTGAGCGGACAACGGGTGCTGATCACTGGCGGGTATGGAAATGGTGGCGGTCCACGATCTCTGGCCTGGCTCTATCGACCCTGACAGACGGCCCCGCTGGTCCCGTGTGCTGGGTTGAGCGAGGCGGGTCACGCGCAGGAGATCATTGCCGTCGGGAGGGGTGGCGCTAGCGGGAGAGCCTGAAACCGGCTGGGGCACGACCCGTTGTGGAAGATGTCGGCGGATTCAAACCCTTTGCGCCGCGCGCGTGTCTCACGCGAGCCCTCGCCGACAAGACCGCCCTCCCGCACACCGCCCTCCCGCCGCATGAGACAGCTCAAGCTCGCCGCCCGTATGCTCATAAAGACGCCCTTCGTGACGACGGTCGCGGTGGCGTCGTTGGCCCTTGGGATCGGCGCGAATGCGGCCATCTTCTCGCTGTTCAATCAGATTCTGCTGCAACCGCTTCCGGTGGTGGCGCCGGATCAGCTCGTCAACTTGGGAGCGCCCGGACCCAAGCCGGGTTCACAGAGTTGCTCGCAGGCAGGTTCGTGTGACGACGTCTTCAGCTATCCCATGTTCAAGGACTTGGAGGAACAGCAGAAGGTCTTCACCGGAATCGCCGCGCACGTCTCGTTTGGGGCGAACTTCGCCGTCCGCAACGAGCCCAGTACGGGTCAAGGGATGTTCGTGTCCGGCTCGTACTTCCCAGTGCTCGGTATCAAGCCCGAGGTTGGGCGCCTGTTGGGACCGTCTGACGATCGTGTCATCGGTGCCAACTTCGTCGTGGTGCTCAGCCATGCATTCTGGCAAGAACGGTATGGCAGCTCGCGCGATGCCGTTGGCCAAAGCCTCGTGATCAACGGGCGGCCCTTGACGATCATTGGTGTTGCACCGAAAGGCTTTCGCGGCACGACGCTTGGCGTGCCTGTGAATGCGTTCGTGCCGATCTCGATGCGCCAGACACTTGAAGTACGCGGGAAAGACTACGAAAATCGTCGTGCGTATTGGGCCTATCTGTTCGCGCGACTCAAGCCCGGCATCTCGCGTGATCAGGCGCGCGTGTCGCTCACCAACGTCTACAGTCGAATCCTGAATGATATCGAGTTGCCACTTCAGGACGGCATGAGCGACAAAACGAAGGTGTTGTTCAAGGCGAAGCCGGTCACCGTCGTCGAGGGGTCTCGTGGCCAAAGCCAAGTACACGCGCAGTCGAAAACGCCGTTATTCATGTTGTTCAGCATCACCGGCATTGTGCTGCTCATCGCCTGCGCCAATATCGCAAACCTCTTGCTCGCACGGGGAGCAGGCCGCGCCATGGAAATGGGCGTCCGCCTCGCGCTTGGCGCCTCACGGCGCCAACTGATGACGCAACTGATGTTGGAATCCCTGCTGCTGTCAGTGATGGGCGGCGCGGCAAGCTTGCTGGTGGCGCAATGGACCCTGCGCTCGATTGGCTCGCTCTTGCCTGCCGAAGCCGCATCAACGTTTACGCTCGATCTCCGCTGGCCTGTGGTGGCGTTCGCGGCCGCGCTGGCGATTGCCACCGGCATGGTGTTTGGCATGTTCCCTGCGTTGCACAGCACGCGCGCCGACCTCATCACAGTGATCCGCGCTGGCGCGGGGCAAATCACCGGCGGAAAATCCGCGGCGCGTTTTCGCAACGGACTCGTTACGGTGCAGATCGCACTCTCCATGATGCTGCTGATCTCCGCCGGGCTGTTCCTGAAGAGTCTGGTGAATGTGAGTCGGGTAGACCTCGGAGTAAGTGTGGAGCAGGTGGTCACCTTTGGCGTCTCGCCCGAGCGCAACGCCTACGACAGTACACGAAGCAAAGCACTGTTCGAGCGCATCGAATCCGAGTTGGCCGCGATTCCCGGCGTGACCGCCGTCACCTCATCCATGGTACCGCTGCTTGCCGGCAGCAACTGGGGTACAGACGTGCATGTCCAAGGATTTGCATCAGGGCCTGACGTCGACAACAATGCGCGATTCAACGGCGTCGGTGCTGGATACATGACCACGCTTGGCATGAAGCTGATTGCCGGCCGCGAGTTCACCGACGCCGACAGATT
>JANOPS010000147.1:0-1560 GCA_031421995.1 Gemmatimonadaceae bacterium
TTGGGCGCCGCAGGCTTGGATCTTTCCTTACATGACACCAGACGCGCTTGCTGGATCCCTTGCACCGCTGCTCGATCGTTCGCGGCTCTCCGTCCGCACCCCGCTGGCCCCGTACACCACGTTCCGCATCGGGGGACCGGCTGACGTCCTGTATGAAGCTACGTCGGCCGATGACCTGGCCGCCGCCGTCTCGGCGGCCCGCGCGCTGGATATCCCCTGGTTCGTGCTGGGACTGGGCGCCAACGTCCTGATCGGGGACCGCGGCGTTCGAGGGCTCGTCATTCGCAATCGCGCCGCGGCGGGCCGCATCGGTGACGACGGGTTGGTGTGGTCAGAAAGCGGCGCGATCATGGAAGATCTTGTGCTCGAAACGGTGCGCCAGGGGTGGTCGGGCCTTGAACACTACATCGGCATCCCCAGCACGGTGGGCGGTGCCCTCTGGCAAAACCTGCACTTCCTTTCGCCCGCGCCCGCGCGCGAGCGCACGATGTTTATCGCGGAGCCCTTTGTCTCCTGCGAAATCCTGTCTGAGGAAGGGCTTCGGCAGCATGTCGATGCCGACTACATCAAGTTTGGCTACGACGATACGGTGTTTCATCATCGGCGAGACGTGGTGCTGTCCGCCACGTTTCAGCTTGAGCGCGCCGATCCTTCCGACTTGCATCGTATTCTGCAGGAGAACTTGTCGTGGCGGGGCTCACGGCACCCGTGGCTGGCCATTCATCCAAGCGCCGGCTCGATCTTCAAGAAGATCGAGGGCGTGGGCGCCGGGCGCTTGATCGATCAATGTGGGTTAAAGGGTTTTCGGATCGGCGGCGCGCAGATCTCGCATATCCACGCGAACATTCTGGTCAACCTCGGTGGCGCCACGGCGGCCGACGTCCGTGCGTTGATCGCACATGCGCAGGGCGCCGTCGCCGAACGGTTTGGGCACCATCTGCAACCAGAGATCGGGTTCATTGGCGAGTTTTGATCGAGTAACGTCGGGACGAAGCGTCGCTTGGTGAAACGATCACTGGCGCCGACGTGTCGAAACGTGTTGGGTGCGTAGCGCGTATGTGACGCAGAGCTCCCTCCTCTCTCCACTCCCGCCTCGTGACTGTTCGCCCGCTGTTGTCCCTGTGCGTTGTCCTCGTGCTCGCTTGCCTTGGCGGCCCACGCATTCTCTCGGCCCAACAGGTCGACGTCATTCGAGGGCGAGTCACCGGCCCGGAGAATCAGCCATTGCCCGACGTGACGGTGGTCGTCACGTCCATCTCCGGCAACGTGAACCGCACCGCGCGTAGCGACCGACAGGGGCGCTTCACCGTCACGTTTCCTGGCGGTGACGGCGACTATATCGTCTCGCTCACGCTCTTGGGCTACGGTGCCAAGCGCTTCGAAATCAAGCGCGCCGCTGATGAAGACATCCTGATCGCTGACGCCAAGCTCACGAAGGTTGGTGCGATCCTTGATGCCATGAAGGTCACCGCCGCGCGCGACAAGGTCTCTCGCAATGAAGTCAACGCAGACGTTGGCGGCACGGAGCAGCGCATTCAGAACACCGGTGCGCTCCCCCCG
>JANOPS010000148.1:0-6896 GCA_031421995.1 Gemmatimonadaceae bacterium
AACGCGCGCGATGCCCCGTGTGTACACCACGCGCTTCTTGGGACTTGAGCTCGACCCCAGCGACGTGGGACGGTATCGCATTGGCCACATCTATCGCGAAGGACCGGCGGACAAAGAGTGGCTGGGGCTTGCCGAGGGCGAGTACGTGTTGGCGATCGACGGACAAGACGTGAAGTCGGGCGACAACTACTGGAAGATCCTGTCGACCACCGTGAACGAGTACATCCCGGTGAAAGTCGCCAAGGCGGCGAGCGGTGACGGCGCGCGAACGGTGCGCATTGCCAGCGTCACGTCGCTCACCGATATCAAGTACGAAGAGTGGGTGGCCACCAACCGCGAGACCGTCGAGAAGGACACCAAGGGCGACATCGCCTACGTGCACATTCGGTCGATGGATCAGCCGTCGCTCGCGCGTTTCCGCAACGAGATCGATCGCTTCTCGAACAAGAAGGGCATTGTTGTCGACATCCGCTATAACGGTGGCGGCAACATCGATCAGGAGATCATCGACATCCTTGAACGGCAGCCCTATCAGTTCTGGAATCAGCGCACCGGTTCACGCAGCTGGGGCCGCCGTCCGCGACAGGCGATTGCCGGGCCGAAGGTCATGATGATCAACGCGCGTAGCGGATCGGACAGTGAAGTCACGCCGATGGCATTTCGCCAACTGGGGCTCGGGCGCATCGTTGGCAACCCGACAGCTGCGGCCGTGATTGCCACGGGCAGCTACACGCTGATCAACGGCGGCACGATCCGCACACCGGGCTCACTGGTAGTCACGTACGATCCCACGCAGCCCAACAACTACGGTGTGAATCTCGAGAACTTGGGCGTGCCACCCGATGTGTGGGTGAAGAACTCGCCGATGGACGAGCTCAAGAAGTATGATCGCGAGCTGAAGACGGCGATCGAAGAAGCGGTGCGCATGCTCAAGGCGGCGGCGCCGAAGAAGGTCACCAGCAACAATTGAGCGGCGGCGTGTCACCCCGCACGTGCGGCGCGATAGCTTGCGCCCCACGTGCGGGGGAACGACCGACGTCTGCTTCATTCTCAACGGTCTGGGCGCCCAAGGCAGCGGCGTGCGAGGGGCCTGTGGACGGCGCTTGCGGCCGTAAACACAAACCAGGGGTTTCGAATTCGGCCTAAATCGAAATGTGGGGGCGAATGCTTGGAGGTATGATCGACGGCAGCGACCGCGAGGCTGCGATCAAAAGTCAACCCGTGGAAATCGCTGAGTCCGGCGCATACGTTGTGCCCCTATGACTGAACCGCTTGCCCCCGCGCTGGTCGTCCGTGTCGCGACCGAACTCTCCATCAATCCTGCGCAAGTGCGCGCCACCCTCGCCCTCTTCGCCGAGGGCGCCACGCTGCCGTTTATTGCGCGCTATCGCAAGGAAGTCACTGGTGGGCTGGACGAAGTCCAGCTGCGCGACGTGCGCGATCGTGGGGAGTATCTGCACGAGATGGAAGAGCGCCGCGCCGCGATTCTGAAAAGCATCGACGAGCAGGGCAAGCTTGATGATGCGCTCAAGGCGTCGATCATGAAGGCCGATACCAAGCAGGCGCTGGAAGACTTGTATCTGCCGTTCAAGCCCAAGCGTCGTACGCGCGCCATGATCGCGCGTGAGCGCGGGTTGGGTCCGCTGGCCGACATGCTGTGGGAAGGCATTTCAGACGATGCCGCGCTCGCGACACACGCGGCGGGCTTCGTCCTTCCGGAGCTTGAAGGCAAGCCATCCGAGGTGCCGTCGGTCGATGCCGCGCTGCAAGGCGCGCGCGATATCCTCTCCGAACAGGTCGCCGAAGACGCCGTCGTGCGCGGGTGGGTGCGCGAGCTCACGCGCGCCAAGGGCGTAGTGAAGAGCAGTGTGATTGCCGAGAAGAGGAGTGAAGACTCCAAGTACAAAGACTACTTCGACTACTCCGAAGCGCTCGGCACCATCCCTAGCCACCGTATGCTGGCCATTCGTCGCGGCGAGACGGAAGGAGAATTGATCTGGCGGGTGGAAGCGCCGCTCGAAGAGGTCAACGCGCGGCTCGCGCGCGAAGTGATAGCTGCTCGCCGTGCGAGCGGGCAGCTCACGCTGGTTGCGACCGATGCCTACAAGCGCCTCCTCTCTCCCGCCATCGAAGTCGAGTTGCGCGTGGAGCTCAAAACACGCGCTGACGATGAAGCGATCACCATTTTCGGTCGCAATCTGGAACAGCTGCTCCTGTCGTCACCCGCCGGCGAGAAGCGCGTGGTTGGCTTGGATCCTGGCTTCCGGACCGGTGTGAAGGTGGCGGTGTTGAGTGCAACCGGCGCGTTGGTACACACGGATACGTTGTACTTGCATCAGCACGACCGCTTCGCTGGCGCCATTCGCGCGCTCGTCACGCGCTTCACGCCGGAGTTGATCGCGATTGGTAACGGCACCGCCAGTCGCGAAACCGAAACACTCACCAAGGCGGCACTGCGAGAGCTTGACGCGCCAGCATCAGGCGAGCGTCCACAGGTCGTCGTGGTGAACGAAGCCGGCGCCTCCGTGTATTCGGCGTCCGATCTTGCGCGCAGTGAATTCCCCGAGCTGGACGTGTCACTGCGTGGGGCCGTGTCGATTGCGCGTCGACTGCAGGATCCTCTCGCCGAACTGGTGAAGATCGATCCCAAGTCGATCGGCGTGGGCCAGTATCAGCACGACGTCAATCAATCGCGGCTCAAGCAGCGTCTTGACGACATCGTCGAGAGCTGCGTGAATCGTGTGGGCGTTGAGGTCAATACCGCGTCGGCTGCATTGCTCGCATACGTGGCCGGCATTGGCCCGGGGTTGGCGCAAAGCATCGTGACGTTGCGCGACAGCAAGGGCGGCCTTACCTCACGCGCTGATCTCAAAGCCGTGCCTCGGCTTGGCGCGAAGGCCTTCGAACAAGCCGCGGGCTTTTTGCGTGTACGCGGTGGCTCGCATCCGTTGGATAGCAGTGCTGTGCATCCCGAGCGCTACGCGTTGGTGGAACGGATGGCACGCGATCTCAAGGTCGACGTGAAGGCGTTGGTCGGCAACGATGCGCTGGCCGACTCAATTCCGTTGGCAACGTACGTAGACGCGGACGTGGGCATGCCCACGCTGCGCGATATCGTGGCCGAGCTCAAAAAGCCGGGTCGCGACCCGCGCGCCGCGTTCGAACCGCCGGCCTTTCGCGAAGATCTCACCAAGCCTGCTGATCTCCTGCCCGGCATGGTGTTGGAAGGCGTGGTGACCAACATCGTGGCGTTCGGGTGTTTCGTGGACGTGGGCGTGCATCAAGACGGATTGGTGCACATGAGCCAGTTGGCCGATCGCTACGTGAAGGATGCCAACGACGTGGTGAAGGTGGGCCAGAAGGTGAAGGTGACGGTGCAAAGCATCGATCTGGCGCGCGGTCGGATCGCGCTCAGCATGCGGAGCGATGGTGGGGCGCCCGGAGCGCCAAGTGATCGGGCGGTCGCCGCCTCGTCGGGCACGCGGGGCGACGTGCGCGCGCATGAGCGGGCCGGGCAGGGGCAGGGTGGTGCGCGCGGGACGAACCGACCGCAAGGGAAGCCGGCCGTACCGCAGAAGCCCGCGTTTGTGCCGACCAAAGGCTCGGTGGCGCCGAACGGGATTCGGTTCAAGTAGCCGTCGAGACCAGCGCAATGGTTTGCTCAAGAACGACCAGCGGCAGACTCTGTGAATTCAAAGACTCTGACCCCATGAATGGACCCCATGAATGCCATGATGCAAGAACGACCAGCGGCAGACTTCCAACTCTTGACGTGTCTGACGTAAACAACCAGTTTATAATGGTCATTTATGAGGAGAGACGATGGGGCCCTCACGTCAAGCACGTACCATTTCCGCCACTGAATTCAAGACACATTGCCTCACGCTCATGGATGAAGTCCAGCGCAGCGGTGAGGACCTGATCATCACCAAGCACGGCAAACCCGTCGCGCGCCTCGCCCCCGTCGTGTCGGCCGCTGCCCCGTCCGTCGTCGGGTGGATGCGCGGCACGTCGGAAGTCCTCGGCGATTTGATCGGACCGGAGGATGTATGGAACCTCGACGATCCGCTCGACCCAACGGCGCCGCGGCAATCCGACGAGCGGTAGCGGTGTCGAAGTCCACGCGCGTGCGCCGAGTCGCGGAGATCGGGTTCGGCGACGTTCCGCCGTACGGATCGGAGTGGTTGCTGCTCGATTCGCATGTCTGGTACTGGTTGCTGGAGGACAGCGCCGACCAGATTGCGGCGTCGGCCCGCGAGACCGTGCTAGCGGCGGTCGCTGAGCGACGTGTGGCGATCAGCGAAGCGTCCCCGTGGGAACTCCTCACGAAGGCTCACCTCGGCCGTTTACGCACGACGCTTCCGCCCCGCGCATGGATTACGCGTGCACTCGCCGCACCAGGACTGCGCGTGATTCCGCTGACGCGATCCGTCCTTTTCGATTCAGTGGAATTGCCGGGAGCGCGTGTGCCGCGCGACCCCTTTGACCGTGTGATCATTGCGTCTGCTCGCCACGAGGGCATGACACTCGTCACCGCAGACCGCGCCATCCTGGACTGGAATCGCGAGAACGACGCGGTGCAGGTACTCCGCGCGCGGTAGGCGCAGGAACGTCTGTCCCTCTTCCTTTACCTCTCGTCCCAGCCCCCTATCAAAACGCACGGTGCACGATCACCGTAAAGGGGTACCCGCGACAGCACGCGTAAAGTCCCGCCTCCCCCGCCCGCACATCCATGACCACCCGCCGCGATTTCATGAAGCAGGGCGGCGCCGCGTTCGGCGCCTCGCTCGTTGCCGGCAGCGCACTCGCCGCCATCCCTCGGCTCCTTGCCGCTGCGCCAGCCCCCGACCTCCGCGCGCTTGAGACGTTTGCCCAAGCGGCCGACGTGAGGGCCATCATGGCCGCCGCGCTCAACGCGGCGAAAGCAGCTGGTGCGAGTTACGCCGATGTGCGCTGCAGTCGCCAACGACAAAACTTCGTCTTCACGCGCGAACAACAAATTCAACAAGTCGTCGACACCGATACCATCGGCATTGGCGTCCGCACGCTGGTTGACGGCACGTGGGGGTTTGCCGCTACACGCATCCTCACCAACGACGGCGCCGCCGCGGCTGCGCGCGAAGCCGTCGCCATTGCGAAGGCCTCACGCGTAGCGCGTGATCGTCCCGTGGAATGGCTGCCATCGCCCGTGGTCGCCGACGGGGTGTGGAAGAGTGCCTTCACCACCGATCCGTTCGACATCCCGATCGAAGAAAAGGCGGACCTGCTGCTCCGAGCCAATGCCTCGGCCATGAAAACCAAAGGCGTGCAGTTCGTGTCCAGCGGCTTCTTCTTCGTGAAGGACGAACGCTACTACGCCAACACCGACGGCTCGAATATCAAGCAAGACGTTGTTCGCTCGTGGCCCACCATCCAGATCACCGCGGTCTCCGATGATCGCAGCGACTTCCAAAGCCGCAGCAATGTCGTCGCCCCAATGGCGCGCGGCTGGGAGTACATCCTGAGCAGTGACCTCGTTGGCAACGGACCACAGTGGGGCGAAGACGCCGTCGCCAAACTCACCGCCAAGCCGGTGCAGGTGGGCCGCTATGATCTCGTGCTGGATCCGGCCAACCTCTGGCTCACGATTCACGAAAGCGTGGGCCATCCCACTGAGCTGGATCGCGCGATGGGCTACGAAGCCAACTACGCTGGCACCAGTTTCATCGCGCCACCGGAAAAACAGCTCGGCCAACTCAAGTATGGCCCGTCGATCATGAACATTCAGGGTGATCGGTCACAAGTGGGCGGTCTGTCTACGATTGGCTGGGATGACGATGGCGTCAAGCCAGACGAATTCTTGATCGTGAAGAACGGCATCTTCAACGACTACCAAACCACGCGCGAGCAGGCACCCTGGCTGCGCTGGTGGTATGACAAGAACGGCACACCGGTGCGTTCACACGGCTGCGCCTATGCGCAGGGATGGGACAACGTGCAGTTCCAACGCATGCCGAATGTGTCATTGCTCCCCGGCACACGGGATCTCTCCATCAACGATCTGGTCAGTGCCACGGATCGCGGCATCTTGATCTCCGGCGACGGTAGCTTCTCCATCGACCAACAACGCTACAACGCGCAGTTCGGCGGGCAGACCTACCACGAAATCAAGGGCGGCAAGATTGTCGGTGTGTTGAAAGACGTGGCCTATCAAATTCGCACACCAGACTTCTGGAACTCCATGGACATGATCGGCGGCAAGTCCAGCTACACACTCGGCGGCAGTTTCTTCGACGGCAAAGGACAACCGGCGCAAGTGAATGCCGTCAGCCACGGATCACCGCCGGCCCGATTCAAGAACGTCAACGTGATCAACACGGGGAAGACCAGCTGATGTCACGCTCCTATGCCCCCAGCGCGATCCTGACGCGCGACGAAGCACAAGCCATTGTGGCCAAGGCCGTAAAGTGGTCGAAGGCCGATGCGGTGGACGTGCAGATCAACACGTATACGCAAGGCAATATTCGGTTCGCCGACAATCAGGTGTCGACGGCTGGGTCCACCACCGATGCGCAGCTTGCTGTGCAGAGCGCCTTTGGCGCAAAGCATGCCGTCGTCACCACCAACGATCTCTCTGACGACGCGATCAAGCGCGCCGTTGAGCAAAGCGAGCGCATTGCCAAGCTCGTCCCCGACGACCCCGAATCGATGCCGCAACTGGGTGCGCAGCAGTACGCACCGATCAACGCATATTTTGACAGCACGGCGAACATGTCGGCAGATGATCGCGCGAAGGCGGCGTTGATTGCACTCGAGATGGCACGAAAGGCGGGTGACGTGAAGGCTGCCGGCTACCTCGTGACCGGCGCGGGCGCCTCGGCCATCGGCAACAGCAGTGGCATGTTTGCCTATCGCCG
>JANOPS010000149.1:0-41992 GCA_031421995.1 Gemmatimonadaceae bacterium
GACGAGCTCGCCCGACTGCAGCGCGAAAACGCGCAGTTGCGGGCGCAGGTCGCGCGCGCGGAGCTGGTGATTTCGATCCAAAAAAATACTGTCGGCGCTCCTGCAGGGCGTACCGACCGACGCGTCTGGCGCGACGAGATGACCGCGACCCTGCACACACACGGCACGACGGTCGGGGTCTCCGCGCTCAGTGCGGCACTCGGCGTCCCGCGGTCCAGCGCGTATCGCTGGCGGCGACCCCCCGCGCCCCCGCCCAGCTCCTGCGCTGCTGTTTCGTGTCGACGGACTTCTCAATGGGAGATTCAAATGGGCGTGCTGGGATGTGTCAGCGAAAGGATGGCGCAGACGTACTTTTTTCAGACTCGCCGGGATACCCGTGAGGCGGAGCTCCTCGCTGTCGTCGTGCAGCGCTTTCTGTCCCCACTTGTGACGAGAACGCCGCGCAACATCTTCTCCCTGTTCAAACGGCGTCCGGCCGTCGTGCCAGCAGCAGGACCGACAGCAGAGCAAATGGGTGAATGGACGAGCATGAGTGACTTCGGACAGAAGACCGAGGTGTGCTTTTCGGCGGAACGCGGCATGATTAGAGTTGCGGGGAAGGAGTTTGCGGTGGCCGCCGACGGGAGGACGTTTGTCATGCTACTCGATGAGAATGAAAGTTTGCCGTGGGGACGGCGCATGGGGACGTTCACTCTTCATGTGCCACTACGGCCAGAGCCCGCGCAACTCGAGTTGGGCCGAACACGATATAAGCAGGAGCGACTCGAGTGGCTTCGTGCAAACCACACCGCATGGCAGGAGGCCGTGAGCGCCGACGAAACTGTTCGCACCTTCTTCCGTGAGCGCGAGGACGACGGAACTGTCTAGCAACATTGCAGCAGACGAGGCAGGTATTGAGCGCGGCTTCGCCGCCCTATGATGCGCCCCGCTGCTGAACCCTGGCGTTCGGCGGCGCTGCATGGCTGAACAGCAGGCGCCGAGTGGCAGTTGCGAAAATTTCGGCTAACTTCTGGAAATGCCGCCAACTATTTACGTCGAGACGACCATATTCGGCTACTTGACCGCTCGACCCACCAACAACGTCGTGGCGGCGGCTCGGCAGCAGGTAACGCAAACTTGGTGGGCCACCCGGCGTGACGCCTTTTCGCTCTTTGTGTCGGAGCTGGTGCTTGAGGAGGCGGCCGACGGGGATCCTGAGGCGGCGGAACGGCGGCTTGCAATCGCCCGCCATCTGCCGCTGGTCAACGTGACGGAACGCGCGCTGGCGCTGGCCCCCTCACTCCAAGCGCTGGCGCGACTGCCCGCTCGCGCCGGGGCCGACGCCCTGCATATCGCGTTGGCCGCTGTGCACGGGATGGACTACCTGTTGACGTGGAACCTGCGCCATATTGCAAATGCCGAACTCCGTCCGCCGCTTGAGCGTGCGTGTCGGATCCAAGGATATCGACCACCTATCCTCTGCACGCCCGACGAGCTCATGGGCGAGACCAACGACTGAGGCAATCGTGAGCTATAGACCAGTGCCAACGGATGCACCGAACACGATCGGCGGCGATGCGATCGTGAACGAGGTTCGTGCAGCACGAGAAGCGATATTTGCGCGAGCGGGATATGATTTTCAGGAACTCGGGCGACAGTTGCAGGCCCGGCAGACCGCGTCCGGCCGCGAGGGCGTAACGCTCCCACATAAGTTGCCAGACAGCGACAGTCACGCCGCGTAGCGCCATGAGCAATCCCGAAGGAGACGCGCCGTCGAACACAGGTTGCAGTTGACAGCCGATCTAGGGTGTGCTCGCTGCGCTCGCGTTACTTGATTCGGCTGCAACTGAACGCACGCGTTCGTTATGTCGTCATACTGAGTGTTGCGTCGTACGTACGATATGTGTACAATTGGATGTGGATGAACTTCGCTTCGAGTGGGAGCCAGCCAAAGATCAACGGAACCGACAGAAGCACGGAATCGCGTTCGATGAGGCGCAGACGGCGTTTGCCGATGACGACGCGATTCTGTTGGCGGATGCAGTGCACTCGACGGACGAGGAACGGTTCTACCTCCTCGGCCGAAGCGCGCGCCTGCGGCTCCTGCTCGTCATCCACTGTTATCGTGCCGACGACGGCGTCATTCGGCTCATTTCGGCTCGCAAGGCCACCCCTTTGCAGCGCGCGCAATATGCCGCGCGGTGGAAACGATGAAGCGCACACTCGATTTTTCGAAGGGCCAGCGCAATCCGTACGCTGCGAAGCTGAAGCGGCCCGTGACGATTCGGCTCGACGAGTTCACGGTCGACTACTTCAAGGCGTTGGCGCTCGACACCGAAATACCCTATCAGACCTTGATCAACCTATATCTCCGCGAGTGCGCGGGGACCGGTCGTCGGCTCGCGATGCAGTGGAAGCCGGCCAAGCGCGGTGCGGCATGACGATGCTTGCTGCAGACGGGCGTTTTCGGTAGCTCGCGGCGCTCGCATTGATTTGATCGCCCGCTGCGGAAGCCAGCGTAATGCCGCTCGCTTTGAGTTGACATGTGTCACGTGACACAGTACACTTCTGTGTGATCAAGACATTTGCCGACCGCGCGACTGAAGAGCTCTTCCGGACTGGAAAGGCGAAGCGAGTGCCGGTGGATGTGGCTCGGCGCGCGCTACGAAAGCTGGAAGCGATCGATGTGGCAACGCTGCCTTCCGATTTGCGCGTACCGCCGGGGAATCGGCTGCACGCGCTCAAGGACGATCGAGCGGGCCAGCATTCGATTCCCGTTAACGATCAGTGGCGCATCTGCTTTCGCTTCGAAGATGGCGATGCGCATGATGTCGAGTTCTGCGACGATCACGAACCGGAGCCCCTCTCGCATGAGCATCCCCAACACGCGTCCACGCGAACGCCGACCGATTCACCCCGGCGAAATTCTTCGCGAGGATTTTCTGCCGGAATACGGGCTCTCCGTTACCGCACTCGCCGAGTCCGCTGGTGTGTCTCGTCAGTCGATAAATGAGCTGCTGCGAGAGCGCCGCGCGCTGACCCCAGAAATGGCGCTGCGACTCGGCAAGCTCTTTGGCAACTCGCCCGAGTTCTGGCTGAATCTGCAGCGCAACGTCGACCTGTGGGACGCGGCACGTGGGTTGAAGCACGAAATTGCTCACATTCGACCGTTGCAAGTCGCATAACGATGCTTGCTGCTGTCGAGCGGATTGCGGACGCTCGCTGCGCTCGCAATGATGTGCCCGCTCGCAGCAGACGCCGGCGTCGGGCAGCAACGAGCAGCGTTACTTGGACAAGAAGCCGAGGAAGACGATGGCAACCTATGTGGACCTGAACGGAGTGCGAACTTGGTTCGACGAACGGGGCGCGGGTGAGCCTCTCGTCCTGTTGCATCCGGGCTTCGTGGACTCGAGAGCCTTTGGACCGAACCTCGATGCCCTATCGGCACGGTTCCGTACCTTCACTCCTGAGCGCCGAGGTCATGGCCATACGCACGACGTGGGGCCGATCACCTTCGACCTCATGGCCGATGACACAATCCACTTTCTTGAGCAGGTGGTTAGCGGTCGGGCGAGGCTGCTCGGTTGCAGCGACGGCGCCGTCGTCGCGCTACTCGTCGCCATGCGTCGGCCCGATCTCGTCTCTCGCTTGGTGTTCGTCGCCGGTGTATTTCATCACAACGGGTGGTTGCCCGGAGTCATTGACCCGAGTCAGCAGCTCCCGGACTTTATGGCAAAGAGCTACGACGAAGTATCCCCGGATGGTGCCGCGCATTACTCGGTGGTGGTGGAGAAACTCGCTCGCATGCACCTCGTCGAACCCGCCTTTACCGTCACAGATCTTTCTCGTATCACGCCGCGGACACTCGTGATGCTGGGCGACGACGACGAAGTCGCGCTCGAACACGCCGTCGCCCTCTACCGAGCGCTTCCCAACTCAGAGTTGGCTATCATCCCGGGCACTTCGCACGGCCTGCTGGTCGAGAAACCGGAGATCTGTAACAGCATCATCCTAGACTTTCTTAGTAACGAACCTGTGGAGACCTTCGCGCCGATCCGGCGAGCGAAAGCGAGTCTTCAACACGTCCCCCACGAGTGAGGGGTTGCGCACTGGACATCGTGTCTGGTCGACTCGACACTCATCCAACACTCCATGAGGGGGGTCCCCCGCATCGCGTGGCCTCCTCGACCGGAGTGACAACGACAGCCAGCGAGTGCGGGGTGCTGCCCAACATTGCTTGCAGCTGACAGCCGCGCTATTGTTGGCGCGCTGCGCGCGCTTGGTTGAAAGCGGCTGCAGCTGATGGGTGCGGAATCGCCGTCCGCACCCGCGCACGCCGCCAGTACGCTGGCGCGTCGCATCGCGGCGCTCGGAATCCCCGTGGGCCTCGCTGCCGGAGGGCTGGTGACGTCGGGGTCCGGGATGGGGCTGATGGGCTTGGAAGCCGTCGCGCTGGTGGTGAGTGGCGCGCTCGCCGTCACTGAGAGCGCCGCCGGATCGCTGGGCTCGTTTCATCGCAAGAACGGCGTGTTGTGGGGGAGCGCCCTAGTGGCCACGGTGGCGTCGGCCGCGCTCTTGGGTTCTGGGGCCGAGCGCACCCCGCTCCTCATCGCGGCGGGCTGGTGCGTGCGAAGTTTCGTCGTCTCGGCGGTATTGGGTTCGGCGACCATGCTGGCGGCCCAGCGCGCACGACGCGGGACGACGGGTACGCCGACTGCGCCACGGTCGGATGGGCCGCGCGTCGGGGCGGGCCAGCCGCTGAATGCGCTGCGCCGGATGGTCACCGGTCTCCTCGGTGTCTGGCGCGTGGCGGGCGCGGCCGCCGCCGTGTAGGATGCGTGGGCCGACGGGCGTCCCCGTGCTTGCTGCAGACGGGGGTTCTTGCACCAGCTTCGTGTACACTTCCGCCTAACGAGAATGGGAGGCAGATGCGTCGCAAGCTGCTGCTCCTCGACGCGGCGCTTGCCGTCGAGGCACTTCGCGTCCCCCCAGGGAATCGACTGGAGACGTTGCGGGGCGATCGGCGGGCCAGCACAGCATCCGCGTCAACCAGCGATGAAAGCGCGCCGGGTGCTGGCCGCGCTGCTCCGCATCGGGTGAGTCGTCAAGCCGGCTTTCGAACTGATCGCGTTGGGATACCGTGGACCACGACCGCCGGGCGCCGAGAGATGCCCGGCGGTCTGGTATGGTGTGCGGCTATCCTACTTCCTGACGCTGAGGTTGTTCACCACCGCGTAGCCGGTCGCCTTCGAGTTGGCGATCTCGCCTGCGAGCACCCGCTCGGCTTCCGTCTTCACCGTGCCCCTCAGGGTAACCACCTTCCGGTTCTCATCGGTGTCGACGTTGATATCCCCCGCATCGACGCGGGTATCCGCCATGATGGCGGTCTTGATCTGGCTCGTCTCCGCCGCGCCTTCAACGGCGGATCCCGTCGCTGACGCCGCTTCTGCGGTCTTCTCCGCCGCGATGTCGGCGTCCTTCTTGACGCCGTCGGCCGTGTTGCAGGCCGCAACAAGCGCGAGGCAGGCCAACGAGGCCATGGTTCGGAATGCGTGCATCATCGTGAGCTCCTGAAAGGGGTGAACTACCACCTCTACGTTCGCAATCGCTGTGCGCAAAAACCAGCGCCCGAAAGGGTGAGGACGTGCTCGCTCGAAGGGAGCATTCACGGTGCCTGACGCACGGAAGGGCGATACGCGGACCATGGGGCTCTCGACACCGCGGCGCTCCGACAACACATTCGAGCTCTCCAACAGCTCCAATTCCGTGCGCGTTCCGTTTCTGCACGGACTCGCTGCAGGACACCGAAAGCTTTCCCATGAAAATCGCGATCCTCTTCAACGAACGGCCTGTTGTGGTAGCCGGTGATCTGCCGGACGACATGTTTGAGGAGTATGACAGCCGGGAGACGATCAACCACATTGCCAGTGCAATTCGCGCACTTGGGCTGGAGGTGGAACTGCTGGAAGCCGATGGGCTGCTTGGCCAACGATTGCAGCGCGGCAAATACGACATGGCATTCAACATTGCTGAAGGGCCGGTGCATCTCGTGGGTCGCGAGCGACGGTGTCGTGCCGCCATTCCGGCTCTCGCGTGCGAACTGGCCGGCGTACCGCACACCGGTTCGGATGCGTTGACGCTGGCCCTCACCTTGGACAAGGCCTTGAGCCGACGTGTCGTTGCACCCGCGGTCCCCATCGCGGCGGCGGTGCTTCTGGAAACCGACGCCGATGAGCGGCAACTCCCCATGCTCACCTTCCCCGTCATCGTCAAACCCAACGACGAAGGGTCGAGCAAAGGTATCGGGAGCGCGTCGATAGCGCACAGCACCGAGGCGGCCGTTCGTCGTGCGCGCTGGTTGCGCGCGACCTATGGCTGTCCGGTGCTGGTCGAGGAGTTTCTTCCCGGTACTGAAGTCACGGTGGCGGTGAAGGGCAATGCTCCGCGCGTCTCAGTCCTGGGAATGATGGAAATCGCACCAGCGCTTCCGTCGTCGGCGTTTCTCTATTCGCTTGCAGTCAAGCGGGACTACCGGAATTCTGTGCGATACCATGTGCCGCCGCGACTCCCCGACGCCGTACTGGACACACTCCGCGGTTCCGCGCTTACCGCGTATCAGCTACTGGGGTGCCGCGACCTCGCGCGGCTCGATTTTCGACTGGACGCGACCGGCGTGCCACGTTTCATTGAATGCAATCCATTGCCCGGTCTGCATCCTCATGACAGCGACGTGGTGATCCTCAGTCGTGCCGCACTTTCGTATGACGCGTTGGTGCAGGGGGTCCTCATCGATGCCGCCCGCAGGACCGGGGTACCGCTTGTCGTGCGGACGCCCGCATGAAAGTCCTCGTGCTGCATTCACTGCCCCCGAATACACTCGCCATCGATCGCGATGTCGGCGAGTTCGAACTGCACGAAACAGCGAAGGGCATTGAGGAGGTCGTCCCGGGATCGGTCGTCGTCGGTGTTCGCGGAGAAGTATCGGAAGTGCTCCGTGTGCTTGCGTTGCATGCTCCGGACGTGGTCTTCAACCTGTGCGAGGCCCCACTCGGCCGCCCGGATCGGGAGGCTCACCTCGTGGCCTTGCTGGAGTGGCTGGGGATACGCCATACCGGGTCGGGCAGCGAGACACTCGCGCTGTGTCGCCGCAAGGACGTCACCAATGCGGTACTGGTGTCCTCCGGTATTCCGACTCCCCGCACCGGCGTGTTCCCGTGCATCGTGAAGCCGGCCGATGAAGATGGTTCCGCGGGGATTTACATCTCCTCCATTTGCGAGAACGCGGCGGCGCTGCGTGGGGCATTGGCGAACATGCGCGGCCCTGCGGTCGTGCAGGAGTTCCTTGCCGGAAGGGAGTTTCAGGTGTCGGTGTGGGGGCACACCAGTCCAGACCACGTGTCCGTTGGCGAGACGCGATTTCTGAACGGGATGCGCCTGCTGACGTACGCGGCCAAGTGGGATGTGGCGAGCGCCGACTATGCCGACTCGCCGCTCGACTACGATACCGAGGTCGAGCCGTCCCTGCGCGACACCCTTACGGCAACGGCGAGAGGCGCATGGCGAGCCGTTGGTGCCAAGGGGTACATCCGCGTGGATATGCGACTGAATGCACAGGGGATCCCGTGTGTACTGGACGTCAATCCAAATCCGGAAATCGGTCTGGGAGTCGGCGTGCGACGCGCTGTACGGGAAGCGGGATGGACCTGGGAGCATTTTGTGCAGAGACAGATCGCATGGGCATGAACATTCGACCACTCCTTCCCGCCGACCGCGATGCCGTGCACGCGGCCTTGGTCGAAAGCCATGCGTTCACCGAGGAAGAGTGCCGAGTGGCGCTGGAGATGGTCGACGCGGGCTTCAATGACGACTACACGTTGCTTGGCGTCGATCTCCTCGGGCAGGTGCGCGGCTACGCCTGCATCGGGCGGACCCCATTGACGGCCAGCACGTGGCACGTCTATTGGATCTGCGTGCATCCCGCCGTGCAGGGAACAGGCGTGGGCCGCGCGCTGCAGTCGCGCATCGAGGCATTCGTTCGCGAGTCGGGCGGAGAGCGCATTGTGCTCGAAACCAGTGGGCGCGCAGCATATGAACGCACCAGGACATTCTACCAGCGGTGCGGATTCGAGGTCGTCGGCCGCATCCGCGATTTCTACCAACCCGGCGATGACTGTGTGGTCTACTGCAAGTCGCTTACCGGCACCGACGCATGAGGCTCCCGGTGCTGAATGCCGAGAGCGCCCGGTTTGATTGCACGTTCGGCCGCGGATGCGAGGGGGGGTGCTGCCGCAACGGGCGGCCGCCAGTCTACGAGGAGGAAGAGGCCGTCATCACCCGCAATCTTGACAAGTTTCTTCCGGCGCTGCGTACCGATGCGCGGGCGCTGGTGGAGCGAGAGGGCTTCTTGAGCCATCGGAAAAAGGCCGGCCAGCGCGTCATGCGGGTGTCCGGTGGCTGGTGCGTGTTCTTTCATGGTGGGTGTGTGTTGCATCGCATTGGGGCAGAAGAAGGGGACAAGTTCCGGTACAAGCCCTTTGTCTGCGCCGTATTCCCTCTGGGGAAGGACGAGCACGATCGCTGGTATGTTCGCCAGTGGGGCTTCAAGGGCGAGATCTGGGACCTGCCGTGCCTTGATCCGACCGCGACGGCCGTCCGGGCGATCGAGGGATTGGCCGACGAGTTGGCGCTGATCGACCGGTTCCCGGCGAGCGCCGCCTTGCCATTTCCTCCAGAAAGCGCTTCCATCAAGACATGTCCAAATACTCCAGCACCCTGAACGGCGTGCTCGACAGGATCAACAAGATCGCTGCTGTCGACATCGAAGATTACAACGATGATGGCGAGTGGATCCGACTCGAAGCCGAAGATCTGGACGATGCGGATCTCTATCGCGTGATCGTGAGGAAGTGGGGACGAACGGCTGGCTACATCAACAAGTTTGCGCTCGTGTATTGTCACACAGGCGACGACTCCGGCGTGTGGCTCCATTTTTTGGAGAGCCATGAATTACGCGCCGAGTATCGCGTGGGATGCTTCGCCGTTCCCTCGTGGGAGTGAAGGGTACGCAAGAGCATTTCGATGACAGCGCGACACCGGATGCGCACGGCGCTACTGGTATGCTTGGTATTCGCAGCCGGGGCGCCAGCGCTCGCTGAAGGACAGGCGGCCTGGCGGCCATCGCCGGGCCACACGCAACTCCCGATCTGGCCGGGTGTCGTGCCTGATGCGCAGCCGGTCAAAGGACCCGAGGTCTCAGGGACGGTCGTGGACGCCACTGGTAGGCCGAAGCTTGTTGGCGGCAAGCCCTGGATCTATGTGGACAGGGTCTCACAACCGACCATGACCGTCTACTCGCCCGTGGATAGCAACACGGGTGCGGCGGTCGTCGTATTCCCCGGCGGCGGCTACAACGTGCTGGCGATCGATCTTGAAGGCACGGAGGTCTGCGACTGGTTGATAGCCAAGGGCATCACGTGCGTGTTGTTGAAGTATCGCGTGCCGTGCGTGAAATCCGGGCCGTATCGGGAGTGCCGGACGGCGTTGGTCGACGCGCAGAGAACCGTTGGACTGGTGCGCTTCCAGGCGGCGTCGCTGCATGTCGACCCAAAGAAGATCGGAGTGCTCGGCTTTTCGGCCGGTGGACACATGGTCGTTGACCTGAGCACGCACTTCGAGCATCGTCTGTATCCGTCTGTAGACGCGGCCGACGCGGTGAGCTGCCGCCCAGATTTCGCGATCGCGCTCTATCCTGGGCATTTGGTGCTACCGGCAAGAAATTTTGCATTGAACCCCAACATCCGGGTCACCAGCCGCACACCGCCCACGTTCTTGCTTCATGCGGAGGATGATCCCGTAGATCCTGTCGAGAACTCGCTCGTCTATCGCACGGCACTCCGGAAGGCTGGCGTCCCAGTTGAGTCGCATGTGTATGTGAAAGGCGGGCATGCCTTCGGGCTGCGGCGCACAACGTTTCCGATCACCGGATGGCCGCAATTGGTGGAGAGTTGGCTGCGAACAATTGGCATGCTCTCGAAGTAAGCACGCCGACCTGCACGCCCGCGTTTTCCAGCTACCCGGCGATGCACGACGTTGTGGCCGGTGATGCGAACGTCCGCGTTACGGTATCCGCCGCCCCTGCGCCGCCGACCACAACGCGTACCAGTCTTCGCGCTCCAGCACAATCTCAGCCGCCCGCGCCGCACTCGCCACCCGCTCAATCTTGTTCGATCCCACGATCGGCATGGGCCGCGACGGATGCGCCAGCAGCCACGCATACGCCAACTGATCCACCGTTGCGTTGCCGTATTTGGGCGACAACTGCGCGGCGAGCTGCTGCACCCGCACGGCCGTGTCATCATCAGTGTGAAGCAAGCGACCGCCGGCCAACGGGGACCACGCCATCAGCGGAATACGGTGGCGCTGACACTGATCGGTGACGCCGTCAAACATGGGGTCCATGTGCAGCAGGTTGAACTCCACCTGATTCGTGACCAACGGCTGATCCACGCGCGCATTCAGCGCTTCGAATTGGTGCACGGTGTAGTTCGACACACCGGCCGCGCGGATCTTCCCGTCCTTGAGCAATCGATTCAATCCGTCGGCGGTATCATCGACGCTCGTGAGCCAATCGGGACGATGCACCAGCAACAGGTCGATGTACTCGATCCCCATCAGGCGAAGCGACTGCTCGGCGCTCTCGATCAAGCGGGCACCTGACGCGTTGTAGAACGACACCCTGCGGTCGGGTTGCATGTCGTGCGGGATATAGATGCCCGCTTTGGTCACGATCTCGACCTTTGCGCGTAGCCCCTTGTCGCGTGCCAGCGCGGCACCGATCGCCGCCTCCACGCGATAGAGCCCGTAGATCTCGGCCGTGTCGATCGTGGTGATGCCCAGATCCACGCACTGTTGCAGGCGCGCAGAAAGCGGCCCCGGCTCGGCGTCGGCCGCGGCGTCGAGCAGACGCCACGTGCCATAGACGATGCGCGAGCACGTCAACCCGCCGGGCGTAACTTCGATGCGAGCCATCATGGGGGATGTCAAAAATGTGACGAGAGAATTCGTGGTGCGCCGTAATATCGCCACCGCCACCAATTTGGCGCGAGCGGCGCAGCCGCGTGTCTTCCTGGATGACAGCGGTCGGCGCACAGACTACACTTCCTCAGCTGCGCCCGTGGGCGCGTTCGCCGAGGCCCGCCGCGATGCGCCCGAACCGCTCCTCTCGTTTTACCGCTTTCAATGACCCACCGCTTTCCCGCCACACTGCTGTTCGCGAGTGCCGTTGCCGTTGCGCCGCTGTCGGCGACCCGTCTGCCCGCGCAGACGCTCGACGATGCCGACTTCATGGGCCGTCGCGTGGCCTGTGCCACCGTGCTCTACGTGCACGATGCCTGGCAGCACTACTGGGAAGGGCCGCGCAAGCGCACCAACGACAACATCGGCACGCTGTCCACGCAGGAAGTGTCCACGATGGGCGCGTATGGCGTCACCAAGAACCTCACGCTCCTCGCCACACTGCCGTACGTGCGCACGAACGCCAGCCAAGGCGTACTGCAAGGGCAGCGCGGCCTGCAGGACCTCACAGTTGCCGCGAAGATGCGACTGCTGTCCACGCCGTTCACGTCCCTCGGCACCATGCAGGTCATTGCCGTCGCCGGCGCCGGTCTGCCCGTAAGCGACTACACCCCCGACTTTCTGCCCATGTCGATCGGCTCGGCCGCCAAACGCGTGATCGGTCGCGGCACGCTCTCGTTCCAGTCAAAGCGCGGATGGTTCGTGAACGGAAGCGCTGGGTACACCAAGCGCAGCAACGTGACGCTCGCCCGACCAGCGTACTACACGAACGGACAGCTCACACTCAGCAACGACGTGCGCATGCCGGATGTCTCCGACTACGTCGTGGCACTTGGCTGGCAGGGCAAGGGATGGGACGTGATCGCACCGCTCACCACGCAGCGCACGTTGGGCGGCGGCGACATTCGTCGACAGGACATGCCGTTTGTCTCCAACCGCATGGACTTCAAGCGCCTCGATGCGCGCGTGCGCTACACGCTACCAAAGTTGCCTGCGGTGATGGCACAAGTCGGTGCGTCGCGCGTGCTGCGTGGTCGCAATGTGGGGCAATCCACCGGCGTGTCCGCTGGCGTGGTCGTGCTCGGACGGCCTTGGTGACCATGCGCCCAGCCCCACGCGCAGCCGCGCGCGCCATCGCTGCGCGCGCCGTCGCCGCTGCGTTGACCGCACTGGCCTTCACGCTTGCACCGTCCGCGTGCAGCAAGGACATCACCGCCACCGAACAACTGCCGCCGCTCACACCGGCCAGTACCGACGCGTCGGCCGGTGCATGGAAGACGATCGTGCTGGCGTCGCCGTCGCAGATCGCGGTCGCGGCGCCTGCGGCCGTCACCAGCGATGCGTACAGAGCGGAGCTCACGTCGATCAAGGTGTTGCAGTCCGTGCTCACCGACGCGCAGCGGGCGACCATCGCCTACTGGAGCGGCGGTGGTGTGCTGCGCTGGAACCAGATTCTGCGCGAACTGGTGGCGCGCTACAATCTGCCGCCGGCGCCCAAGGCTGATGGCACCTATCCGCTGCCCGACGCCAACAATCCGTTCGCCGATCCCAACTTCCCCTTCGCCAATCCACCGTATGCGGCGCGCGCTTTCAGCTATGTGAGCGTGGCGCAGTACGAAGCGCTCAAGGCCGCGTGGTACTGGAAATATCAGTTCAATCGCGCGGCACCCGCCAAGGTGGACGCGAGCGTGCAGGCGCTGGCGCCCGTCACCGACCTGCCGTCGTATCCGTCGGAAGATGCGGTGCTCTCGGGTGTCACGGCCGACATGCTCAAGCTGCTCTTCCCGGCCGCCGTCGAGGAGATCACGCGCAAGGCGGCCGATCAGCGCGAAGCCGCATTGCTGTCCGGACGCGCCACGGCC
Organism: Gemmatimonadaceae bacterium; assembly: GCA_031421995.1. GTDB lineage: Bacteria > Gemmatimonadota > Gemmatimonadetes > Gemmatimonadales > Gemmatimonadaceae > Gemmatimonas. The sequence goes on from JANOPS010000149.1 coordinate 12,915, forward strand.
AGCGACGTCGCGGCCGGACTCGCACTCGGCCAGTCGGTCGCGACCATCATGACGGCGCGCGCCGGCAACGACGGCACCAGGAGCGCCGTGGGCAATACCGCGCAGTGGAAGTCGCTGGCGGACAGCGCCACCGCACGCGGCGAAATCGCGTGGGTAAGCCAGGAATCGCCCGCGCGTCCGCCGATGCTCCCCAATTTCGGTGCGGTTCAAGCGTGGTCGATGACCGCGAGCGACATCGCCGCATCGCGGCCAGTGGCGCCACCGTCTACGCACTCGGCCCAGATGCAGACGGAACTCGCCGAAGTGAAGCGCACGCTCGGGCAGTTGTCGACGGCACAGCGCGACATCGCGCAAAAGTGGAACGATGGGGCCGGTACGTATACGCCACCGGGACACTGGAACGACATCGCCGCCGAACACATTCGCGATGCGAAGATGAGTGAGGTGCGCGCCGCACGCACGTTCGCGCTGCTCAATATGGCGATGCACGATGCGTCGGTGGCCTGCTGGAACGCAAAGTACTTCTACTTCAATCCGCGCCCCATGCAGCTCGATCCATCGATCAAGACGGCCATCGGCCTACCCAACTTTCCGGCGTATCCATCGGGTCACTCCACCTTCTCGGCCGCCGCGTCATCGGTGCTCGGGTACATCTTTCCCGAATCAGCGAGCGCGTTCGACCGCATGGCCAACGAAGCGGGCATCTCGCGACTCTACGGCGGCATTCACTATCGCAGCGACATCGAGCGCGGCAAGGAACACGGCACGCGCGTCGGCGGATTCACCGTGCGCTTCGCGCAGCAGGACAAGGCGAACTAGCGAGGGGTCGCGAGCGGAACTCGCGCGCGAACCATCTCGCCGACCCGCTCGTGCAGCAGAGGTCTCGGATGGTTGAACGCCCTTTACCCGGGTGCCCTCGCGGCGCCGGGTAAAAGCGCTGCTTGACTGTGCGCGATCCACGCCATAGACTAGTCATCTGTCTAGTCTGTCACTTCGACCGGAGTCCGACATGCAGATCTGGCCAGTTCAGGATGCCAAAGCCCGCTTTAGTGAGTTGCTGGATGCCTGCGTAACGGATGGCCCCCAACTGGTTACTCGTCGCGGCAACGAGACTGCCGTGCTCGTTCCCATTGCGGAATGGCATCGCCTGCAGGCCGCCGCGCGCCCATCGCTCAAACAATTGCTGCTCACGGACGCGGCACGTACCGAAACGCTCGTCCCGGAGCGAGGTCGGGCTCATCGCCGCCGGTCCGTAGCGCTCCGGTGACCGCGATGTACTTGCTGGACACCAACGTTGTGTCCGAGTTGCGCAAACGCCGGCCGCACGGCGCCGTGGTGGAATGGCTGGAGTCCGTAGACGATGCAAACCTATATCTCGCGTCCGTCACGCTCGGCGAAATTCAGGCCGGCATTGAACTGACGCGAGAGCAGGACGCCGAGAAGGCGCGCGAGATCGAGCAGTGGCTGGATCAGTTGACGGGCTCGTACAACATGCTCCAGATGGACGGGCCTGCATTTCGCTGCTGGACGACGATACTGCACAAAAAGTCAGACATGCTGTACGAAGACGCCATGATTGCCGCGATCGCCAAAGTACATAGCCTCACGGTGGTCACGCGCAACGTCGCTGATTTTGCCTCCTTCGGAATTGACGTACTCAATCCGTTTGAGTTTAGCGCCAAGGAGTGACGCACACCTGCTGGGAGTCACAGGAATCGCCGATTTTTAGAGCCGCCCGTCCCGTGTTTGGAAGACACCGTCACAATGGACGACGGCCGCCCGCTCATGCATTAGTCTTGACGTGACGGCCCCCAGTAGCGAGCGTCGTACCACGTGATATCCATCACCGCAGCTTCTTCGTTGGCACAGCGCGCACCCAGGCGAGAACTCCATTGACTTCAACGCTTTCGATCCCCAGCACCCGCACCGTCGCCGTCCCCGTCGACTTCTTCTCGGCGCTGCGCACAGCGGTCGAGTCCCCGGTGTCGGCCGTCACGATCGACTCCGTTCGCGATGCCGGCTACTATGCCGGCCAGGCGTTATTCGACGCGTTTTCGTCGTGGCTGCATGAGCATGGCGAGACGGCGCCCGATTCGTTGGACGACGCGCGCTTCACCCGCTTAGTCGGCGATTTCTTCGCCGAGTATGGGTGGGGGCAGATGCAGTTCACGTCGCTCAGCGACGCCGTGATCGCCATTGATGCCGACAATTGGGGCGAGGCCGTGGGGCAAGGCAGCGGCTGCCATGTCACGACGGGCATCTTCGCGGGGTTTTTCGGGAAGTTGGCGAGTGCGCCAATTGCCGTGCTCGAAGTGGAATGTCGCGCGTCTGGCGACGAGCGCTGCCGGTTCCTGCTCGGGTCGATCGACGTCATGGCGTACGTGCATGAAGCGATGGGCCGCGGCATTCCGTACGACCGCGCGGCCGCCAGCGCCTAACAGGCATAACGCGTCCTCGCACACAGCGCGAGGACGCCGGCTCTACGCCCCCGGAATCATTCCGGCGTACTTCGGGTTGGGTTTGAGCTCATCCCCAACGAGAATCTCCCGATCCCACGGCAGCACGATCGCGCTCTCGGTCGCCAGCGCATGGAAATCCGGGGCGAAGTCTCCGGTCCGAAAGCTGACCGCCGATTGGACCTCTTTGGCTCCCGCGTTCCCTATGGCGCTAATAGCCAAGCGCATCGTCGCCCCTGAGTCGCACGTTTCGTCGACCACCAGTACGCGCTTCCCTCGAACATCCGTCGGCACCGCCCCGAAGACCGACGGCGTGTCACGCACGGTCGTGTCGGGCTGGCGGCGCGATACCAGAATCGAGTGAAAGGGGCGATCGAGAATAGCGGCCACGGCGGCACCAGGCACCACACCGGCCGTGGCGATCCCCACGACGATATCCGGGAGCCATGTTCGGGCAACCTTGAGCGCCAGCGCGCGCGAGAGTTCGCCGAAGAGCGGCCAGTCCACGAGCAACACTCCTTTGGACGGATCCGGCGCGTAGTTTGATCGCATGGCCATGGGCTTCTCCAAAGGATGTGAGCATTCGCTGCGTATGGTGTACGTTAACCTCTCGCATCCCTGTCTTGTTGGGCAAGCGCCCCGTGGATAACTTTTGTGCATACGTCGTGACACAGTCTCTTATTCAACGCCGACCCGCCGCGAGCGCATGACTTGGTGGCGCCGCCTTACCGGCGGTACGTCCGGGCGCGAAAGCCGCCCCACAGACTTCTTGAAAGAAGCGCTCGACCTTGAGTCGCGCGGAGACTTTGCGAACGCGCTGACGTCGTATCGTCTGGCGCTTCGTGAGCGGCCGGACGACCTGAAGGTGCTGCAGAACATCGCGATTGCCTTCTCCAAGACCAGTCAACCCGAAGAAGCCATCCGCACCTATCGCCGTGCGTTGCAGATCGCACCGGACCTTGCCGGCGCGCACTATGGTCTGGCCTTCCTGCTGCTGAAGCGCGGCGACACGGCGCACGCAGGAATGCACCTTGAAGCGTTCCTTGCGCACAGCACCGATTCCGCCGAGGATGCGCGATTCCGAGCGCACGCCCAGCAAACGTTGGACCGTTTGAAGGGTGTGCCCATGTCTGAAGGTCCCGACGACGGGCCTCCCGACGACAGCGACGGCCCCGACGATGGTGCCGCGCACAACGGTGGAGCAGGCTGAGGTGGGCCGCGTTCTCGCCATCGTCAGTCAGAAGGGCGGCGTCGGCAAAACGACCACGGCAGTCAATCTCGCGGCAGCATTCGCACGCCGCGGACTCAAGACGCTCCTGGTGGACGCAGACCCGCAGGGCGCTGTGCGCTATGGTGTCGGGCTGCGACGCGGGCATCCCACCATCGGGTTTGATGACTACATGCGCGGGGCCTGCTCCCTGCGCGAGGTCATTCTCCCGACCAGCCTTCCGTGGCTTCGCGTCATCCTGGCGGGCTCGGTGTCTGAGCAAGCGGATCACTCGGCGTTTCAACGGCGCATTGGCGAATCCTCAGTGCTGGCCGAGTTGCTGGCGATCGCACGCGAGCGCTGCCACGTGGTCGTGGTCGACACGCCGCCGGGACTTGGGTCGGTGACCCGCCGGGTCCTCGCGGCAAGCCAACACGCCGTGGTGCCCTTGCAATGCGAACCGCTGGCGCTGCAAACCACGCCGCAGATTCTCCGTGCCATTCAAGACATGCTGCCAGAAAATCCGGCGCTCACGCTTGAGGGAATTCTGCTCACGATGTACGAAGCGGGAAGCACCACCACGGAGCGCGTCACGCATTACGTGCGTGAGCACCTCCCCAAACATCTCGTGTTCGATACCTACATCCCGCGCACACCCGCCACGTCGGACGCCTTTGCCGCAGGGCAACCGGTTGTGCTGCGTTCGCCGGCCGATGCAGCGGCGCAGGCCTACGTCAACCTTGCCACGCTGCTCGCCGAGCGGCTGGCCGAGCGGCCTGCATAGTGCGCATTCGGCGGTTGGTGACGCGCGCGGGAGCAGGGCTCGTGTTGGTGCTGGTATCGGCGGCCTGCGCCGAAGTGGGATCCGGCCCCGACGTACCGGCGGCCATCGAGATCGCCGAGTTGCCGTCGCCGTCGGTGGTCATCGGCGACACACTCCGCAATATCGCCGGAGTCGTTACGCCGGTGCGCGCAACGGTGCGCAACCTCAGTGGGGATGTGATCGCCGGTGCCGCCGTCCGCTACCTCTACGCCGACTTCGGACGTGACAGCGCCATCGCGATCGATTCGGTCACCGGCATTGTACGCGCGCTTCGGGCCACGTTGGGGGGATCGGACGGTCGACTTGGCGCGCGTGTGGGTGCATCGCTGCAAGTCCTCAAGACGGTGGCGGTGGTCCTGCGACCAGACACCGTCGATCGCACGGGTCAATCGGCGATTCCGACCTTCTCTACGCTCCCCGACACCGGACGCTCGGGTGCGAACAACAACACCGCGCCGGCGCTGACCGTGGTGGTGCGCAACATCGATTCGCTGACGAGCGGCGCCAGTATCGTGCGCACGTGGCCGGTCCGCTTTGAATTGCTGACGCCGGCGAATCCCACGAATGACACGATGCAAGCGGTGTTTCTGGTCGATGATTCCGGCCGGCCATCCGTCCTCGATACGACGGATCCGTCCGGTGTCGCCGGCCGCCGGGTCCGCATCCGCTCCGCCCGATTTCCAGCCAGCGGCGACACCGCGTCGGTCATTGTGCAGGCCGTCGTGACGTACAAAGGGAAGGCGCTGCGTGGATCGCCGTTCCGGCTTGCCCTTCCCGTCCGCAAACCCACGCCAACCACGCCGTAGGCCCTCGCGCCACGGCCTGTCGGCGACCAATTTCCGTCCATGGCCGGAGCATCTCTCCGTCCACCCGCCTCTGCAGGAGAATGCGATGACCTTCGTCGCGACGCCCAATCCCGCCCTGAACGACACCCTCGGTGGCGTGCCTTCGCCAACGCGCTACGCCAACGGCGGTCCTCGACCGGCCCCCGGCACCATTAACGCGCTGTTCTTCGATGCCGTCGAGCGCCATCAGCGGGCGAATGCCGTCGCGTCGAAGGTGAATGGCGTGTGGACGCCGATCAGCCATGCCGCGATACTCGAGCGCGTGCGCCGTGTGGCCTACGGTCTCGCGCAGCTCGGCATCGGGGCCAACGATCGCGTGGGCATTCTCTCGGAGAATCGGCCGGAGTGGCTGATTGCCGACTACGCGTGCCTGCTCTCGTCGGTCACCGATGTGCCGATTTACCCCACACTGCCGGCGGAGCAAATCCCGTATCTGCTCAACGATTCGGGAGCGAAGGTCATCTTCGTGTCGACCACCGCGCAGGCACAAAAGATCGCCTCGATTCGCACGCAAACCCCAGGGCTCACGCACATCATCGGCTTTGCGGCAACCGCAGCCGACGGATGCGACCTGACGCTCTCGGACCTTGAGCGTATGGGCGCCGCCCACGAGAGCCCCGAGCGTAACGCGCAGTTCAAGCGCGACGCACTGGCCGTGACCAGCGACCAACTCGTCACGCTGATCTACACGTCAGGCACCACCGGCAATCCGAAGGGTGTCATGCTGACGCACGACAACGTGCACAGCAATGTCATGGCGACCAAGACATCGCTGCAGGTCGATACCAATGACATCGCGCTGAGCTTCCTTCCGCTCAGCCACATCTTTGAACGCACGGGCGACTACTTCCTGTTTGCCAACGGCGTAGCGATTGTGTACGCCGAATCGATCGACACCGTGCCACTCAACATGAGCGAAGTACGGCCCACACTCATGATGTCGGTCCCGCGACTGTTCGAGAAGATCTACGCGCGCGTGCTCGAGAACGCCGTCGCGAGCGGAGGGCTCAAGAAGAACATCTTTTTCTGGGCCAAGCGTGTGGGCGAGCGCGTCACCGAAGCAAAACTCGCCGGTCGCACACCCGGTGGACTGCTGGCGCTGCAAGCCACCCTGGCCGACCGGCTCGTCTTCTCCAAATTGCGCGAGCGCATGGGTGGACGCACGCGATTCTTTGTGTCCGGCGGCGCGCCGCTGTCGGCGGAGATCGCCAAATTCTTCTACAGCGCGGGACTGCCGATCCTTGAAGGCTATGGGTTGACGGAAACGTCGCCCGTCATCACCTGCAACACGATCGAGCACTACCGACTGGGCTTCGTGGGTCGGCCGATTCGCGGTGTTGAAGTGTCGATTGCCAAGGATGGTGAAATTCTCACGCGCGGTCCACACGTCATGAAGGGCTACTACAACAATCCGCAGGCCACGCGCGACGTAATCGATGATGGCGGCTGGTTTGCCACGGGTGATATCGGCGAGCTGCACGACGGCTATCTCCGTATCACGGATCGCAAGAAAGACATCATCGTCACCGCTGGCGGCAAGAACATCGCCCCGCAGCCGATCGAGAGCTCGCTCAAGACCAACAAGTACGTGAGCCAAGCAGTCATGATCGGCGACAAACGCAAGTTCCCAAGTGTGCTCATAGTTCCGAACTGGGATCAGCTAGAAAAGTGGGCCGCATCACAAGGCATCGTGTGGACCGCGCGGGCGGACTTGCTGGCGATGCCGACCATTCACGCGAAGATGGAAAAGGAAGTGCAGGAGACGCTGACTGGTGTCGCGCACTACGAGATGCCCAAGAAAGTGGCACTGCTCGAACACGACTTCAGCATTGAGCGCGGCGAGCTGACGCCCAAGCTCAGCGTCAAGCGTCGGGTCATCGACAAGACGTACAAGGAATTGATCGACAGTCTGTACGTGGGCGGCAGCGAGTAACGGCAGCGAGTAACGGCGGCGAGGAACGGCGGCGAGTAACGGCGGGGCGCTCAGCGACGGCTCAGGCCGCCGCCTCGCCACGATTGACTTCGAGGCGCGCTGCTTCCAATGCCTGGCTGTACGGATGAGTGTATACCACCCTCCCTCGCGCACCGCGTCGGTCGGCCGCGACCTGTTCCACCACGCGTCCGCCGTACATCACGAGAATCCGATCGCACACCTGCTGCACGCGGTCAAGGTCATGTGAGACGAGGATCAGCCCGAAGTGGCGCCGCGCTTGTTCTGCACACAACAAGCTCAGGACATGTTCCTGCAACATCACGTCCAATCCGCTTAACGGCTCGTCGGCGACAATCATCGAGGGATTGGTCGCCAAGGCCCGGCAGATGCCAATGCGGCGTTTTTCGCCGCCACTCAGTTCGTCTGGATATTTGTGCACGTACTGCGCGGACAGTCCGACGCGCTCCAGCTGTTCGATCACCTGCTCAAGCGGAGACGCGTCCGAATCCACACGCGCGTGCAGCGCGGATGCGCGGATCAGCGATTCTCCGATGGTCGACATGGGATTCAAGACCGCGTCAGGATCCTGAAAGATCAGACGGACCTGCGACCGGACATGGGTGCGGACATCGGATGGCGACATGGCACCCACATCCCGTCCATCAAGCAGGATCGTCCCCGCCGTCGGCGCAACCAAGCGCGCGAGCATGCGGGCGACAGTCGTCTTTCCCGATCCACTCTCGCCGACGATGCCTAGCACCTCTCCACGCTGGAGCGTGAACGAGACGTCCTCGACCGCCTGCACCGTTGTCTCGGCAGACGATGCGGACCATCGGGACCAGAACGGTCGCCTGGTAGCGTCGTACCGTTTCGAGAGGCCGCGCACCTCGAGTAGTGGCGGTGCCGCTGTTACGCTCATACGTGCTGCCCCCAGCAGGCCTGCGAACGCCCGGGCGACGCGATGTGCTCCGGCGGTGCCTCTGTCGCACACTGTTGCTGCGTAGACACCGGCAGGAGCGGGCGCAACGCGCAACGGAGGTGATACGCGCACCCCTTCGGCGCGCGAGTGAGCGGCGTTTTGTAGGCCTCCGTCGAGATGGGATGACCCGCCGCCCGTGTCCGCTGACTCGCCCGCAGGGCGCGTGTATACGGATGCAGCTGCGAGTCGGGTACCGTGCGCAGTTGCGAAGCGGAGATGCGTTCCACCACACGCCCGGCAAACATGACCACGATGTCGTCCACCATGCAGTCGACGACGGCGAGGTCGTGCGAGATCAACACCATCGCAAGCTGCTGCCCGTCGTGCGCCTGGCGCAGCGCCTCCAGAACACGCGCCTGATTGATGGTATCGAGTCCGGTCGTCGGCTCATCCGCAATCAGGAGGCGTGGCTGCATGGCCATCGTGATACCGAGCAGCGCCCGCTGTGCTTCGCCACCGCTGAGCTGGTGCGGATACGCCGCAAGAATTCGCGTGGCATCACGGAATCCGAGTGAGTCAAGCAGATCGGCTGGTCGTTGTTCGGTTGGGCGGCGACGGAGGACATCCGTGAAGTGCCGACCGATGGTCCAGTAGGGGATGAGCGATCGTTTGGGATCCTGAAACAACAGGGCGGCGTCGGCGCCAAGGATTGGCGCAAGCCGTTGCTGGTGCACTCGATTCCACGCGTGCACGTCCTTTCCGCGCGGCCCAACGAAACGCTCCAGACCATCGAGCAGATCAACCGTGCCGAACCGCGCGCGGCCGGCGACAACGCCCGGCGCGCCGCTGGAGAGCCCGAGTATGCTGAAGAACGTCTGCGTCTTGCCACTTCCCGACTCGCCAACCACACCGAGCGTGTGCCCGGCATCGAGGGTGAGCGATACATCGTCGACCGCACGCACTGTCCCCTGCGGAGACTCAAACCACGTCGTAAGCCCAGCGATCGAAAGGAGCGGCTGGGGCATCATCACCGAGGCCTCGCCCAGAGTGCTCGGACGCCGCGTGAGAGCAGCATGAACGTACTGACCAGCATGAGGATCCCGAGCACCGCGGCTACGGCCTCGCCGCTGGAGCCACCACCCACGAGCGTCGCGCGCCCACTCCTGAGCATGGTGCCCACACTGAGCGTATTGCTGTCCAGCAATCCGACGTAGCTCAACGTGATGTCCATGATCGTGGCAAAGACCAAGCCGTTCGCGACGCGCTGTACGAGGAAGTCGCGCCCGTTCAACCAGACGATCTCATGCCAGAGGATGGCCCGATCAGGCATGCCAATTTCGCGCGCGGCATCAACGAACTCGCGCGAGCGAAACGACTCCACACGCTGCATCACGCCCAATGCGACCTCGGGCGCTAGGATGAGTCCCACCACCGTCGTCATCACCCAGCGATCCAAGTCGGATGCCGATGCCGCAATGAACACCAGCAGCAACCCCGGCACGGACTGCAGGGCTGACACACCAACCAGAAGCAGGCGGCGCGCAGCGCCCCCATAAAAACCCGCGAAGGCGCCGATGAGCGTACCGCCCACAACACCCACGCAAACCGTGAGCCAAGCCGGCAAGAGCGCACGCGAGACCGCGACGAGGGCGTTTCGCAGAATGTCGTCGCCAAACCGATCAGCACCAAACCACAGCGTTCGATCATCCACATACAGTGTGATGCGCTGTTGGACGATGCTATCCGGTGATTGCACAGCACTCAACGTGATCTCGAACCGCCCCGTCTGTGTTGGTGTCCCGGTGACCACTCCGGTTGCGCTGTGCACCGAGAGCGTCGTTGGTTGCCCGTCCATCCGCCATTCCACCACGCGCCCCGTGAGGCTGGGCGCGTAGCGATAGCCTTCGCCTACTCTGGCGATTGGCCGCATCGGCGCGGCAAAGCGTGGAGTGCTCGTCGGCGCGCAGTCCCCGTCGATGCTTCCCACGAAGGCGACGCACACGTAGTCCGTGCCACTGCGCGGCGAGAGCCACGACCGCAGCAACGACGAGTGTGATGGTTCGAGTGCGAAATCCTGACGGTTCTCGCTACGGTTCTCGCTACTGTCTGCTGCGGGCAAGCTCAGGTGGACGCTGCTTAAAGCGCACAGCAACGTCACTCCCATCCACAGGGGCGCGCCACCGCGACGCCACCAGCGCTCGGTACGCGCGGCGTGGGCGGGCTGGACGGTTGTTGCCGTAATCGTCTGCATGATCAGCGGTGCACCCGACGATCCACCAACCAGACGACGCTCTGTCGCGTCGCGCGAAAGACCGTACCGAAGGCGATAAGCGCCATGGTAGCAGCCAACGCCACCTTGGGATCGGGGGTGGCGCGTCCAAGCGATTGCCGAATGAGTGACCCAAGGCCCGGCAAATCGAAAATCAATTCGACGATGATCGCGCCACTGACCAGAAACATGGCGCGGCTCAGGACGGCGGTGGCGACGGGCGACACCAGACTGCGCGCCAGATGTGCGCGCACGCCAAACCCGCCAGCTCGCACCGTCCGCATGTAGGGTTCACTCAGCGTATCACTGGTTGCCGATTCAACACGCTGCACGAGTTCGGCCAACAGGCGATCGCCGCTCACAAGCGCGAGCACGGCAACGGCCGTCGTGAGGTATGGATGTCTCGCGTCACCGGGAATCACGCCAAACCCGCGGGCGAGCACAACGAAAAGCAGCGTGCACCAGACAAGCACAGGGAGGCTCGAGATGGCATCGATACCGGTGCGCGTGATCCGGACAGCCACGGAGGACCCAGGCATCGCGAGTCGCATGCCCAGCGGAACGGCGATGAGCGTGCTGCACACGCTGGCCAAGAGCACAAGGAGACCGGTCGTGCCCGCTGCACGGATGGTTCCAGGAATGATCGCCCCGCGCGTGATGGGGGAGTCGCAGAAGCCGAGCGTCACGCCGCTCGAGAGCAGCTCCATGGTACGCCGCACCCAGCCAAACTGTGCGGCATCAGGCCCCAATGGCACACAGGACCAACTCACTTCCTGGGCTGGGATGGCCAGCGTCCCAAGCGCGAACGACGTCAACAGTAGCGCAAGCAGCGCGACGGCCACAACGTGCACCACCTCACGAGCGATGACACGCATGCGCTAGCCTGCGCCAACGGAGGTGCGGCAGCCCACGAGGCGGCTACCGTCCGCTACGCGGACGGAAGTACCACTGGTTGGCGTACGTGAAGAAGTAAAACGAGTCGGTCGCACCGTCGGGAATGATCACGTCTGACGTATACGCGAAGACCGTTTCCTCATTGACCAGGAACACCGCCGGCACAGAGTCCCGCAGCACGCGAGCCAGTTGTTGCGTGAGCGCAAGTTTCCGCGGTGCATCGTCCGACTCTGCAACCTGATTCAGCAGGCGATCCACCTGCGGGTTGGAGTAGCGAAGGAAATTGTAGCCACCGGGCTTGATGTTCTTCGAATGAAAATACGAAGAGACGTCGTAGACGGGATTGAACTCCAGACGTACCACCGCCATGTCCCATTCGGTGGAGCGGTCGTTGAACAGGCTTTCCTGGAATTGATTCGGTGTTTTCGCCGTCAACGTCACGCGGAGTCCGACCGCCGTCAGTGCCTGCTGAATGGTTCTGGCAAGATCCGACTCGAGACTCTTGGCTTCCAGATCTCCGGTCTTGTAGATCAGGCGAAGCGGGCGCCCCAGCGCACCGGCCTTTCGGATCTCGTTCCGCGCCGCCACGGTGTCGAACGGGAGCGGTTTCAGGCTGGCGTCCCAGTACGGTGACCCCGGCGTGAACGGTCCCGGAAGAATCTCCCCGCGTCCAACAAACCAGTTGCTCCGGATTTGTTCGCGGTTGATGGCCATGGCGATCGCGCGACGCACGCGCGCATCCTGCAGCACGGATCCCGCGTTCTGGCGCAGCGCAATCGCATGCACTTTGTACGTCTCGAGACGCGCATTCTTGACGCGCGGCCTGCTGGCTTCCACGCGCTTGAGTTGTTCGTCAGGAACCTCGACAATCATGTTGACGTCGCCACCTGCACTCAGGAACGACTCCACCATGCTGCTTGGATCAGCAAACTGTCGCGAGCGAATCGTTTCGATCTTGGCGCGGCTGTCGTGATACGATGGGTTCGCGACCAGCTCCAGATTCTTCTTGGGATCCCCCAGCTGCTTGTATGGCCCTGTGCCGACTGGATAGTAGGTGAGAGACTTGCTTGCGTCGATCGGATCCAGCGTGGACGCGACGAAACGCGACGACGGGATGATCAGCTGGGTCAGCACCATCGACGGGTCGGTGACGACCTCTTTGAACTCAAAGAGCACCTGCAACGGCTTGATCGCTCGGACGTCGGCAAGTATCTCACCGACCGACGCACGCATGTTGCGGTTTTGACCCTTGGTCAAAATGTACCGATACGTAAACTCCACGTCCGTCGCGCTGAACGTCTTGCCATCATGCCAGAGGACATTGGGTTTGAGATCAACCACAAACGCGCTCTTTGCACCGCGACTCGGCGTGGTGCTTTTCGCGCTGACCGCAAGCACGGGCTCCGCGGCGTCATTCAAGAAATTCCAACGGTAGAGCGGCTCATACAACAGGGCCAGGAAGCGATCGGTTGGACCATCCGTGACCGGTCCGCCATAGGGATTCAGGCTCCCGATGGCCGGACGCTCTCCGTAGGCCAGTTCGGTACCGGGCCCGCGGGTGGATGGTAGCGGCGTGCTTGCGGTAGCCGCGACCGGCGCCGGTGGTGTTACCGGCTTGGGTGCAGGCGCACGCGGTGGTGTCCGCGCGCCGCCGCGCTGTGCGCCAAGTTGCGCGCTCGCGACGAAGGGCGCCGTGATCGCGCACGTGAGCACTACGCGGAGCCATCGGCCGCGCGGCACGGACATCGTCGGACTACGCATCGAGTTCTTCCTCGTTCATCGGATCTTCAAGACTTCGAGTGGTTGCGGGACCATCGGCGGTCATCGTCAACTGTTGCAGCTGCCGCAGCATGCCGCCCACGATCGGCGCCGCTGACGCGACGTCGGCAAGGTCGGCGCGCGCAAAACTGTAGCGATCGCGATAGCTGGGCAGTCGACCGCGCCGATACTCGGCGTGCGCCGCCAACGCGAGCACAGATGGTGACACTGCGCTGAGACGGCTGCCTTGACTGGCCGGTCGCACCGCGGCCAAGACCTCTTCGGCATCGGCCAACAAATTGAATCGCAGCAGCGCGCGAGCGAGATAGGTGCCACCGCTCGCCCCGCCAACGAATCGCTCCAGGCCGCGCTGTCGTTCGGCGCGAAGCTGTCTCAGCACGGCAGAGGAATCCAATCCAAGGCCGCTCTTGACGTCGGCCAGCACGTTCAGGCCGACGCCCGATGCGGTCCCCCACAACTGCTCGGCGCCAGCCCGATTGTTCTGTCGGTATTCCGCCTCGCCGAGCAACGGCGAGAGTTGCTCGGCGCGTGCGCCGCCGTTGTCGACCACCACCTTCAAGACCATCGCCGCTTCGCGGACACGACCCGCGCGCAACAGCGCGAATCCACGCCAGGCATCGGTGTCAGTCTTGCCACTCCCGATTTTCGCGGCCACAACGAAGTCGGCGGCACCAAGAAGATACAGGGTGAGCGGATCGAAGAATTCTACCGTGACGTCGCCGTCCCGCCCGCGTTGCGTTTCCGTGTAGTCGGCTAGCGGGCGCTGGGTAAGCTCGTGTTGCAGGCGCGTGATAGCACCGACATCTTCGGCGATCATGGCGCGAAGCAGTGTGCACTGTCGTTGGCCCACCGGGCATGCCGTGCTCTTGCTGGGCCGTCCCGCCCGCCACTCTGCGAGGTCTTGCTGCCAACGCGCACTTGGCGCACCGTTCAGCGATGCCAACCACTCTGCAGCGAGGGGTCGCAGCACCAGCGGTGCGCTCGTGGCGGCCGCGCGATAGGCCGTCGTGGCCTCACGCACATTGCCCGCTTCATGCAGTGCGCGCGCCTTGAAGTAGCCCGCCGCGCCAAATCGAGGACCACCGACCTTGGCGATGCTATCCAACATCATTGCATGGTCGCGCACGAGGATCCGCTGGAATTCATACAAATCCAGATAGGCCTGCCCGCGCTGCAGGAGCTGGTCGGCGAGCCGAGAAATCTGTGGCGCCGTTGCAGACGACAGCGCCGCCATGCCGCCGATGTCCGCCGTCACCGCGTCAATTGTCCGCCAATGATCGAAGCGCGATACGGTTTCGCGCGCCTGCGCCGATGCGCGCGTCGTCGAGACGATCAGCAGCGATGCCGCGACGACGGACCGCGTCCACAGCGTGCGCCCACGCCGATGGCGTGGGAGAGGCAGTGGAAGCCGACCGGTTCTATGGGTGCGCATGCTGCGCGCCTCTAGCGGTTGTCGCGGTGCATGGCGGCGTCAACGACGCCAACAAACCAGGCCGCGCCAGCCGTGCCAAAGCCCAACAGCATCATCTGCCGCTTACTGGTAAAATCATTCGCCGCGTCGACGCGGGCGGATGACGTGGGTGCAGTCTGCTGCAGACCAGAGGCGTAGCGCGAACCGGTGAAACCGTAGACAAACATGCTGCCACCGAGCACGCCGGCCGCGCCGAGTAGCATGGCGCGCTTGGTGTGTCCCGCCGCAAGCTGTGACGCGCCAGGGAACAGGATCGCGAGCCCAAGCGAGTTGCCGCGTCGACCGGAACCGATGTAGGTACTGGACGATGGTAATGGAATACTCGGAACCGGTTCGCTGATGCGCGCCGTCGGAGCACTGGGCCGCGTCACGGCGTTCGGCGTCGGCACCTCGTTCCGGACGGGAGTCGCGAGGGGCGCCGTGGGTTGCACAGTCACCGCAGTGCTGACGTTGGTGAGTGGCGATGGTTTGGGCGCTCCTGGAGCAACAGCGGGGGTGGCCGCCTGCGCCACGACGGTGCGTGCCGACATGGGCGCAGCGCCCGTGGCCCACCGTGCGGTCGAGTCGTCGAAGGTGCTGATCACTTCTCCACCGCTCGCGACCGACGCGTAGCTATAGCGAACGAATCCGCGACTGCTCGTTGCGGAGACTTCGCGATGATTGACCGTGGGGAAGCCCGCTGACAGCTGGACGCGCGACGTATTGCGGTCGCGCATCGCGGTCCAGGCATCAACCGAATGCACGAAGATCGGGTTGCCGGCCGCATCATCGCGCTGGACGTACACGACCGCAAGCTTCGCGTCGGTGCCCACATACATGCGGGTCCAGCTCGGACCGCGCGTCGCGTTCGCCATGACCCCTTCGGCGATCCGACGTGCCTGACCACGAAGTAGTTCGCCACGCAGCATGCGCCCGGTCGTGGGCTGTGTCTGCACTTCGGCAATCCCGATATCGAGCGCGTTGGCTCCGTCCGCCGTACTCGCGGACCGATCGACGTAGTACGCAATGAACTTGCCATCGGGCGACCACGACGGCCGCATGGCGTTTGCATCAACGAGCTCTTCGGTCAACAGAATGGGCGCGCCCCTGACGGACGACATGACCGTATCGATGGCCAGCACTTCGATGCCAAAACGGCGTCCCCCGCGCTCACTCAACTCCGACTGATACGCGATGGCTGTGCCCTTGGGGGACCAGGCCGGGAAAAGCACACCATTCCCTGCCGCCCCGACTCGCGTGGCGAGGACCGCGGGCTTCACGCCCGCGCGTAGCGCACGATCCAGATTCCAAAACACGTACAACACACTGCTGTCGGACACGAACGCCAGATGCCGTCCGTCTGGCGACCATCGTGGATGTCGCGCGCTTCCGACCGTTGACAGCGCCATCGGCTCGCGTGTAGAGAGCGCGCCGTTCGCGTCGACGAAGTTCGCAAACAGTTTGACGGCGCCACGATCCGACGCAACGTAGGCGAACCACTGCGGTCCGTCTGGAGCGACCGGACGCCAGTCGGCGTCTCCCGAGAAGACGGACACGTTCTCCGAGCTCGCGAGACCAGGCAGACCCACCAGCCCCACCGGAGCGGCTGATGCTGGCGGTGATGCGGAGAACGTGGCGCCGTTCGAGAGCCGACGAATGAAGAGTTCCTGCCGATCGCCGTTGAGCGTCTCAAACGCGACGAGATCAGGGTTGGCCGGGTTGATGCGGGGATTGAATACCCGGCCAGCACTCTGGGCGCCAACCGCTGGCACGATGGTGCTCAGCAGCAACGGGCAGCACAAACGGAGCAGCGTTGAATACGTGCGTCGTGTCGTCATGAGAGATTCTCGTGGTCAGGGCTTGCTGTACTTCATCACGTTGTCACGCGCCGACTTGAGCGCCGAAGAGACTTCGCGTGCGTAGTCGGTGGGAACGCCACCAGTGCTTTGCATACGATCGGCGCCCTTCAAAAACTCTTCGTACTCGCCCAGGAAGAGTTCAAGCTGATCCTTGTTCCGCTCGGGCTGACGAGACGCCTCGTAGTCGAGGCGATCACACGTGGCCGTCCCGTATTTCGACAGCAGCGTGACGGCCTGTCGCGCGCCGGTACCCAGCGTTCCCAGCAAACTGGTCAGATCACGAAAAGCTTTTGTGCCCCGATCGAACTGTCCCATTTGACAGTACACGTGTCCTTCGAAGTAGGCGGCGCTCCACTCGCGCGGACGGCTCGCCTTCACAAGCGCGATCGCATCCAATGCTCGCATCCATTCACGCAATTCGATGCTGCACTGCGCCGTTCGCAATTGCGCACCGACCCAATCGGTGCCATCCGGGCTATTGATGTCGGAAGGACGCGGTACGGATGCATAGAGGCGGATGGCCTCGCTGCAGCCACTCCGACTCGCGAAGGCGCGATCGGCACTGAGCAGCGCGGCTGAGCGCTCGCGCACGGGACGTGGGGCACGTGCTGTATCGAGCCCCGCAGCCGTTGCAGCCGTCGCGATGGTGGATGCGACTGGATGCGCCTGCGTAGCCGTCGCGGCCGGCGCGGCATTCCCCAACATCGGCGGCGGCGCGACTGGGCGCGACGCGGCTGGTACCGGGGGAGTCGCTGCGACCATTGCGGTCGGGTGGGTGGGATCGGCATCGGGTCGCGCGCTGTCTGCCCGAGTGCCAACACCGCTGGCAGGCACGTCGCTCGGCGCGGTCGCGCGAACTATCAACGTACCGTCGATGACAGGCGGAGCGGCGTCCAAGTCAATACCGCCCGCGAAGCGATCAGCCTGTTCGCAGGCCATTATCGCCAACGAGCCGCTGATGGCCACGACCACGCGCGCGACTCGCGATGGCGTCGTCCGTTGACGGATCACTGGCTGTTGCCTGAGGTGTTCCATCAGTCGCAGCATCGCGTACCCTTCGGGCCTTTTCGAACAGTCACCGCTTTGTCATCGAGCGAAAGCGTGGGCGGCCACGGTGTCTCCTCCACCCCGATCAGCACCGAGGCTTTCACCGTCTTCCCTGCGATGACGTCCAGCGGCGACGTGCGCCCCGTCACGCCATCGGTTTTCGCCATCACCCGGTAGCGACTGTCCACAACGCCGTCGCGAATCTCCCAATAGCCAAGCGAGTCCGTGAAGACCTGATCGCTTGGCGGATCTGTCCAGACGGTGGCTTTGCGCGCCGGCACCGTGTCTTTGCCCGTAACCTTGTAGACGTAGCCCCACAGCGTCGTCGCGCGCGGTGCGGCTACTGCGTTGAGCGAGACCGGTGCGCGACCGTCATTGACGGCTGTGCGATGAGGCGCGCAGGCCTGCAGCAGTGCAATCCCGATCAACCCCATCACACACGGGCGTGTCGAGTGGGCCAGACGACTTAGCGAGGCGATCATCGGCGAGTAAGGTTAGCGATGGCAAGGTTGTCAAACTCCACACCGGTCGAGGCACTGCCGAAGATGCCGATGTGTCCAGTGGGCACGGATGGCAGCTTGTGCGACACAATGACTGCGCTGCCGTTGACAAAAAGACTGAGCTGACGACCAACCACAATCAGATCGACCGCGTTCATGCCGGCGCGAATGGCTGGGGTGGCGACCGGTGCGACCAGCAATGCATCGCCATCTTCGCTGCGAATCGACAGGGCGGCGTATGAACTGGTTGACTGCATCAGATGCACAAATGCATGCTCGCCGCTGCTGGTACGGAAGACGATTCCTCCCTCGTGCGGCCCGGGTGCTCGATCAAACCACACGTCGAAATGCACGGCCAAGTCAGCCGTGGCGGCTCGCCAGCCGTTCTGACCGTAGGCACGAGCGCTCGGCGCCAACGACACGCGACCGTCGACCATCAGAAGCTTTGGATCCTTCGACGACACGCTGAAATCGTCTGCCGCGGCGGGTGAAGTGATCCCATATCCAGCCTTGAACATCTCGGCCTGCGCTTCAGCAGCGAAGTACGTCGACATGGGCCGTGACGTCTTCACTGCCCCGCTCTGTCCAAGGGGGATGGGTAGATACTCGCGACCGAAGTACGCCGCGACGACCGTCACCACCAGCAGCAGCCCGATCGAACGTCCCATGTGCGTTTGCTTCTTGGGCTCTTGCATCGGCGCAGGCGTCGTTTTGACGGGCGCTGGTTTGGCCGATGCTGACGGCATCCCTGCGCCGTTCGCTGCGCCGTTCGCTGCGCCGTTCGCCGTACTATTCGCCGTACCGTGCGTCGGACCGTTCGGTGTACCGTTCGTCGCCACAACATCGCGCTGCTCGGACGCAGCGGCCTTGATAGGCCGCGCAAAAACCGGCGCGCTCGTCGTCGGTTCCGTCCGGACAACGGGCGGAGCAAGCGATGGTAGCTCTGCGTCACGCGTGGCCGACGCCGCCGGCGTCGCCGGTCGTGCGACCTCCGGAGTCACCGGCGCCGCGGGGGGAGCGGTAGGCGAGCGCTGTGCCGCGCCCGATGCGTTCGGAGACTCGAGTTCGATGAATTCGATGTCGGCGATTGAGCCTACATCCGTTTGTGCGTCAATATTCGGCGTCGTGAGGTCCGGCACGGGCCACACACTCATCACGTTCGCGAACACGTCGGCAGAGCCCGGCGTGGCGGACGTGAGGCGCGAGAGGGCATCCGACATGGAAGGCCAGCGGTCGCTGGGTCGCACCGCAAGCATGCGCAGAATAAGCGCTTCAAAATCAGCGGGACAATCCGCGCGGGAGTCGCGGATCGGCGTGGGATCGCGATGGAGAAACAGCGCTGGGACTGCACTGTTCTGCGGCGCATACGGCGGCACACCGGTCAGCAGCGTGTACAACACTTCGCCCAGCGCGTACTGATCAGATTCCCACATCCGCTCAGGGGCGGGCGTATGTCCCGGCGATCCTGTCGCATCCTCGCACGGCGGCTCGACGCGATCAGCACGAAACGCAAAGTCGGTGAAGAGCGCCTCACCATTGTCGCGAATCCAGATCGTTTCGGGGCGAATGTCCCCATGAACGACATCGCGCGCCTGCAAATAGTCCAGGGCACCGCCGAGTTGCGTGGCAAGCGTGTGCACCATGTCGACGGACACAGAGGACTGCTTCTGCATCAAGTCGGACAACGGCGCGCCGTCCAGATTGGCCATCACGAGCAAGAAGGCCTCATCGATCTGGCGCACGGCAAACACGCTGTGCACATGTTGGTGCTTCGCCGGAATCAGTGCCTTGGCTTCCTTCAGAAATCGCGTGGCGTGCTGTTCATCGACGATGCGTCCAGGGGCAAGGATCTCGATGGCGACCGTTCGACGGCGCATCAAATCATCGGCCTGATATACGGTCGACCGCGGCGAACTCCTGATCTCGCGTAGCGGCTGATATTCGTCCGCGAGATTCATCCAGACCGATTCGTCACGCAGCGATTGCTCAAACGACACGTCGTCGAACGCGCGTCGACGTTCCGGGCCGAACGCGTCGTCCTCTGGCACGTCGGCAGACGGGTTACAGGACGGGCACGTCACGTCCTCGGACCCGAGTATCACGCCACAGGCATTGCAGGCCCGTTCGATCGTGTCGCCCCCGCACGTCGCGCACTGCTGCGCACCGTCTTGGAGTTCGTCACTGCAATTGCTGCATACACGGGCAACGTCTGCACTCATCGCGCATCTCCGACGGTATCACAAACAGCGTTGCGCTATCACGCTCCCGGCATTTCCGGAGGTCGTGGCCAGACTGCGCAATGCTGCGAAGGGATGACGTCTTGAGCGGCGCCGCCGTCACAGAGCAGTACAGATCGGTACAGAACGGTACCGAGGCGGTGCAACGCGGTCCCGAGCGGCGCCGTCGTTACTCGGGCGCCCCAGGCCGACGGCGCACGTGCAGCGCGACCAAGCCGCTCGCCGACGCGTTGACTTCTGCCACCCAGTGTACTCCGTCGCGCGCGAGCTCCGTGCAACCCTGCGGCACCGGCGCGGCGGACGGTGCAAGGACCCGGCCCCCAGCGCGGACGACCAGCGCGGCGCGTAACAGCTGCGGGATATGCGTATCGTCAACCGCCATGCCGTGCATCGCACCAATCGCCAGGGGCAACATCGCGTCGACCGGCATGGTCACGCGATCCCCACCGTGAGGCAGGTCCGCGCTTCCGAGCCAATTCACGACGAGGCACCGCGCCCCCGTCGCGTGCTCCAAAGCGGCGGCGTCATTTCCAAAATCACCACACAGGACAATGCGCATCCCCGGCTCGCTCAACCCAAGCAGCGCGGCGACACGCATCGGGTCCGACAGCACACCATCGGACGCGCGCCCATCCGCGTCGGCCGATCGCTCAGGCAGCGCATCGAAATGCACAACGCCGTTGGCCATCACATACTCCGCGCCGCACACGGAACAGCCCAACAACCCCTCAATAAGCCAATCACCGTCGCGTTCGAACGCGACGGTGATCAGTGGCGAAGGGGCATGGGACGCGGGGCAGTACAGCTGTTCGATGGTCTCAACGCGCATACTTCGTAATGTAGCAGCACCCCGTCTGGCAGCGGCCCGTCCCGTGACGGACCGCTAGATCGCGAAGCAGTAGAACATCCCTGCCCCGCCGCTCGCCTTCAGATTCTCCTGACTGCAGCCGCGCGACGGATGCGCGTTGTTCCACGACGTTGGGTTGGTGCCACCACCCTGCCGATCATGATGACCGACTGACGCCGCACCTGCGCCGTTGCTGGTCCAATTCTTACACGTGCTGTCCGTGGTGTCGGCGGAGACGCGCCCATCAAGACCAACGCCCGAGAGAATATCATGCGTGTTCGGCGTATCACCGCGACCGTTCAAGACGGCACCCTGTTCCGTCAGGCTGTGCTCCTTGGACAGCTTGTTGTTGTCGCTATGCAGGTCATCCACGCTGCTGGCAACCACCACGCCCTTCGCGTTCATCCACGGGCCTTTGCCGATTCGATCGCGGGCGTGGACTGCCTTCTTGCCGTCAATCGCTTGCTGCCCCAAATAGGCGTGCCACGTCTTCCCCGTGACGCCTGCCGCGGCAGCGAGCGCCGCGCAATGGCGGTCGGCACCGGCAAGCCCACCGAGGTTGGCACCGTCGCCGGGGCCAGCGCTCGTGAGGAAGAAGCTCATGGATTGCACAGGAGCCTCTGCGCGCGACGCGGGAACGGCCGAGGCAAACGCGAGCACAACTGCGGTCCGTAACGAAATCATCGTGGATCCTCCGAAGCAGGAATGGAAGTGGGTTTGGACTTCAGATAGCGGTCGTACCAACCGAGCAACCGGTTGTGCCAATCCGTGAACTCTGTGGCGTTGGTCATCGGAATACCGTGGCCACCGTTCGTATAGTTGATCCACTCCACGGGCTTACCCAACCGACGCAGCGCAAAATACATCTCGCGCGTGTTGAGTGCCGGCACGTTGTGATCTTCGCCGCCCGTCATCAGCAGCAGTGGCGTCTTGATCCGGTCGGCGAACATCACGGCACTGTGCTGCACATACTTCTGCGGCTGTTCCCACATCGTCGCGCCGATGCGGTCCTGCGTTTTCTCGGCGGCGTTGACGTTGCGGACGCCGAGGCGCGGTGAGTCGGTATAAAAGGAGACGAGATCCACCTTCCCGGACACGTTGATCGCCGCCTTGAAGCGGTTGGTCTGCGTGATCAGGAGGTTGGTCGCGTAACCGCCGTAGCTCGTGCCGTGTACCCCAAGCTTTGCACTATCGGTGATGCCCATCTCGATCAGCTTGTTCGCCGACGCCGTCACGCCTTTCAACCAAGCTTCGCCAGGATATCCTGTTTCAAAGCTCACCGAGGGCTTCATGACGGCGTAGCCCTGACTGGCCAAAAACGTGGTCGTGGCATCGAAGCCGTCGTCGAAGAAGTCTTCGTAAACGCTGAACACGGTGGGCAGGCCGCGGGACTGTCCGACAGGGAGGGTCAGCACGCCAAACTGATTCCGGCCGTCGGCATCAAGGTACTCCACCAGCTTGGTGTTCGGAAGCGCACGATCGGCTAGCTGCGGATTGGACGCAATTACCCGTTGCGGCGCCGTAAATCGACCGTCGCCCAACCAAAGGTCGGATGGCCGTCCACCCTCGCCAATCGTGACGGCAATCCGCGAGCCATTTGGCGACAACTTCGGCGCACCGTACAGACGGGCGTCGTGCGCCAGCGTGTCAATCGCGCCAGTCGCCAGTGTGAAGCGCACGAGTGCCCGATCCCAACTTGTGCGCGACACTCGGCTCAACAACAGCGTGCTCCCATCAGCGCTCCAGTCGGCCAACGTGACGCGCGGACCACGAATGGTATCGGTCACCGTGCTCACGGTTCGTCGTGATCCGTCCTCCACCTTGATAACGTGAAGGCCGAGGCGCGATGAGACCACGACGGCATCGCCGGTGGGCGACATGCGCACTAGGGTGAAGCGTTCTTCGCGCGCCGCACTGGCCGAGTCGCGTGGTGAGGGCGCAGCGCGGTCGCCAATGCTGTTCGCACCGCGAGGAGTTGGTGCCGCACCAATCAACCGCTTGGGTGTGGTGTCGTTCAGGGAGGCAACGTAGATCGCCCCGTCGCGAGAGAAGGCGTACCGCTCGCCATCGTCCGCTTGCGACAGGGTGATGCCACGCAGCGACGGGAACACCACGCGAGCGCTGTCGGCACCACGTCGCATCATCAAGCGCGATTCGTTGGTGGCGCCACCTTCATAGTTTGTCTTGCTGTTGCGATCCTCGCGCCAGCTCACGACCTGCCCGGCGCGCGTCGCCGTCCATGACGACAGCTGTGTGGATCCAACGAGCGTATCGAGCTTTCCCGTTGTCGGTGTGAGCGCCACGATTATCGACCGATTGCCCAATCGTCGCAGCACGTCCCACGCGAGAAACGGTTCGGTGCCGACCTGCACCGAGATCGGGCCACCGACCAGCGAGTCAAACCGGGCACGAACTTCGGGCAGCCATTTCTGGTCTCGAACAGCCAGCAGCAGTCGGCCGTCCTCGGTCCACGACAGATCACTGTTCTCCGCGAGGCGCGCGCCGCCAAGCGTCATCGTCCGCAGCCGTTTGTTCGCCACGTCCCACAGCAGAAGCTGCGGTACGGAGTCGCGCGTCGCGATCGCAAGGCGGTCCCCACTGCGCGACCACGCGACGGTGCCGAGTGTTCGCGGCGTGGCGAGGATTGTCGTGGTATCGCCGCTCACGCTGTTCATAAGGAGGAGGCGTGCCGGGGCGGGTCTGGTGTAACTCGGGTCGCCGTCGCGCGCGGCCACGAAGCCCAAGCCGTCACCGCGGCGCGACATGCGTACCAGCAGCCAGCGACCGTCGGGCGAGTAGTCGCCGACCGCGACGGAGCGGATGTTGAGCAGATCAGCAGGCGTGAGGGGCACCGTCTGCTGCGCGCGTGCAGGGTGCGCCGCAAGCGCGAGACACAGCAGAGTCGCGACGCAAGGCGGGTACGCGCGGGTGGGAAGTCGGTTGGTCATTGTATCGATGCAAAGGGAGGGCGGCCGAGCTGAGCTACGCCGTGAACTTGCCTCGGAAGACATCGCAGCGCGAGAGGGTCCTCGATAGTCCGCCCCCTGACCCACGCGTGCGGCCAGCGCCCGGCACGACGAAGGGGCCGACCACGCGTGGTCGGCCCCTTCTCATGCGCCCTTCTCGCTGCTGCAGGCAGCTCAGGCAGCCTGTCGGCGACGCCGGACGATGGCGATAGCGAGCAGCCCCGTTGCTACGAGCGCATACGTCTCTGGCTCCGGCACCACCGTTTCGGCGTAGATGAAATCATCCATCACCACCAGGTCACGGTTGTCTCCATCAGTAACACCAGCCGCCAACGCGGTGTTGCCATTGGTAATGCGCACTCGACTGATCACACTTGAGGCGAACGAAACGCCGAGGAACGAGAACGCCCCCGGGGCAGCAAAGAACGTGCCGAGCGATGCGTTCGCACCGTCGAAAAACTGCATCGAGGTGGTGTTCATCAGGTCGACATCACTGAAGACCACGCCGAACGCGCGCGTGAACGCGGCAGTCGGTGAGCCCGCAATGAAGAAGTTGACATCGACAATATTGCTGCCGATGGCGGTGAACAGACGCTGTTGGCTGAACGCCTCGAACGTGTCCGTGTATGGGGCGAAGATGTCTCCAAACTCAACCGGTGCGACGCCCGAGTTCGCGCTCACCGCGAAGCCAGTCCCGGGTGTCGAGAATTGCACACCCCGGGGCGAATTCACGTTGAAGAAGTTCGCGGGGAGAGCATTGGGTGCGGCGAAGCCATTGGGCACGCCGTCCCAGTTGATCTCACGGCGACCGCTGCCGAACGACCCGGCCACATTTGCATTGAGCGGGCCAAGCGCAAGGCGGAACGCATCAACGTTTGCCTGAATCGCCGCCGCGTTCGCGCCGCTTGCTGAAAGCGAGGCCTGAGCATCACTGCGCGCTGCGCCGAAGACCAGTACATGAGCGAGGGCAATTGCCGCACTGCGCGACCGGTGCAGCGCTAGGAGCGAGGGGCGAAGTACGGATCTGTGCATGAAGAGTCTCCAGTGAGGGGCGCGGCCAACAGTAGTCAAACGGTGCCACGCGACCGGTCACACCGCAAGCATACTCGACTGTGGACTCCGCGCAAACGGGAGGACTGCTTGCAGGCCGACTGATTCACCGCAGACGCGTTCGGTGGCGAGCCCGCTCGACAATCCGCTGGACCAGCGTCTGTAGTTGGGCTTCACGCTTCGAAAATGTGCGAGAAAAAAGCACGCGCGCGGCGTACATCGTGCTCATCAGGCAGAGGCTACCGGCGATCGCGACTATGCCTGGATTGCGGGTTGTTGCTCCAATCACCCCCGCCACCGCCGCACCGATCCCAACACCAACCCCGATCCCCAGACCGGCGAACAGACTTCCGGCCAGCGGCGTCAGGTTCTCACCAACAGTCACCTGCGTGCGACCATGGCGCGACGAGACCTGTACGTGAACGAACCTTGGCAAGGCACCGTCGGACCGTGGTGGCGAACCGGTCGTGATCATCAGCGTCCGCCCAACAGCGCTCACTGTGACCAAGTTCCCCAACACCTGGCGCACTTCGTCAGCGATTTCCTCAAATCCATCACCGTCAAGCTCTCCGTCGAATGCCGCACTGAACTCGAGCTTGGTGGACGAGCCCCACAGCACGCTGCGCTTCGCGCTGGGGCTGTCGCCCCGGAGAATCGCCACCGATGCCAATGCATCTCGCTCCTCGAGCGCGCGCGCAACGTACTTCTCATCAATGCCAGCCTCGATCGCCGACGCCTTCACGAGCGCGGCATCGTAGCCTGTGGTGACGGCAAGCTCTGTGCTCCGAGGCGAAAAGAGCGGCGGCGGCAACTGCACACCGGTATTGGCCTGCAGGTCTGCCGCGCGCGACCAGACCTCTTCCGCTTCGCGGCTGGTCAGCAGCACCGGCTCGGAGCGACTGGTCCCGGGGATGCCCATGTTCCGAACCTCGCCAACGCGATGCCGATGGAAGTCGGCAGACTGCAGCGCACCCTGCAATGTCGCCGCGTCGGGATACCGGTCGTGCGGCGCTTTAGCCATGAGCCGCGCGATCAATGCATCGAGTATCGGCGGGCACTGCGGCAGCACCGACGACACACGCGGCACAGGCGCCATCACGTGCGCAAGCAGCACGGCTGAGGCCGCCGCTCGTTCGAACGGGAAACGCCCGGTGAGCGCGAGGAAGGCCAGCACACCAAGCGAATACAAGTCGCTGCGGCCATCGAGCGGATCGGCGCTGACTTGTTCTGGGCTCATGTACTGCACACTCCCCAGCACAGTCCCAGTGGCCGTCAACGGTGGCATTTCCGCGAGTCGCGCGATGCCGAAATCGGTGACCATTGCGTGTCCACTGGTGCGGTCGAGCAGTACGTTCTCGGCCTTCACATCGCGATGCACCACACCGCGTGCATGTGCAGCGCCGAGCGCGCCCGCAAGTTGATGGAGCAACACGACCGTGTCGTCTGGAGAGAGCGGTCCGCGTGTGGCGATACGCTCAGCCAGCGACCCTCCGTCCACGTACGCCATCGAGAAGTACACAACGCCGTCACGCTCGGCGGCCGAGTAGATCGGCACAATGTTCGGATGCGAGAGCGCGGCGGCCATGCGCGCCTCACGCAGGAACCGGCCGCGCACCTGCGCGTCTGCGGCCAGGTGCGGCGGGAGCGTTTTGATCGCGACCTCACGCTCGAGTTGCATATCGCGTGCGAGATACACGACGCCCATGCCACCACGCCCGATCTCGCGAATAAGCTGGAAGTCGCCACTGACCGCGCGTGACAATGCGGCAGCCGTTGCGTCGGACTCAGGAAGTGAAGGCGCGCGCGAGTCCGTCATGCGCTTCGGCGCGAGAGCCCGGCCAGCAGCCCGGCCGTCGACCAAAAAGCGAACGAGGCACCGAGCGACAACTCCAGCAACACGGTGGCGCCAACATCCGGCTGCAGCGCCGCACTGCGTGCGCGCCGCTGTTGCTTCTGGTCAAGCTGCGTCGCCGCGAAGTGCAGCGCTGTTACGGTCCGCCTATCGCGTACAGGACGATCAGGGGTTCGAGTTTGAAGATTCACCTGTGACCGCGGTGCTGTAGTCGGCGCGCCAGCGAGATAGCGCGCTTCGACAAGACTCGCGAGGTGCTGTGCACGCAGGCGCCACAGCTCTAACACCGCTTCGAGCGTCAAGCCCTCGCCCCGACGTCCGGTCACCACGTAGCGTGGGTCCGTGTCGCTTAACCACCCGTCCATGCGCTCGTCTGGCGGTGCTGAGCGAGCAAAAGCATCCAGGACCATCCATACACGCGTGGATGGATCGATCGAGGTATCGCGCATGGCTCGCAAGAGCACGACGCTCGGCTCTTCTCCCCTCCGTTCACCCGGCAGGTGCGGTGCCGCGCGTGCCGCAAGATCCAAAGACTGTGCCGTCGCCGGCGCCCGCCATCGAAACGCGAACGCTTCCCGCGTGGATTCCTCGTCGGCACCAAGCATCAATGATCCTATTCCACCGGCCCACGGCGCCTCCGCAGTGGAGAGCGCCGACCGGAGCCGTTGCGCCGAGTCGGCTGAGGGCTGTCCAAGTGCGCGAACCCGAACGCACCACGTCGCGATATCTCCATGCAGGGTATCGAGCACAGGCGATCCGGACGATTGACAGAGAGGTGCGATGGCGACATCAAACGCGCGCACCAGCGCCGTCGACGTGTTCTGCACAAGGACGGCAACCTGTTGATCGCTGACGCTATCTGGCAACGCGCTTACGGTGGCGACGAGTGCGGCCGCAGCAGCATCCACACTCCCGTCGCGTTCCCACGCCGCCACCGCAATGAAGCCGCTCTCGGCAAGCTCGTCATCCCCGCCGGTGAGCGGCGCCGACTGCAGCAGCGCGGCCTCCTTGAATGTGGTGAGGAAGGAGAGTCGCTGCAGCACACTGCTTCCCTCAAACGCGGCAATCGCCACAGTGAGCGCGACCAGCGGCCAGAACTTGACCACGTCCGCGCCGCGCCAGAACAACCAGCCCGTCACGACAAGCGCGGCAACGAATGTGGCGACAAATATGGGCACGGGCGGCTCCGACAATCGATCCCACGTGACCAGCACCAGCACGACGGCGACCGCGAAGGACACGATGCCCCACACGCGTGGTGAGCGGGAAGGTGCGCGCAGCAATGGCGTTGCGACGGCCAACACCACGAGCGGGGAGATCCACGTCAGCGTCGTGGCACTGACAATGCGAAACAGCTGCGCAGCCTGCGCGTAGTTGGTCGCGAACGGCCCAAGCACGAGCAGCCCGACGATCACCATCAGCATACGCTCGGGGAGGCCGAGCGGCACCTGTTTTCGAACCGACCGCACCAGCACCGCGGTGAGGCCGGCCGTCACCGTCAGGAACAGCACCCCGCCCCAACGCCCAACATGGGCAAGCCGCTCCATGAGCACGACCAACTGAATAGCCACGGTCCCGTACGGATTTCCTGATACGCCCGACGATGGGAGTAGCGTGTCGAAGGCTGGCGCGTAGTCCTGCGGGCGCATCAGCAGCACCCAGATCGTGAGGACCAGTCGCGCGACAATGACGTAGGCGAGCGCAATACCGGCCACCAGCAACAGGCCCCGGCCAATCCGCCACGCGGCGCTGGTCAACGCCGACTTGGCGCTCAGCGCCTCAGGCGCAGTCGTGGACGTGTCCGGCATCATGCTCCACGCGGCGGCGGCGCCGAGCGCAATCCAGAGCCCCGCAAAAAACAGCAGCTGTGGAACGATGCCCAAGGTCGAGGTGATGCCTGTGACAAACAGGGCCGAAACAAAGGTCGATGCACCACCGCTCGCCACCAGCTTGACGACTTCTTCAGCGCCGGAGACATACACCTCAAACACCGCGAGGAGCACGATCAAGGCAAGCACACGTCCGGGTTCAACCTTCGCACCACGTTCGTGCCCTTCAGCACGCTCGCGCACCGACTCAATCACGTAGCTCGTAATCGATGCGGCCAGCAATCCAAGCACAAACGTTTCGGGCGACGCGGCGCGC
>JANOPS010000150.1:0-21410 GCA_031421995.1 Gemmatimonadaceae bacterium
TTCGCCGTCAACGTGAAGGGCCCGCTGGAATTGTGCCGCGCGGCGCATACGGTGATGTGCGATCGTGGCGGTGGGTCGATCGTCAATGTGTCGAGCATCGGCGGTGTGTCACCAGAAGCCGGCCTCGGGCTCTATAGCGTCAGTAAGGCGGCCCTCATCTCGTTGACCAAAGTCATGGCGCAGGAATGGGGGGCCGACGGCATTCGCGCCAATGCCATCTGTCCCGGGCTGATCAAGACGAAATTCAGCCAGGCGCTATGGAAGGATGAGCACATCGCCACGCAGGTGCTCGGCCACCAGCCGATTCGTCGCATCGGTGTGCCAGATGATGTGGCGGGGCTAGCACTCTTCCTCGCGTCGGACGCGTCGTCGTATTGCACCGGAAGCGTGTACGCGGTGGACGGCGGATATCTCGCATGAGTGACCGACAGACAGGCGTGGCGCTCTCACACCGCGCGACGCCGATTGACGAGCAAGCGCTTGCGTCGCTGCTCAGCACCGCGCGGGCCTTTGTGCGCGACGAGTTGGTGCCACGCGAGTCGGAGCTGCTGTTCGCCCCGTGGGAGCGCGCTGAACCCGTGCTCGCCTCGCTCCGTGTGCGCGCGAAGGCGCTTGGACTGTGGGCGCCGTATCTGCCCACGTCGCTCGGTGGCCGCGATCTGCCACTGGATGCGTACGCACGATTGTCGGAGGTCTTAGGCTGGACGCCATTTGGGCCGTACGTCTGCAACTGCCAGGCGCCCGACGTTGGCAACATGGAACTGTTGTTGCAGTTCGGCACCCCGTCGCAGCACGAACGTTTTTTGTTGCCGTTGGCGCGTGGCGAGGTCCGCAGCTGTTTCGCCATGACCGAACCCGAGCATGCCGGTTCAAACCCGGTCGTGATGTCCACGCGCGCCGTACGCGACGGTGATGAGTGGGTGATCACTGGGCACAAGTGGTTTACCTCAAGCGCAGACGGTGCGGCATTCGCCGTGGTCATGGCCGTCACCGATCCAGAGGCCGCCGTACCGCATCGGCGCGCGAGCCAGATTTTGGTGCCGCTGCCTTCGCCGGGGTACCAGCTTGTGCGCAATATCTCGGTGATGGGTGAGGCCGGTGGTGGGTGGTCCAGTCACGCGGAGATTCGCTTCGACGGCGTTCGTGTGCCTGTTGCCAATTTGCTGGGCTCGCAGGGTGCCGGCTTCGCGCTGGCGCAGGAGCGACTTGGGCCTGGACGCATTCATCATTGCATGCGTTGGATCGGTATTTGTGAACGGGCCTTCGACCTGATGTGCCGGCGCGCGGTGTCTCGCGAATTGGCCCCGGGCGAACCGCTGTCGAACAAACAAGCGGTGCAATTCTGGATTGCCGAATCGCGTATCGAGATTCACGCGGCCCGACTGATGGTGCTCGATGCGGCATCGAAAATCGCGGCACAGGGCCAAGAGTCCGCCCGGGAAGAGATCGCGTACATCAAGGTATTTGTCGCGAACACCCTGCAGCGGGTGCTGGACCGCGCCATTCAGGCGCACGGTGCGCTGGGGGTAACCGACGATACGCCGCTCGCGTGGTGGTACCGCCACGAACGTGCAGCGCGCATTTATGATGGCGCGGATGAGGTGCACAAGACGGTCATCGCGCGACGCGCGTTGAAGCCGTATCAGGGGCGATCGTAATGCGTGTCCGGTCGTTTCGTGGGCGGGCCGTGGAGAGCGTGAACCGATGAGTACCGAACGAAGAAGCGGCGCGGTTCACGTCCGCGACGGAGACGCACCGGACGTCCACGCGCTATCGGCGTGGCTGTCCTCGGCGCGGCCCGACCTGGTTGCCGCCGGCACGACGGTTACCCTGCGACAGTTCCCCTCAGGGTTTTCCAATCTCACGTTTCTGGTGAGCACAGCCGATCTCGCGTTGGTATTGCGTCGGCCTCCTCATGGTGTGGCAGCCGGCAACGCGCACAACATGGGCCGCGAACACGACCTGCTCCAGGCGCTCTGGACGAACGGGATTGCGGTGCCGCGGCCGCTGGCACGCTGCGATGACGCACAGATTATTGGGGCGCCGTTCTACGTGATGGAGTATGTCGACGGCGTGATCTTGCGCGGTGCCCATCCCGACGAGTTGCCACACGACGCTGTCGACGCGCATGCCACCCTCACGCGATTGTCGGAGACCTTCGTGACCACGTTGGCTCGGCTGCATGCGATTGACACGAAAGCAGAAGGGCTGTCGACGCTGGGCCGCCCCGAAGGCTATGTACAGCGGCAGGTCGACGGTTGGACGAGGCGCTGGGTTGCGTCACGACTGGATGACGTCGCGCCTCTCGACCGGGTTGCCGCGTGGCTTGCCTCCCATCAACCGCCCGATCGTGCCGCCTCCTTGATCCACAACGATTTCAAGTTTGACAATCTCGTACTCGATCGGGACGATCTTTCCCGGGTGGTCGCCATCCTCGACTGGGAGATGGCCACCATTGGCGATCCCCTGATGGATCTTGGCACGTCGTTGGCCTACTGGGTGGAGCGCGATGATCCGCCGATTTTTCGCGCGCTTGGATTGGGCGTGACGGCGATGCCCGGAAGCATGTCTCGCGCTGACCTCGTGCAGGCATACAGCCTGGCCAGCGGCCGCGAGGTGAGCGATGTCGCGTTCTACTACGCGTTCGGACTTTTCAAGGTCGCGGTCATTGCGCAGCAGATCTACGCGCGACACATGCGCGGGCTCACGAGCGATCCACGATTCGCCCGATTGGGTGAGGTGGTCGCGGCGCTTGGCGTTGCGGCCGAGCGCGCGACGACCGGCCACGGGCTGCGGTAGCGGCTTGCCTGAGGACGCGCGGCCTTGGGCAGGCGCCGCTGCTCGCCGCGGATGGCCGCGGATGGCCGCGGAAAAATCCCTAGCCGGCGTACACCTCGAAGATGCCGGCTGCGCCCATGCCGCCGCCGATGCACATCGTGACCATCCCGTAGCCGCCACCGCGACGGCGCAGTTCGTGCACGAGTTGTGTGGTGAGCTTCGCACCCGTTGCCCCCAACGGATGGCCGAGGGCAATCGCGCCACCGTTCACGTTGATGATGCTGGTATCCATGTCGAGTTCTTTGATGACGGCGAGCGCCTGCGCGGCGAACGCTTCGTTGAACTCGATCAGTTTGATATCCTTGAGCGTCAGGCCGCCCCGGGTGAGGGCTTTGGGCACCGCTTGAATCGGCCCGACGCCCATGATATCCGGATCAACACCCCCCGTCGCAAAGCTGACAAAGCGTGCGAGCGGCGTGAGCCCAAGGGACTTGGCGCGATCGGCACGCATCAACAACACCGCTGCTGCGCCGTCTGAGTAGGGACTGGCGTTGCCGGCCGTCACCGAACCCGTCGGAATGAATGCCGGCCGCAGCTTGGCGAGTCCTTCGGCCGTGGTGTCCGCGCGCGGGCATTCATCAGTGTCAAACATGAACTCGGTGACGGTCTTCTTCGCGCCCTTCCACGACTCACGCTGCACGCGCACGGGTACGATCTCGGGGGCGAACGTCTTGTTGCCAATGGCGGCGGCGGCCTTCTGTTGGCTGGCCAGCGCAAACGCATCTTGGTCGGCGCGCGAAATGCCCCAGCGCGACGCGACCCGTTCGGCCGTGAATCCCATGCCGATGTAGCTCTCGGTCAAGGCGGGCGAGAGTCGCGTGTTGAAGCCGGACATCGGCACTTGCGACATCATCTCGATGCCCCCGGCCATAACGGTGTCGCCCATCCCGGCAATGATGGCCTGCGCCGCGTACGCGACCGACTGCAGGCCGGACGCACAGAAGCGATTGACCGTGGCGGCCGATGTCTCCACCGGCAGCCCGCCGCGCAACCAGGCGAGGCGCGCGTGATTCAACCCCTGCGATGCCTCGGGCATGGCGCAGCCCCACTGCACGTCCTCCACGATCGCCGCATCGATACCGGCACGCGCGATGGCTTCCTTCATAACGGTGGACGACACATCCACCGGATGCACCGTCGCTAAGGAACCATCGGCCTTCCCGCGGCCCACGGCACTCCGAACGGCGCTGACGATTACGACCTCGGTCATGACGAATTCTCCATAGGTGTTCGCACGTGACGTGCGCCTCCAACAGGCGCGCGCCTAGTTGCGCAGCGGCTTGCCGGTTTTGAGCGTGTACGCAATGCGTTCCTGCGTCTCCTTGGTGCCGAGCAGCATCAGGAACTGTTCGCGTTCGAGGTCGAGAATATCCTGTTCGGACACGTCGCGCGGTGCGCCGTCTCCACCGCAGAGCACGTAGGCGATCGCGCGGCCCACTCGCACATCGTGCGCCGACGCCTGTCCGCCTTCCTTGGCGGCCCACAGGGCGTACTCCAGGTTCCCGATCCCCTCGCGCCCGATCGCGCGCACGGACGCTTCGATCGGCGGGAGATAGCCCGGCGCGAGATCAAGCACGCGGCGTTTGGCATCGGCGAGTTGATGGTCGCGGTTCATGCTGATGCGATCGCTCGTGCGCAGATAACCCTGTGCGCGAGCCTCAAACGCCGACGTACTCGTTGTCGCGAAGGCGATGATCTTGAAGGCACGCTTCACGGCGGCGAAGTAGTCCACCTCTTCGTAGTTCGCGAGCTCGCTCGTGAATCGCACCAGCAATTCCTTCGTGCCGCCACCGCCCGGCAGCAGCCCGACGCCTGCTTCAACCAGTCCCATGTACGTTTCGGCATGCGCCTGCACCGCATCGGCGTGCAACGTGAATTCGGCGCCGCCGCCCAGCGTCATCCCGGCTGGCGCCACAACGACCGGGAACGGTGCGCGCCGAATCGACATCACGCTGTCTTGGAATGCTTTGCAGGACAGCTCGAGATCATCCCATGCACCCGCGGAGATCGCAAACGACACCAGCGACAGATCGGCGCCAACGCTGAACGCGCGCGGGTCCTCGTTCCCGATGACCATGCCGTTGAAGCCAAGCTTCTGGACTTTGTTGATCGCACTGTCCAGTCCCTTCAACACGCCCTCACCAAGCGAGTTCATCTTGCTGCGAAACTCAAAACAGGCGACGCCATCGCCCAGATCGATCAGGCGTGAGAGCCCATTGTCATCGAGCACGCGACCCGCGCTCGCCAATCCGGCGAGTGAGATGCGGCCAGGGATCGCGGGAATGGGTTCGTAGGTGCCCTGATACGTGAGATGTTCCTGATCGCGATAGAAGCTGCTCTTGGTGGATTCAAGCAGCGGCGGAATTGTTTGCCCCCGCGCCGCAAATTCGGTGCGGAGCCAATCCAGCCCAAGCGCGTCCATGACCTGAAAGGGGCCTGCTTCCCAACCGTAGCCCCACACCATCGCACGATCAATGGCGACGAGGTCGTAGGACAGTTGTGAGGCAAGCGTCAGCGCATAGTGCGCGGCGTCGAGCAGATGGTCGCGCAGGAACGCGCCGTGCGCACCAGTGAGCGCCTTGGCCGCAGGAAGGCGTTGCGCGATCGGCAGCCGACTCGCCTGTCCGACGTCACCCCCTTCGAGTCGTTGCTGCGGCACATACCCGCGGTTTTTCCAATCGTAGCTCAGGTTGCCTTCTTTCGACTTTCTGTAGAAGCCGCCCCCCGTTTTGTCGCCGAGCTTGCCCTGTGCGACGAGATCGAGCATCCACGAGGGCAACGCGAAATCTTCGCCGGTTGCCTCGCCGATGCCTTTGGTCACGTGCGCTAGCACATCGAGCCCTGACAGGTCGCCGGTCCGAAAGGTCGCCGAGCGCGCGCGACCGATGAGGACGCCGGTTAACCCGTCAACCTCATCGAGGGACAGTCCGTGCTGTTCCATGCGGCGCATCGTTGCCACCATCCCGTACACGCCAAGGCGGTTGGCGATGAACCCCGGGACGTCTTTCGCAATGACGATCCCCTTGCCCATGGTCCGCTCGGCGAACTCCCGCAGGGCGCCGATCACGGCTGGATCGGTTTCCGGCGTCGGGATCACCTCAAGGAGGTGCATGTAGCGCGGCGGATTGAAAAAGTGCGTCCCCAGGAAGCGTCGGCGGAACTTCTCCGAACGACCGTACAACAGGGTCGACATGGGAATGCCGGACGTGTTGGACGCAATAATCGCGGTGGGCTTCATCAGCGCTTCGATCCGCGCGAAGAGCTGTTGCTTGGGCTCGGGGAGTTCGATGATCGCTTCGACAATCCAATCACAGTCGGAGAGCAACCCGAGATGGTCCTCGGTGTTGCCGGTCACGACGCGGCGCGTCGACGCGACGTCCATGAAGGACGCCGGTTTGGACTTGAGCGCTTTGGCCAAGCCATTTCGTGCGGGGGCGCTGCGATTGGGCGAC
Source organism: Gemmatimonadaceae bacterium (assembly GCA_031421995.1). Classification (GTDB taxonomy): domain Bacteria; phylum Gemmatimonadota; class Gemmatimonadetes; order Gemmatimonadales; family Gemmatimonadaceae; genus Gemmatimonas. The sequence goes on from JANOPS010000150.1 coordinate 6,291, forward strand.
GCGGGATCCGCATCGCCGGGGATATCAAGCAGCACGACACGGCAGCCCGCCGAGGCGGCGAGAGCGGCAATGCCACTCCCCATCGCACCAGCGCCCACCACGCCGACGGTCGTCACGCGCATTCGGGATTGCTCCGGAAGAAAGGTTGGAAAGAAGTTAGCAGGGGGAAGGGAGTCGGGAGTAGGGAGCATTGCAGGTCCGTACTCCCTACCCCGTACTCCCTTCTCCCGACTCGTTTCACGGATTCAGCCAGTAGCTGACCTTGAGCAGCACCGTGTTCAGTGGTCGGGTCACGAACAGATCCCGCACGTCGCGCCCGGGAACGAACTGGCCGGGATTGAGCGCGTCCTGCGTACGGCCCTGCTGCCAGACCAGGAACACCGTGCTCGCCGGCCGGTACTCCCAGCGGATCACGACATTCGAATTGAACTGCTTGACGTTGAAGTCTCGCGGTGTTGTGGCGCGAAACGCGACGAATCGTTCGCGGTAGTTGGGGGAGCGCGCGTCCGCGAGCGCTCGCCAGTCGGCATGTTCGCCGGTGCTGACGAAGGGTTGGAGATACAGCTGCAACGACAGCGTTGGTGTCGCGGTCCAGTTCGCCCGGGATGTCAGCGAAAAAATGTATTGGTGCAAACGTGCGAACGTAAAGCGGGTGGTATCGCTGAGGAGCGCCCCGTAGTTGCCGATCCACTGCTGGTCGTTGGTGACTTCGTCATACGTCAAGCCGAGTGAGGTGGAGAAGCGGCTGGCGACGCGCACATCGACGCCGAGGTCTCCGCCGCGGTACCACGACCGGCCTTCGTCGCTGTTCCCCACGCGATACGCGGCTTTGGGCACGATCGTCGGTCGCGGATCGCCAACCACATCAAAGCGAATGCCGCGCTTGGAGGACTGACGAAGGGCAGGGCCGCCCCGCGCGCAGCTGACGCAATGCGTGCCGCCGAAATCGCTGTACGATGCCGTAATGGCGCCGCCCCAGTTATTCCGCAGGCTGCCGCTTGTGTGGAGTGATAAGGTTTGCGCGGACAGCAGTCCGCCGGTGGTCCAGTGCGACTCAAGCGACGTGGTCGAGAACGCCGAGCGAAACACCGCTGACGGGCGCAGCTGGCGCAGGTCCACCTGCTGGCGAACGGTGATGTCGTTGACGAGGTTCACGAATCCGACGTCGTTGTATTCGAGCCCCGCTGAGGCATACCGCATCACGTTCTCGTAGCGCAAACGCCCGCCGACTTGCTTGATGCCGACCGAGAACGACTGCCCGCCCAACGAGGTTCGCGTCGTGTCGTACCGTTCTTCGTGATCCGGACGCTGAAAGAAATGGACGCTGTTTCGTTGCGTAAGGGCGATCGCCTGCCGCGAACCCCGCACCCCGTTTTGGGCGGCGTAGGCGGTCACCTCCCAGCGATCACGCGCAAACCGATGGAATCCTTGCATGAGCAGCGTGGTCGCAGAGCGCCGCAGGATCGGGTCGGTGGCCGCGTCGCTGGCCCGTCGCATGTCGGCCAGTTGCAGACCGATCTGCGAACGACCAGCGCGCATCTCGCGCACGGCACGTGCAATGAGGTAATTCGTTTGCGGTTCGATCGTCCGGCCGTTCACTCCCTTCACGCGTTGTGTCGATGCGTCAATGAGGCCGAAGGCTATGCCGTTGTCGAATCGACCCGTCAGCTTTGCGGCGGCGATGATATTCGTGAACGACGGATCGGCAACAGAGGAGCGCAGCTGCGGTGAGCGACCGACGCGTCGAGAGTAGAACATACCTTCGCAGGGGCCTCCGCAACGATAGAGTCCTGCACCTTCTTGGAAGAACGGTCGCCGCTCATCGAATCGAATCTCGAACGCCGTCAAGTTGAGCACGGCGGGATCGGCCTCGACCTGCCCGAAGTCCGGATTCACCGTCGCGTCGATCGTGATGCGAGATCCCAAGCCGGCTTTCAGATCAAGGCCGCCGGCCATCTCGCCATGCGCCTTGCCGATTTGCGCCGTCGGCGCCGGAACATGCTTGGTGACCGTGTACGGCAGCAGCTCGAGTCGGCGCGGCGTGCCAATGTCTTCGATGCCAACGAGCGTTCCCAATTGTGATACCAGTGTTCGACGCGATGGTCGGTACACAGGCCATGCCGATTTCTCGTTCAACCGTGCAACGTCTCGCCAGATGCCAAAGCCAAACTCGTGCACATCCTTCGCGGTGAATCGCAGTTGACTCAACGGCACCCGGAACTCGGCCACCCATCCGGCGCTGTCAATGCGAGTCGCCACGTCCCAGACGCCATCCCAGGTCGCGTCTTCGGTGACGTCGCCGTACATGGAAAAATCACGCTTCACCCCGGCAGGATTGACGGCCAGTTCGATGCCGGTGCGTCGGTCTTTGTAGGCATCGATGATGAGCTTCAACTGATCGCTGGCCGTCTTCACGTCACGTCGACTGAGCAGCGCGGAGATGCTGTCCGGGTGCGGGTCGAAGGCGCGAACCAGCACAAAGAGAAAACGCGCGTCATAGGCCACGCGTGCTTCGGTACGGAAGGTCTCAGGGAGATTTTCACCAGGGTCGTACTGTCGGAACGCCGAAATCACCGGTGCCCGTCGCCAGACGGCATCATCCTCGCGGCCGTCGATGGTTGGTGCCGTGGCCGCGCGAACGGCGCGGGCGACCGTCTGCGAATCAAAGGCCGCGGCGGCGCTACGCACCGCTGTGGGAGGTGCGGTGACTGGAGCCTGCGCGGCGAGCGGCGCGACGGAGAGGATCATGACCACGCACGTCGCAATGCACGCGGCGAGGTCCATGGCGTTGCCGCGTCGAGGGGCAGGCAAGAGCGGCACGTCAGGCCTGCTGTGAGGCGTTGTATCCACGAACATCGTCGTAGTAGGACCGAATGCGTGCGATGCCGATCTCGGGGTCGTCTTCGTGCGGCATCGTGGTCGGACCTACGCGCAACACCCGGCGCGACCAATCAAACGCGACGCAGCAAATGGGCACCTGGGCGCCTTTGGCGACATGCCAGAAGCCGCTGCGCCACTGATGCACTTTCTTGCGTGTCCCCTCGGGAGCGAGCACCAAGGCGAACGTGTCGTGCGTCCGAAATGCTTCGATGGTCCTCTCGACCACGCGTGCGCTGTTCTTGCGGACAATCGGAATGCCCCCGTTTGCACGCATGAACCAACCCATGGGTGGCAAAAACAGCGAGTCCTTTCCCCACCAGTGCGCATCGAATCCGGTTGCCCATTTGACCGCCATCCCAATCGGGAAGTCCCAATTGGACGTATGGGGGGCAACAATGACCACGAACTTCGGGAGGTCCGGCCACTCCCCTTCAAACGTCCATCCCGCCCGTCTGAACAGCCACGCCCCAAGCGCGCGCAGCCAAGGCTTGTATGTTTGGGGTGCGCGAGGGCCGAGTTCCGACGGCGATCGCGGCGGCGTGCTGGCGAGCGGCATGGTCATGGCGTTCATTTGACCTATCGCACGCACGATCCGCAAGCCCGCCAAGGAGAAGACCACGTGATTTCAGCAGGAACGCCATGCCGCGCGCACCGTAATGCCGACCAATTCGCTCGTTGTTCATGGCGTCGCTGGGCATCTTCGCTGGCTGTCGCGATCGTGCCGCTCGCCGCTCCACGCCTGACGGCCGCGCAGCCGGCGAATGAAGGACCGCTTGTGCTGCGGCTCCCATCGAGCGCCCGATTCCTGGCGATCGGCAACGCGGGCCTCGTGTCGACCGATGGCGACGCGATGTTCTACAACCCGGGAATGCTGGCCAGTTCACGTGGAGCGGCTGCCTCGCTGCAGCGTTACGGGTCGAATGGCACCAGCGGAGCGATCGCGACGACCAGCACGGCGGGTTCGATGACCATAGGCATTGGCGCCCAGTTCGTGCGGTACGAGGCGCCGCTCAACCTTCCCTACGCCAGTCTGCTGAAGCCCGGTGCCACACGGCTCTCAGAGCCCGGCGCCGTGCCCGCCGCCAGCGCAGCGTTCACGGTCGGCTTCGCCAAAACGATCAAGGGCTTTCGTGTCGGTGCCAACGCGAAGTACGTCGAGGATCGGATTGGTGTGGCGGCCGACGGCACGCTGGCCATCGACATCGGGATGAATCGCGCGCTCGGTCCGGGGACGCTCGGTCTCGTCGTGCAGAACCTCGGCGAGGGGCTGCGCATCGCGGGGAACAAGGGAACGCTGCCGCGTCGCATCGGCGCAGGCTGGGGAGCCGCGCGACCGGTCAGTGAACACTGGGACCTTGCCGCGCAGACCGCGCTGACCCTTGAGGGCGACCTCTTCGTGCGACCAGCGGGAGGCGGTGAACTGTCCTACGTCCCGGTGGAAGGCGTGGCGTTCGTGATACGCCAAGGATTCCGGCGACCGCGCGAGCGCGACGAGTCCTTCTTCACGGCGGGACTCGGCCTCACGATCGACCGCATCGCCCTCGATTACGCGTTCGAACCGGTGCGCGGGGGACGGGACGCCGCGCATCGGGTGGGAGTGCGGGTGCGGTGAGTCGGGAGTACTGAGTACCCCCAACTCACCGCCACTGCGAACTTATTGCGTGCAGGTGGGACGACCCATTGGCAACGGCAACGTGCAGGTCTTCGTCGTGCCGTCGTGGGTGATGACGAGTGACGCGGTGGCGGAGCCGTTGTAGGTGATCACTTCGCGACGAGTCGACGTGCGGGACGTTCCGTCGACCGTCATCGCCACGCGCATCGAGCGAATCACGGTGCCTGCCGTTGGGTAGGTCGGGCGCCCGTTTTCCACCGGCACCTGTACGCCAGTCGTGGTATCGCCCATCACGCGCTCGCTGGTGAACGACAATCCGTCTCGCGTTTTTCCGACTGAAGATTCGGCGCCTTGCGCAGTCCCGTTGACGGTACGCAGCGTGCTGCCTGCGTGCATGCCTGTCACGGTGCGGTCCGAAGCGTTGCGCACGGTAGACGTCACGCTGTCGCGGCGCTGCACTGTGCCGTTCGCGGTCACGCGAGTGCGGACCGAACTCGTCGTTGAGTCGAGCTTCGACTGCGCGGTGCCGTTTACGGTTTTGTAGGTCAGAATGCGCGTCACCGTGAGGCCGCCGCGAACGGTCGGTCCACACGTCACGTCGCCTGTGGCGGCGGAGAATACGCATCCTGTCGTGTCGCGCGAGGCGAAGGGCCCGCGCTCCGGGCCACGTCCGGCTTCAACGCCACCAAGGAAGTTGCGGTCCATGCTTCCGCCCATGAAATCACGCATGCCGGGGCCGCCAGGGCCACCGAAGTTTCCGGGCCCGCCGCGGCCGCGTTCTGGATGCCAGGGCAGCCCAGCGCCGCCCTCGGGCGAGAAGCTGCTGCTGACTTCTTCGAAGCCCGCCGTCGCGGTGGAGAAGGCGCTGCCGAGTGAGCCGAGCTCGGGACTGGTAGAATCGTTGCACGCCGTCAATCCGACGAGTGCTGTAGACATCGCGAGTGCGAGTGGACGCAGGCGAGACATTGGTGCTCCGGTGGTGCGGGCGGCTCAGGTGGTCGCGCGATTCGCGAACAACATCGCCGGCGTTTGCATGATCAACACGGCAGCGCACGATGCCCCTATGTCGGCGCAGAACCGCGGACGGCTAATCGTCGGCAGAATCGTTGTTGGCGCGCGACAGGAACGGAGCCAATCGGTCGCGCAACATGCGGAGGGCGCGACTCATGTTCGCTTCGACGGCCTTTACCGTGACGCCGAGTTGGTCCGCGATCTCCGAGTACCGCAAGCCGCGCTCTCGACTCATCACGAAGACCTCGCGCGTCCGTGGTGGTAGTTCGGCAATGGCCTGCACGAGCGCCGACTGCAGCTCGCTGGCTTGCGCCTGCGCGTCCGCGTGTTCGGCGGGCTCGCTGAGCGCCTCAACATATACGACACTCTTCCGCTGCACGGCGAGATGGCGCAGATGATTGAGCGCCCGGTTGCGCACGGCCTGCATCAGATAGCCGGCGATACTACTGTCTTCGGCCAACGTTTCGCGCCGTCGCCACAGTTCGAGAAAAACATCCTGTGCCAGCTCCTCGGCAACGCCCTGATCGCGCAGGACGCGGTTGGCCGAGCGAACAACGGGCTCGTACCACTGGCGGAAGATCTCGTCGAACGCCCGATGATCCCCCGCTCGAAGGCGCGCCAAGAGATCTCGATCCCCACCGTTTTCTGTCATGAACCCCGACGGAAAGGACACACGCAGCCGCAGCGCTGCCCCGGACAGGGGCGAGGCGACGTGCTCCGAAAGGGGCTCGATGGCAGGACGGGCATCTGGGTATACTATACCCGGTAACCTTGATCCCGCGTGGGGGTAGGGTGCGTTTCCTTTGCCGTGTTCCTGAGGCATGAACGAAGAATCCGGTCAACCAGCGATGAACGACGGCCAGCCCGACGGGGACGTCTGGGCCCGTTTTGTTGCCGGGGAAGGCGATGCCAAGGAACGGCAGGCGATAGACCGGTGGCTCGCGGCCAACCCTGCAGACGCCGAGTTCGCGCACAGCGTTAAGGCGCACGCGGACCGAGCGGCGTCCTCGGCCTCCGTGTCGGTCGATGTTGAGGCGGCGCTCTCGGCGGTGCGCGCACGGCTCGATGGCTCGTCTCGCGACACTCTGCAGGTCGTGCGTGGGGGATTGTCCGGGCCACCACGGGTGGCGGCTGCTCCGCCGCGTACAGTCTTCGGACTGCGGCGAGGAAGCGTGGTGTTTGCGGCGGCTGCGGCCGTCGTTGCGTGGATTGGTGTCCGATCGCTGTCCCCGTCGCAGGAGGGTCGTGGCGAGGCGCAGGTCGTCGCCACCCGCGTTGGTCAACGCGACTCCGTCTTGCTCTCGGACGGGACACGGGTCGTGCTGGCACCGGGCAGTCGTTTAACCGCTGCCGTCGGGTTTGCGAAGGGCGATCGCACGGTGACGCTTGAGGGTGCCGCATTCTTTGACGTGAAGCACGATGACGCGCACCCGTTTACGGTGATGGCGGCCGGTGCGGAGATCCGTGACGTGGGGACCGCGTTTACGGTGAAGACCGATGCGACGGGTGGTGTATCGGTTGCGGTGACGCACGGCATCGTCACGGTGCGCGGCGAGAATGCGCCAACACCTGATCGTGTCGAACTTCGTGCTGGTGATCGCGGTGTGGTGACAAAGGGGGCGGTCGCGGTGACGCGCGGTTCGGTGACCGAGGAGGAGACCACGTGGACCCGCGGCCAGTTGGCGTATCGTGATGCGCCGTTGTCCGAGGTGCAGGCTGATCTGCGCCGCTGGTTTGGTGTGCAGGTCATCGTCGAGGATTCGGTGTTGGCTCGCCGGACGGTGACGATGCAGGCGCAGGCGGACTCCGCGATGGTGATCAATTCGATCGTGATGCTGTTGGGGGCAGAGATGGTACAGCGCGGCGATTCGATTTTTCTTCGCGCGATGAGAGGCGGTTCGAACACACCCTGAGGCGCATGCAGGCACGACACGGGATGCGAGGAATTTTGATGGCGGTCGCGCTGAGCATGAGCGTGCCCGCCGCGTCTGCGTGGGCCGCGGCACTCCCTGACGATCCCTCGTGCGCCACGCGACTGCGGATCGAAGATCGCACCACCACGTGGGCGGCGCCGCTCGATCGTATCGTGTCCGTCAAATTGCCGGACACGAACCTGCGCGATGCGCTGGACCGTGTCGCCGCGATGGCCAAGGTCGAGCTGTCCTACAGCAATGAGCTCCTGCCGCCGGGACGTCGGGTGTGCGTGACGCTTGATCGCGTGCCGGTGGGAGCGGTGCTGGAAACACTGCTCGCGGGCAGCAGCCTGCGGGCGATCGTGGTTGGGACGACCCAGGTGGTGCTCGCCCCGTCCAGACCGGCCGCAGAAGGACTTGCTGTTGCACCGACGTCTCGGCGAGCCAGCGTACTTGATCGCGTGGTCGTGACGGGAACGCCCGATGGCGTCGCACAGCGGGGGTCACCATTCGCGCTGGATGTGATCGATGGCGCCACGTTGGCGCGTCAGCGAGCGTCGACCCTTGGCGAGGCACTCGACATCGCCGTACCAGGGGTGTGGACCTGGAGCGCCACGGCGGGCACGCTCTCGGCGCGCTACGGCAGCATCCGTGGCGCGAGTTCGTTCGGTGTGAGCGCACCCAAGGTGTATCTGGATGGCATCGAAGTCGCCAATCCGTTGCTGGTCACACAGCTCGACCCGTCGCGCATCGAACGCGTCGAAGTGATTCGTGGGCCGCAAGGCGCCGCGCTGTATGGCGCCGATGCGATCAGCGGCGTGGTCAACATTCTGACACGACACGACGGAGCGGAGAGCGGCTCCCTCTCGATGCAGCTGAGCAGTGTGGCAGGCATTGCCTCCACGTCGTACGCCCGCCGGGATCCTTTCGTGCAGGACCATGCGGTCGCGTTGCGCGGCGGCTCGGGGCGCAAGACCTTCGGACTGGGTCTCACGCTCGGCACGGTTGGGGCCTATGTGCCGGGCGCGTCGGAACAGCGCATCCTTGCGGACGGCGATGTGCGTGTCGCGGTAAAGAACGCGGTCCTCGTTGGTACGGCGCGTTATTCGCGGCAGAAAGCCAATGCCAGCAACGGACTGCTGTTTGGCGACCCCACTGCGGCGCTCACCGGCACGTCGCAGGCCGGTGCCTCGCGCGCCACGACGTTTGACCGCACGTCCAATGGCCCGCCGGATTCTTCGTTCTTCAAGCGGACGCGACCGGATTCGACGGCCGTGTTTGGCGACAGCGCGACCGGCCAGGATATGACGCAATACACCGTGGGCGGCACGATCACCGCAATGCCGTCGTTGGCGTGGACGCATACGTTGATTGTCGGTGTTGATGGCTACCGCTTGCAGGGGCTCTCCTCGGCCGGTCTGCCGATGCCCACCGCTTACGCCAGCGCGCTCGTCGATGGCCAGAGCGGTGCGGACCGTGGCACGCTGCGGGTGCGTGCGGTCGGGCGATATGATCTCACGCCGCGCACGCTGCTCGCCGTCACGTTTGCCGCTGAACAAGCCTTCACGCGTGAGCTGCTGGATGTGAGTGCGGGCAACCCGATTCCGAACGTGAATCTCGGGTTTCAGTCTCGCATTCCGCGACCGCTGCCGGCGTCGCAAGGGTCCGTCGCGTCGCGCTGGGGCAATAGCGGCGGCTTGGTGGCCCAAGCCAATCTGTCGTGGCACGATGCGCTCTTTCTGGTCGCGGGTGGGCGCGCAGAGCGTGCCGTCGGCTTTACCACCACGCCGCAAAACGCGCTGCTGCCGATGCTCGGCGCGGCGTATGTACGCGACGTCGCGGGTGCTGTCGTGAAGCTTCGCACGGCCTATGGCACGGGCATTCGGCCTGCGACCAGCCTCGTGCGAGGTGCGACGTGGATGGGCCGAGCGGTCAACGGAGGCGGCACGACGCTGCAGCCCGAATCGCAAACGGGTATTGAGGCCGGCGTCGACGTGGTGATGAATCGCGCGTTGTCCGTGCAGATTACGCGCTTCGACCAGCGCGCGTCGGGGCTGATTCAGCCCGTGGGGTCCACCGCGACCTACACGACGCAGACCGGTGCGCTGCTGCAGCGCATGACGTACACGCTCGAGAACATCGGCGCCATCACCAATCGCGGATGGGAAGTGCAGGGACGTTCCTCCATTGATCGCCTCACCCTTGCTGCCGCGGTTTCGTTTGTTGATAGTCGAGTCGACCAAACGGCGCGCGGTTACGGCGGTGATCTTCGTGTTGGCGACCGCATGCTTGATGTACCAGCGCGCACGTACAATCTGGGCGCAACGTGGGCGACATCGCGATTCACCGTGAACGGCACCGTCACGCGCGCCGAAGACTGGGTGGGCTACGACCGTGTGGCGATCGGATCCGCCGCGTACGTTGGTCCCCAACTACGCCGATTCTGGCTCAACTACAGTGGGGTCACCCGCGTCAACGCGAGTGGGACCTACCGCGTGGCGAATCAATGGTCGGTGCTGCTTGGTGGCGATAACCTGCTGAACGTGCAGCGCGGCGCACCAGACAACGCCACGGTCATGGTGGGACGCACCCTCACCTTCGGCATTCGATCCGGCTACTGATCGCGCTGCACCGGTTCAGGGCACGCGGGCCGTCGAGATGCCCACGTCGTCGAGCAGAATCGCGCCAATACGCGCCCGGTCGAAGACCAGTCGGATGCTCTGCAGGGAAGCGGGATCAAAGGCACTATTGGCCTTGATGAAGGCCGCCGTGGGCAGGGCAAACGTCTGCATCACCGGCTCGGCGAGCGTCGGGAATTGTGTTTTGTCGCGGCCTTTGCGTCGATAGATGTACGACTCCAGTGGCACCCGAATCGCGCCGAACTCCGACAGTGGCAGACGCGCGGCGTGCCCCTGACTGTCCCGCAATTCGACGCTGAGATCGGTGGGTCGTTTAACCGTGTCTTTAGGCGCGGGTTTGGGCGTCGGCGTTTTCTTTTTGGATTTCGCAGCACTGTCGCTCTTCGTACTCGCGCTGTCGCCCTTGGTCGAGTCTCGAGCGAGCTTCCGCGCGCCAGGTGTCTGCGTGGTCGTGCCGATTGTGAGTAGCACGGTGCTGGACGCATCGGGGCGCCATGCTGCACGAATGGAGTCCGACAGCACGAAGCTGGCCGAGCCGGCAGCGCGCGCGACGGTGGTATCCTTGCCGATCGGTGTGTTGTTCCATCCGAGCGTCACGACGTTGCTGCGAAAGCTGCTGCCGCGCGAACGCACTGGGACATCGTTCTCTTTCCACGTCGACAACGAGTCGGTTGTGATGCGCACGCCGGGTACGCTTCCCGTGGTGAGATCTACGTCTTCCTCGAAGGTTGCGAGGTATCGGGTGTTCGCGTCGCCGTATCGATTCATGTACATCGTGGGCGGCAGCCAGTCGCCGGCGGCGCGGTGATCGATGAACATGGCGCGGTAGTCTTGCGTCCCGTGCAACACCGTTTCCAGAAACCCGCTGATCACCACGCGACCAAACTGGCGTTGTTCCTCGCCGGAGACGAGCGCTTTGAGCTGCAGGAAGCGTCCGGAGGTGGTTCCGTTGTCCCTGTTGTTCCAGACGGTGTTCCATTGCCCATGATTTGCCCGGTACATGAAGATCGCGGATTTGAACTCGGGACCGGGGCGCGTGTAGCGAATGCGATTGTATTGCATCAGCCCTTGAAACGTGGAGACATCACCGTCGTGCGAGCCATGAATCACGAGATAGTTGTAGTCGCTCAGCGGCGTGGGGCGTTCCGTCGGGAGATACTGACCGTCGACCGGGGCGATAGCGACAAGGCCTTTGATATCGAAGTTGAAATTGAACTTCTGGTTAGCGTCGTCAGGGTAGTACGGCAGGCGGTTGAACGCCCCAGCGATCGCCACGGCTTCACCGCCTCGCGAATGTCCCATGAGGGCGATGCGGGACATGTCGATCTTTCGATGCAACGGCTTACCCGCACTGTCGTTCAGTGCGCGAAACACCTCCAGGTGCTTGAGGAGCATCCAACCGCGCGCGTCGTTTTCCCCGCGAATACCGCCGTTCAGGAAATTCTCGTCGATTGAGGCGAGAATAAATCCGCGTGAGGCGAGCAATTCGCCAAGCCATTGGTAACCAGGGTCGGAATACTCTTCCATGCTGTGATTGCCGTGCACCACCAGGACCAGGGGAAAAGGTCCGTCGCCTTCTGGGTACCACACACGACCATTCAGCGGGAACTTGGTGTTGTCGTACCCCCAGTACTTCTTACGCGACTTGGCTTGTGCCGGCTCCGTCCGCGCATACGGGGACGCGTCGACGGTGCCAGTCCGATAGGTGGCTGAGTCGCGGAATTCCGGGCGACGCATATTGCCCGCAGCCCCGTAATAGAGCTTGCGTGCCGTCATCGGTCCGGGACGCCCTGGATTGGCGGCGGTGATGGTGCGACGGGACAACACGCGGTCCGCGTCGCTCGGCGTCAGCGTGAGCGGCTGGGTGCAGGACGAGAGCAGCGCGGCGCACAGGGCGGCGCACAGGGCGGCGCACAGCACGGTGCGCGCGGTCGCGAGCGGGGTCATGACGGTGATGCTCGTCGCGCGGAGGGGTGCGGCCGCGGTCGAAAATGTGGGCGGGATTCGTCGGGAAATAGGCACTTGCAGACGATACCGGCGGGCATCGTTGGGCGCCACGCTTACGCCGTGGCAATTTGTGGGGCATTTTCTGTCCCATGGATCGTCGAGACTTCGTTACTGCGCTTGCCGGGGCCACTGCCGCCCCCGGCCTTTCGTCCCTCCTCGCGCCGTCCTTCGCGCCGGGCGCCGTGCGTCGGTTGCTGGACGCCTCCGAGGTCGCCAAATCGCGCGGGTCGGTGTTGCTGGCCGCAGATGCGGGTGCGTGGCAGGGGAGCGCTGAGGCGGATGCCGCGTTCGCCTCTGACGAAGACTTTTGGGAGCCGATCCAGCGTGCGTTCGATCTGGACCGTTCCTGGATCAATCTGAACAACGGTGGCTGTTCGCCGGCTCCGTCACATGTGATGGCGCAAATGGAGCGCGATCTCCGCTACTCGAATGAGTTGCCCGTGATTCACATGTGGCGTGATCTGGAGCCGCGGATCGAGGTTGTCCGGCGCGAACTGGCCAACGAGTTCGGTTGCGACGTCGAGGAGATGGCGATTACGCGGAACGCCTCGGAGGCACTGGAGACACTGATCTTTGGCATCGATCTCAAGGCAGGTGACGAAGTTATTGTCAGCAACCAGAACTACGGGCGGATGATCAACGCCTGGAAGCAGCGGGTACGACGGGAGGGCATCGTGCTGAAAGAAATCTCCTTTCCCGTGCCACCGTCGTCGCCGCAGATCATTGTCGATGCGTTCGCCGCCGCGATTACGCCGCGAACGCGGGTCATCGAGATCACGCACATCACCAACCTGACCGGTCAGATTTTGCCAGTCAGGGAGATTGTGGCAATGGCGCGCGCGAAGAACATCGAAGTCTTCGTGGATGGCGCGCATGCGTTTGCCCAGTTCCCGTTCACGCGCGATGAACTGGGCGTGGATTACTATGGGACCAGCCTCCACAAGTGGTTGTTGGCGCCGATCGGGACCGGCTTCCTGTACATACGAAAATCCAAGCAGAAAAGCATCTGGCCGCTCATGGCCGCTTCGCCGGAACAAGAGAACGATATTCGCAAGTACGAGGAGATCGGCACGCATCCCGCGGCCAATCACAACGCCGTTGCCGTCGCGATGACCTTTCATCGCGCCATCGGCGTGGGTCGGAAGTTTGCGCGACTCAAATTCCTGCGGGATCGCTGGGCCACACGCCTGATTGCCGAGGGCAAGGGGCGCGTGCGGATGTTGACGCCGATGAACTCCCCGTGGGGCGGCGGCATTGGGTTCCTGCAGGTGGACGGACTCGATCCGGTCAAATTGGGCAACTGGTTGTTTGGCACGCATCGTGTGGTGCAAACGCCCATCGTGCATCCGGAGTTCAGTGGGATCCGCATCACGCCCAACGTGTATACCACGTTGGACGAGATAGATCGATTTGGTGATCTGGTCGGTCGTGCGATGCGCACCGGCATCGCATGACTTCCTTTCTGCGTTGCTTCTTCACACGGACATCATGAGAGCAGTTGGAGGCATTTCCTGGCCGGCGTCGACGACTGTGCGGCGCACCTGCACCCTGGCGCTGGCGGCATTTGGCACGTCCGCGCTCCTGCCCGTCGCCCTGCACGCACAGGGGTTCGAGGGTGCGATCACGATGCGCATGGCCCAACCGCGCAATGGGCCGGTGCTGCCGGAGCTGGAGTTCCTGAGTCGCGGCGGCAACGTGCGCGTCAACGTGATGTCGCCCGCCGGATCGCTGGTGATTCTGGGACTGGGGTCGGAGAAGAAGACCTACATGATCATCGAATCGCAGCGTTCCTACACCGAGATTTCTGTCGCTGATGTGGTCGAATCCAGCGTGCCCGAGAATGTCACGCTCAAGATGACGAAGACGGGCAAGAAGGAAACCATCGCGGGGTACGAGTGCGAGCACGTGCTGATGGCCTCGACAAGCAGTGCTCAGGTCACTGGTCCGGCAATGGACGTGTGCATGACGCGAGCGCTCGGCGCGTACGTCAATCCGCTTTCCTCCATGGCTGGTGGGCGAGCGAACGGGTGGCAGAAACAACTCACGGCAGACGGCGGTTTCCCGCTGAAAGTGACGCGCGCGGATGGCACGGTTGAACTGGAAGTCACGAAGATCGAGAAGCGGCGAATCAGTGACAGCCAGTTCCGCATTCCTGCGGATTTCAACAAGGTCGACATGCCCCGCCGCCCCTAGAGGGGCGAGAATAGAGGGCCGCGCCTCGTGCCCGCGCTGAAACCTCTCAGACATCGCTGCGTTAGGACTAGCAGATGCGCGGTGTCACATTCTGCGACACACCATTCCGCATCGTAGCACACGTTCGCTGTACGCTCCCGATGGAGGCTTTCTCATGTTCACCGCTATCATATCATTCGCAGTCGCGATGGGTATTGCCATCGTTCTGCATGGATCAACGCGCCGCTTCGTGCGCGGTCGTCTTCGCTACGTGGATGCAGTTCAGAAGGGTATCGCGCCGTGGGCGGCTGGCGGTGCGGTCTTTCTCGTCGGTGCGCTGGTTGCTCCGGTCCTTCCGCTCGTAGGAATCGGCACGGCGTTGACCGCGGCGTTTGCGGTGGGATCTGGTGTGGCTGCCGGCGTTCGAGACATACGCTCGGGCAGTTCGCCGGTGGTGTATAACCCGTAGGCCGGCGTTGGTACATGTCCGCGTGCTCTTCGACGCATGCATGTCCGTCGTCACGGAGCGCGCGACGACTGAAGCGCTGGCCTCGCGTATTGTGCCTGCCGTTAACGCGCAGAGGCGCAGGGAACGCAGAGGCGCAGGGAACACAGAACCTCCCTTTGTATGGCGCCAGCCGCAGTTATCTCTGAATGAACCGAGCCGAGCTGGCGATTTTTGGTCCCTGCGTCCCCGCGTTCCCTGCGCCTCTGCGGGCTCACCTGTAGTTCCCTCGCACCTCGCCGCTCGCCCCTCGCCCCTCAAGGCTTGAACACGCCGCTACATCCAGTATTCGTACTTGCCCGTGGCGAAGACAAAAGCGGACAGCGCACCGTTCGTCACCGCGTGGACCAGCACAATGTCCCCTAAAGACTTCGTGCGCCA
>JANOPS010000151.1:0-3107 GCA_031421995.1 Gemmatimonadaceae bacterium
CGCAACTGTCGGCCCCGTTTGTGGTGTCGATGCCCTTTGCGTCAAATTGGGGCGCGTCGCTGAGCGGTGCCGCGTTCTCGAGTACCGTCAATCTCGATGCGACCGGAAGCAGCGCCTCCCGCAAACTCAGCGGCGTGACGGACCTTCGGCTCCGCCTGAGCGGGCCGATCACGGGCGATGCGTTGCAGTTTACTGTGGGCGTCAATCTGCCGACCGGCAATCGGTCGCTCTCAATCCCGCAGAACGACGTCTTGCGAGTGCTGGCAGCGCCCGCACTCGGGGCGCAGGTGGCGGTGCCCGGTGTGGGATTGGGCGCCACTTTCGGCGTGATTGCCGCAGGTATGCGCGGCAATTGGTCGTTGGCCGCGGGCGCGTCGGTCGAGCACCGCGGTTCGTATTCGCCGCTTGACGCGATCATTGCCGGACGCGATGCACGGACGGAGTTGGCGCCGGGAGCCGCTGCACATCTGTCGTTTGGCGCGGATGGCCAACTGGGCGTGCACCGCCTCACCATCGGCCTCTTGGGCGATGTATACACCAAAGACGAGGTGCGCTCCATCACCACCAGCGGGACACGCACCGACAACTATCGCCTGGGGCCGACCGCACTGGCCACGGCCGCGCTGCAAATTGGCGGCACGGGGTTTCGCGAGCTCACTATTCGCGTCACCAACCGCTACCGCAGCGCGTTTTCCGACAACACGGGCGCTACGATTGCCGGGTCGAACGGCAACTATCTCGACGGCGGGATTTCTGCGGTGCTTGGCGCGCCGGATAGGGTCGCGCTGGTGTTTGGCGTTGACGGGTCAACCCACACGGGCTTGTCGGTCGATAACGGATTCGTTGGCGCAGGCCTGACCGCTGCAGGCTTCTCGGTGGGACTGTCGGTGCCCTCAGGTAACTTCGAACTGCGGCCCACCGCGCGCTACGCGGTGGGTACCTTGAAGACTAATCGCGTGACGACATCAATGACCAGCATCACCGCCGGATTGTCGATCAGCGCCCGGTAGCCGTGTGCGAGTCGTGCGTGAAGCGCGTACCTGACGCTGTGCGGTCAGCGCTTTTTCGTTTCAAGCATCGCCAGCCGCGTCTTCACGGCCCCGACCTGGTTGTTGAGCGCCAATGATTTCTGGTACATCACGACAGCACCTTTCACGTCGCCTTGCTCTTCAAGACGGCGAGCGGCCGACATGGCTTTCATCGCTTCGAACTGATTCGGGCCGTTACCACCGAGCTCCTTCGACTTGCTCTCGTCGCGTGTTCCGGGGAGTTTCAGGCCGCCGTTGAGTTTTCCGGCAAGTTGGTCAACCAGCTTGAAGATCTTGTCGCCTTTGCCCTCGACCTGTTCCGTGTACTCGAGGGCCGATGTCTCGGTGTTGACCGCACGCACAACCAGTCGCATCTGCATGCTGGGATCAACGACGAACGCCCCGAGCAGCACATAGCGCGCTCCGATAATCTTGCCGATCTTCGCGGCACTCGCCGGCTCGATGCGCCCTGCCGCCGCGAGATTCTGCTCGGCCAGTATTTCCTGGATCTTCTGGCGTTCAACAACCTGGACCTGACTGTTGGTCGCGAGCGCGTTCGCCAGCATGACCTGCACGCCCACCGTCATCGCGGCGAATTCGTCGCGCTTCACCATCGCGGCGTTGTCGAACTCGAGCACGGCGACCGTGGCCTTGCGCTCTGCGGTACCCGCTGCGACCGACTGCGCCAGCAATGGGGCATTGAGTGCAGCGACTGATGCCGTGACCAACACCGCCGTGATCACCCGATCCCAGGATTTCCGCTGGACCATTGCTACCGATATCTGAGGCATCGTCTTCCGCTCCACGGTTCAAGGACCGAATGTTCGTCTGAGAAGTAAGTTGCCGGTCCGCGAGGCGCGCCGTCAACCTGTCGCAGCCTGTCGCCTGCCGCCGTAGGCTCTCGTACACCACCACGTATCAATTGACCGATGCCGAAGATCTGCCTGATGTGCGGGGCCAGTTTCCCCGACGCCACCACGTTCTGTCCTACCGACGGATCGGCACTCCGTGCAGCCGTACAAGGAGACGATCTGATCGGGGAGTTGGTTGCGGAGCGCTACCTGATCACCGATCTGCTCGGCGAAGGGGGCATGGGCGCCGTGTATCTGGCCAGCGATGTGCGGCTCCCGCAGCAGTTCGCGATCAAGGTGCTGAGGCAGCAGACTTCCCCCGATCCCTCCTTGATTGCCCGTTTCCGACAAGAGGCGGAGGCCGTGTGTCGCATCAATCACGATCGGGTGGCACGCGTGTTCGATTTCGGCTTCATGGCCGGCGATCGCGCCTACATCGTGATGGAGTACGTCGCCGGCCGCACGCTCAAGGACGTCATGGACTCGCGTGGCCCGCTCGACGCCATGGAGACCGCCAAGATCATCAGCCTGATCGCCGAGGGCGTTGATGCGGCACATCGACTTGGCATTGTCCATCGTGACCTCAAACCGGAGAACGTCATGATTCTCGATGATCCCGGTGGTGGCATGCGCGTGAAGGTGCTCGACTTCGGCATCGCCAAACTCCAGAACACCGACGCGGAGAAAGGACAGACGCAGCCCGGATTTGTGATCGGGACACCCGCGTGGATGAGCCCCGAGCAACTGCTTGGCGAAACGCTGGACGGTCGCAGTGATGTGTATGCACTGGCGCTGATCGCGTTTGCCGTGTTGACGGGCGAACACGCCTTCACCGGACCGTCCGAGCAGGCAGAGATGCTGGCGCGGATTTCCGTGCCACCTCGAGCGCTGAACGACGTTCGGCCGGAGGTGCCATGGCCGACGCCATTACTGCAACTCTTCGAGCGCACGTTTTCCCGCAACCCGAACGACCGGTCGGCGACTGCTGGTCAGTTTGCGGCGGCGATGACTCAGGCGATACCTCGAGTCGCGACGCCATTCACGGCGGCGCACGCGGTGTCGCTCACAGCGGGGAGCGTCGATGCGTCAACCGCGCGTGCGCCGTTGGCGAGTGCTCCGGCAGCGCCGTCGACACGACCACGCATCAGCGTCGCGGCGTCGCTCGGCGCCGTTGCAGCCATTGCGGCCGTTGTCTCGGCCGTCTCGGTGTGGCAGCGCTCTTCAACCT
>JANOPS010000152.1:0-3850 GCA_031421995.1 Gemmatimonadaceae bacterium
GATCAAGGAAACTTCGCTTCGGCTCGCCGTCACCTTGTACGAGCGGTGGAGATTGGACGCGAGAAGCTGGGTCCGACCGCTACGCGCACGGTCGCCGCTGAAGATCGACTGAAGAAGTATGACGCCGAGCGCGCGACGAGCGGGCCTACGCTGCCGCGCTGATCGCTGCCGAGGTCGTTGCCAGAGGAACGGGTGGCCGGCGGACAACTCGTTCAAGTACCGTGTCGAGCGGTTCCGGACGATGCAGGTGGAATCCCTGTGCAAAGTCGATTCCGAGCTCGCGTACGCGTTCGAGGACCGCTTCGTTGTCGACGAACTCGGCCACCGTCTTCACGCCCACGACGCGTGCCACGTCCACGAAGCATCGTACGGTGGCATCGTCGAGCGGATCGGTGAGCAAGTCCCTAATGAACTGTCCATCAATTTTGAGCACATCGACGGTCAGCGTCTTGAGATAGCCGAACGATGATGCTCCAGCGCCAAAGTCATCCAGTGCGATGCGTACGCCCAGCGCGCGTACTTGTCCAATGAACTCCGCGGCGTCCTCCATGTTGGTAACGGCCGCGGTTTCGGTGATTTCCAGACAGATGCGCTCGCACACATCTCGGCCAGCTGCTCGCAGTGCGGTGATGGCATGCTGATGAAACGTGCGATCGCCGATCGATTGACCAGATACGTTGACGCAGAGTGTATCAACACGCGATACGTCAGGCAGCGCTCCGAGCGACTGCAGCACGTGCTGCAATACCCAGCGGTCCACGCGCGTCGCCAAATGGAAGCGTTCCGCGGCCTGCAAAAAGGCGCCTGGCGGCGTGAGCCCGCCATCCTTCTCCTGTAGCCGAATCAGCACCTCGGCATGCAACGCCGAGCGGGCGGCCTGCAGCGGTTCGATTCTCTGCGCATGCAGGATGAAGTGGTTTTCATCCAGCGCTTGCTCAATCCGTGTCGCCCATTCAATCTCGCCGTGACGCGCCTGCATGGCCTGATCTGTTTCGTACCACACGTGGACGCGGTTGCGTCCGGCGTCTTTGGCAGCATAGCACGAGGTGTCTGCTGCTTGCATCGCTGCGGTGGGCGTTGTCCACCGACTGTCCAAGACGACCAATCCGATGCTCGTCCCGATGCGGAACCGCCGATCCTCGTGTACGAAGCGGAAGTTGTCCATACGTGCGCAGATTTGCTCGGCGACGCCCGCGGCCTGTTCTGCGGAACAGTCGGTGAGAATCACGGCGAACTCGTCACCACCGAGACGTGCCACGACGTCACGACTGCGTACGGCACCCGTGAGAAGTTTCGCCACTTGCTTCAGCAGCTGATCTCCGACGGAATGACCACACGCATCATTGACCAACTTGAACTGATCCAGATCAATAAAGAGCATCGCATGTGCACTCTGCTGCTCACGGGCGCCGTTCAGTACCCGCTGCAAGCGCGTTTCAAACTCCTCACGATTGACCAGGCCCGTGAGCGAGTCATGGGTGGCGCGATGTCGCATTTCTCCGGACAAACGTCGTTGCTCCGTGACGTCACGAAAGACCAGCACGGCGCCGAGGATCTGACCATTGGCGCTGCGGATCGGTGCCGACGAGTCTTCGATGCCGAGCTCCGTACCATCGCGCGAGATGAGCAGGACGTGGTGCGCGAACGGCTCAGCGGTGTGTCCCCGGAGTGCGGCCACCACCGGACTCTCAATCGACGCTCGCGTGTTTCCGCAGACGATCTGAAAAACATCGAGCAGCGGCCGGCCGGTGGCTTCGGCGGCAGACCATCCGGTCATACGCTCGGCCGCCGGGTTCAGCCAGGTGACAGTGCTCATGGCATTGGTCGTGATCACGGCATCACCAATAGACTGCAGTGTGACGCGCAGGAGTTCATGTTGGTCGGCGAGTTCTAGGGCCAACCGGCGTAGAGACGTCACATCCCAGTTCACGCCAACCACCCGAACGGCGCGACCTGTCTCGTCGCGGGTCACGCGCGCCGAGGCGCGCAGGTGATGCACACTGCCGTCCTGCCAGACGACGCGAAACTCGGTGCTGAAGTCGGCACGTCCATCGATGGCTTCTTGCAGCGCGCGCTCGGCGCTGGCTCTATCTTCGGGGTGGATGTGACGCGCCCACAGTTTATAGGCATCGGGCTGGTCGCTCGCTGTAAGACCGTACAAACGGTACATGCGTGGGTCCCACTCCAGCGCGCCCGTGCAAAGGTCAAAGTCCCACACGCCGATCGCGCCACTCTCCGTCGCGAGGGCCATGCGGTCGCGCGTGGTCTCCAAGGCCAATCGCTGTGCAATGCCTTGCGTAATATTCTGGAACGCGCCCACGAGCCGACGGGGTGTCCCGTCAACGTGTTCGGCACATCCAACCGCGCGTACCCAGATTCGGTTGCCAGAGGCTTGAATGAAGGGGAGTTCGAGGTCCCACCCGTCGCCGCAGGCAATCGCCCGTTCCACCGCTGCTTGAATGACAGGCCGCGCTTCGGGGGCGTAGAAATTGATCGCCTCATCAAGGCGCGGCTTGTAGTCGGGGCCGACGCCATGGATCTCACACGTCATTGCAGACCATTGCAGCTCCCCCGTTCGCAGATCAAGCTCCCATCCGCCGATTTGGGCTAACGCGCCGGTTTGATTCAGCAGCAGCTCACTGCGCTGCAACCGCTCATTCTGCACAACACGATCGGAGACATCTTCGACCGAACCAACATAGCCCGTCACGACGTGCTGTTCGTCGGTCGTCGCGCGCGAGCGAGCGCGGACATGACGGACTGCACCATCCGCATGCTGCACCCGGAACTCCATCTCGAATTCCAAGTGCCTGTCGGCGGCGCGTTTCCACTCGGCGAAGACCTTGTCTCGGTCGTCGGGATGCAGTGTTTGGCTCCACCCTGTTCCGGCGGCCTGCTCGGCGGAGAGGCCATAGATGGCCTGCCAGCGGTCATTCGTGTAGGTGCACAACCCGCTCGCGTCGGTGGCGAACACGCCGAGCGGCGATCCGTCGCTCAGCGCGCGAAACCGCGCTTCGCTGGCCAGGAAGCGGTGTGTTGCTCGACGCGACTCCAGCGCTTTGACGGCGGCCGTTGCGAGATGTGCAAGAATCGTACGCTGCGTGTCGGTGAGCGCACGCGGTTGCCGATCGATCACGCACAAGCTGCCAACTTTGGCACCGTTGCTGAGGCGCAGTGGGGCGCCTGCATAGAAGCGGATGTCGGGTGCGCCGGTCACGAGCGGATTATTGGCGAACCGCGGATCAGCTAACGCATCCGGGATCTCCAGGATGCCGTCTTCCTGGATCGTATGCGCGCAGAATGCCACGTCTCGTGGAGTCTGCGTAACGCCCGGCAGTCCGGTATTGGCCTTCAGCCACTGCCGGTCGCCGTCCACCAAGCTGACCAAGGAGATCGGCACGTCGCATACCAATGCCGCCGCCGCAACCAGCGCGTCGAACTCGCGCTCTGGTGCTGAATCGAGGATCTGCAGGTCTCGCAACGCGAGGAGCCGTGCGGTTTCGTCCATCGTGGGGGGCAGACGGCGTAAAACTGAAGGGTCACCACTGGCCTTTCTGGCTTCTATAGTTACGTATCGGCCGGTGACCTGCTGGACTGAAACGGGTGCCCGGTCGGGGGGCAGATTGGGCACTATTGCCGGTGCCCAGGCGAGTACACACACTGGACCGCTGGACGCGTGTCCGAAGCAACTCTCCTTCTTGGGGTTACCGATGTCTGAGCCTGTGAGCCTTCCGGCGAGCGATGCGGTCGTCACGGCGATCGTCGCGGCCATCCGCAGCGGCGATGTGACTTTTGTCGAACGACAGCTGGCGGGTAACCCTGCAATGGCCAGCGCACGCATCGTCGACGA
>JANOPS010000153.1:0-8901 GCA_031421995.1 Gemmatimonadaceae bacterium
AAGGCACCAACTTTGCCATCGGCTCCACACTTCACTTCTCCGCCGGTCACCTTCGGATACCGCTCGGGAATCGGCGGCATGTTGAGCGCGCGGAGCGTCCAGTCTGTTGTCGCCGAACGACCGAGAAACGCGACCGTGCCGCCGCCCCCACCATCACCCGGCATCCCGACGATCGCCTTGTCACCACTGACCGCGAACGAGGCGGCCCACTGCGCACCGGCTTCGATCGTATCGACACCGAGCTTGGTCATCCCTGTCCATGCGCCGTCCGCATCAGCGCGTGCGCGATAGATGCGTCCTGCGCCATCGCTGCCTGGGGCGCCGATCCACAGTTCGGTTCCCACCACGCGCAATGCGGCACCAAAGCTCACATTGCCGAAGTCAAATGGCGCGAGCGTGCCGACCATGCGCCATGAACCAAATGACGCGCGTTCGAACACCAGCACCATACCTGTCGCAAGACCAACCTGCGCGCCGCCGCGACCGCCGCCGCCCGCACCAGCGCCACGTCCTGCGCCGGCCGCGAGCATCGACGTCAATCGGGCGACAACGGAATCACGGGCTGCGCCTGGTGCCGCGGCGGCAAGACTCACCAGCAACGAATCGCGAGCAGCGTTCGTTGGCGGCGCCGCGAAGTTCGTGCCTGGCGCGCCGGCGATGATACGATCGCCTTTCACGGCAACCGCAGCGCCAAAGAGCGCACCGTCGGGAAGATTAGGCGGTGCCACCTGTTCGGTCTCTTGCGTCCACGCGCCGTTCGCATCGCGCTTGAACAGGAAGACCGCGCCCTTCCCCTTTCGGTTCGGTGCCCCCACGACCACGCGATTGCCGTCGTGCGACATCGAGGCGCCAAAGCGATCACCGGCAGCAAGGCCCTGTGCCGGAAGCGAGCCTGCGGCGCTCCACGTGCCGTCGGCCGCTCGCTGAAACACAAAGACCGCGCCGCCAGCAGCCAGGCCTGGCGCGCCGACAAATGCCATGTCGCCGGCCAACGCGAGCGCCGATCCGAACTGCGCACCGGCCGCGTCGGGAGAGGCGAGTTTGCCCGTTGGCGCCCATTTCAGGTCGGCACCACGGCGAAACACCTGCACCGATCCCACCGATGTGTCTCGAGGCGCGGCCACTGGTGCGCCACCACGCCCACCGCCACCACCGCCGCCGGCCCCTCGGCCGGCATTCGCTGCACCCGGCGCCGGACTCACCTGACCGACCAAAAGCGTTGCGCCTTCGGCTGCCATCGCCGAACCAAACCCGTCACCACCCACCGCGTTCGATGAGCGCAGTTCGCCGACTGCCTTCCATGTCCCGGTGCTGTATCGGAAGATGTGCACCACGCCCGCCGCAGGCGGCGCAGCGCCACCGCGGCCGCCCCCCACATTCGGCTCGCCCACAAACGCGAACTCGCCGGCAATGGCGACCGAACGACCAAATGCCGTGAACGCGCCGATGGCATTTCGCTCTGTGATCGTCGCACGGGAGGGAGCAGATGTCGCGGCGGCGGAAAGACCGCCGACAACGACCACCGCGGTGAGAGATTTGGACAGGATCACGAAACGCCTCAAGTGTGGTAGGGAGAACAGCAACGTTCGCGCCATGGCTGCAGGTGCGCAACAGGTGCGCGGTCTTCCGAAGACCGTCAATGTCACATCGAATATGAGCGCCGCGCTTCGCATCGCCAGATGAGCGCGACGGCGAATAGTGGTGCACCTTTCAGCGTGACCGGTCCTTCGCATGCTGCGGAGTGGCGATGCAGCGAGCAAGCGCATGCGACGTGATCCCTGAGATGCGGAGCGCAGTTGGATGGATACAGCGATTCCCGACGCCGGGATGAGTAGCCCCCCGCCGGAACGACGGCTGCGGTGGCTGCGTGGTCGCTACATGGTATGGATTGGCGTCGCCGCGATTGTGGCCCTGATTGCCGCGCGTGCATGGTGGAACAGTTGCGGGTTTGCCGGATGCCCCACGATCGAACAGCTTCGGGCGTGGCAGCCGACCGAGGGCGGCATGCTCTTCGATCGCAATGGCGTGATCATCGGTGCACTCACGCCGGTCAAGCGATTGAATGTTCCACTCGCGCGCGTCCCGCAATCCGTGCGCGCAGCATTCATCGCGGTGGAAGATCGCCGGTTCTATGCCCATCACGGCATCGACTATCGCGGATTCGGGCGCGCCTTGCTCAGCAATGTGTTTGCCGGCGGCATCAGCGAGGGGGCCAGCACGATTACGATGCAGTTGGCGCGAAACGTGTTCCTCAGCCGACGCATTTTCGAGCGCAGCGTGAATAAGAAGCTCGTTGAGCTCCGGTTAGCCACGCTGCTGGAAAGCGCTCTCACAAAGGACGAGATCCTTGAGCGCTATCTCAACGCGATCTACTTGGGGAATGGCGTGTTCGGTGTTGAGGGGGCCGCGCAGGATCTCTTCGGACACAGTGTGAACGAGGTCACCGTGGCAGAAGCCGCGATGTTGGCGGCGCTGCCCAAAGCACCATCCGTGTATACGCTGCGCAACAACCTCGCGCGGGCTCGCACTCGGCGTGATATCGTGCTCGGGATCATGGCTCGCGAACACGCTGTGGATAGCGCATCAGTCGTTGCGGCGATGCAGGCTCCCCTCAACAGACCCAAGCGCGAATGGAAGCCGGCCGTGGTAGACTCGTGGGCGCTTGAGATCGTCCGCGGTGCGATCGACTCGCTGCGGAAAGCCGGTGCGATCAGCGCCGCAACTCCCGACTGGCAGTTGCGTGTGCGCAGCACTTTTGACCTCAAGGCACAACGCGCAGCAGAACAGGCCATTGCCGCTGGTGCGGAGAACGTTGACCGCAAACGCGACAACGCAGAAGCGACCTCACCCAAGGTGCAGGGCGCTCTGGTGGCCATGGACCAGACAACGGGCGGTGTCATCGCGTTGGTTGGTGGCCGACGGGTAGAGCGCGGTGGATTTAATCGCGCGCTTCGCGCACAACGACAGCCTGGGTCCGCATTCAAGCCCTTTGTCTATCTCGCGGCACTGAGGCACGGATTTACGACGGCAACCATGGTGATTGATGAGCCGGTTGAGATGATTGTCAGAGGGGAACCGTGGGCGCCAGGTAACTACGACGATGAATACGGCGGACGCATCACGCTGCGCGATGCCCTGACGCGCTCGGCGAACGCCGCGACGGTTCGCGTAAGCGCAAAGGTCGGGATCCCCTTGATCGTCGCCCAGGCGAATGCGCAAGGTATCCGGAGTGAGCTGCCCAATGTGCCATCGTTGGCCCTTGGGGCTGGTGCGGTGACGCCTATTGAGTTGGTCACGGCCTACGCGCCGTTTGCCAACGGGGGCAGGCGAGTCACTGCGCACGTCATCGACCGCATTGAGGATGTGTTCGGTACCGTGGTGTGGACGAATCCCACACGCGCACTACGAAGTGTGATGACGCCGCAAGATGCTTTTCTAATTACGTCGTTGCTGCAAAGCGTGGTGAACCGCGGTACCGCCACCGCTGTTCGTGATGCGGGCATTCAAGGGCCGGTCGCTGGAAAGACGGGTACGACGAACGACGGCGCTGACGTCTGGTTTGTGGGATTTACACCCACCATTCTCGCCGGTGTCTGGTTTGGTGCCGACACTCCGCTGTCGCTCGGCTCGGATGCGAACGGCGGACGTCTGGCGGTGCCGGCGTGGGCGCGATTCATCAAAGACGGTTGGCACAGCCCCGCCTTAGACTCGGTGTGGGCGACACCAGCGGGTATTGAGTCGGTACGTGTGGACATCACCACCGGAAAGTTGGCGAGCAACATCTGTGGGGCGTCACGCATGGAGTTCTTCCGCGCGGGCACGGCGCCGACAGGGTCGTGCGAAGACGACCCCCGCCGGTGGGTGCCCCGCCCCGACACCGCTCTACCGCCGGCGCCTCCCGTACCGCCCGCACCACCGCCGCCGTTCTAAGTGTGGGGACGCCTGACAAGACGTCGCACGTACGCGGCTACCGTATGCGACACCTCGTGTCCCGTGAGCTCACGCGATTCGTTTGCAGGTCCGTGACAGCAACGCGCAACTGGAACTCGCCGCGCGCATCACCCACCCAATCCAGCGCGAAGTAATCTGTCTGTGTGGCTTTCGCCGCGACGTTGCGATCGAAGGTGACCACCACACGATCGCCGGAACCGCGTTCTTGTCTGATGAGCGTACCCAGCCCATCCAATACGCGAAGCGCGAGTCCCGCAGCCCCGGTGCGTTTCAGGCGCTCGACGGTCACGTCGACACGATAGCGATTGCCCTCGGCGCCCGCACCGAGCGCGAGCGCGGGACCGTCGGGCATCCGGCGCCCCTGTTCCCAGTTGCGGAGCGTCGCCACGCTGACGCCCATCATGAGGGCGAATTCCGATTGCGACTGGCCAAGATCGGCGCGCACCGCTTTCACATCGGTCGGCTTGCACGTGCGTGAGCGTGACGGCTTGCGCTCGCCGCAGCGGATTTCACCGAGCTGGCGAACGCTGGTCTACAGCTCTTCGAAGGCTTCTGCTTTCACTTGAACTTCTCGAGTACCACGCGAGCCAGCGCACCGATCTGTGTCGGCGATAGATCGCCTTGCTCGTTCTTCGCGTACATGTACACCATGTAGCACAGGTCGTCATCGACGGCCTACTCTAATCTCTCGACGGTCGGCATCATTTCATCGCACGATGGCCTCGTCACTTTCGAGACCATACGAGAAGCCCGACGTTTCCGCATTCCTTGCTCGTGAAATGCACGCCACTCCCTGGCGTCATGAAACGTGTCCTGTTTCCTCCAAGGCTCGTATTGCCGCGCGAAGTGGTCTTTAGCGCAGTCGATGGCATGTACAGTTCCACGAATTCGACGTCACTAGTGTAGACCGACGCGATGGGGAATCCGAACATGCCCGCGCCTTCCAGCATTGTTACAGAACAGAGCCCCGATATGCGTCCACTGGCCCATCGCGCCGCCAGACTAAACATGTCTGTGATGCCCAGTTCCTCCAATTGCGCGCGCGTATAGAAGCGAGACATAGATGGACTGGCGCGTAGCATACGACGGTCCAAGTCGAACAGCCTCGTCGCCTCCATCGTCTGCTGCGCACGTTGATCGGGCCGCAGTACGCTCATCCACACGGCGATTTCACGTCCAGCGTTCTGTGGAATATTGACCGCGATCAGCGCTTGGGCAAATGAATCACGTTGCACCTGCACAAGGTAGCTGCCTGCGGTCAAGTCCATCTGCGCTCGACCATACGCGTCGGTTCTTGCGGACCGGCCGCTTCCGCGGGCACTTACCCGGGCTCCTTTAAGCGGTCTCAGTAGGGTATCAGAGACAATAACCGTAAGTCCTTGCCGGGTGGCGGTCGTCACAACAGGTGGGAGGCGCACGGCGATTGTGCGTAGAACGATCGAGTGTATCGGCGTCGCGGCGGCCAGATCGATTCGCATTGACGCGGGGAGAAATCCAAGCCTACGTATGCCAAGGTCATAGTAGCCGACGTTGGATTTTGGGAGTACCGCAACTCCATCAATTCCGGTACGCACGGTCGAGTTCAGCTGCACAACGAAGATCTCGGCCCCGTCAATGACGCGCGCGGCAGTATCAGTCACGCGGACTCGGACAATCGATGTATCCTGGCCGACGGCGAGGGGCGTCTCGGTCGATGATTCTAGGCCGGTCGGTGATGCCAAACCAGACAGGGTTAGAAGTGGCACTAGGGACGCGACCTGCGCGACTCGCCAAATGCGGCCACTCCACCACGACCCAGCCAAAGGTGCCAGACAGTTGCTTTGGCGGCGCATCTACTTAGGGCGGCCTGTATGCAGGACATTTCGCACGATTCGCTCCAATGTAGAGTCGGGATGCGAGCCTACGACCCGCCAGCCGTTAATAAACAGCGTCGGCGTTCCCCGCAGCCCAATTTGCTGGCCTAGCAGCACGCCGCGATCGATCCTCTTCTTGGGCCAGTCAGCCTTTAGGCATTGTTGAAAGGCAACGGTGTCGGCGAGGTTCGCATTCGGCGCCAAGCTATCCCACTCCACCGAAGCAAGCGTCGCTTGTTGTGAGAAAAGGGTCTCAAGCATCTCCGAGAACCTACCCTGAGCCCCCGCACACTCAACTGCTACTGCTGCCTCGTACGCCGCGTCGTGTGAGGGTAGTGGGTAATGAACAAAAGTCCGGCCGATCTTTCCGGGAAACACTGAATCCAACCGCTGCAACGACCTTTCAAACTTCTTGCAGAATGGACACTCGACCTCGGAGAAGTAGACGATACGAAGTTCAGGATTCTGCGGACCGAGATCACGCCCGTAGTCGCGATAGGAGGCCCACTCCTTAACATATTCCGTTTCGACGACCGGTCTTGGGGCGGTGGACACTGGCAGCAACTCCCGCCGAGCTACTAGTGCGGTCATCGTCACCGCCGCTAGGGACACGAGTACGCTAAGCACCTTTTCGGCCGACATATAACCTCGATGTTCACGTTTGGACTGGCTAAATGTGGGAAACCTCCGGCTTTGCCGGGGAGGCAGCAGCCGTTTGACACTTCCGGCAGTGGAACGAGCACGGTCCATCAGCGCATCTCTCGGGTGTGAGCCGCCAAGCCAGCACCAACGAGCGCACGATGGACCGTCTGGAAAGCCTAAAGCGCTCCAACGCCGGAAGGTGCTGTACGGCGCCCTTTGAAAACACCTGGGCGAAGTGTTTCACCGCCTCGCCGGGCAAAAGGAAAGTCGGATCGAGGAGGGCCACCTGATGCCGGATCACGTGCACATGCTCGTCTCGATTCCCCCTATGCGGTGTCGGAGGTCGTCCGGTACATCAAGGGAAAGAGCGCGATTCACGTGGCCCGCGTGTACGGCGAGCGGAAGCAAAGTTTCGCCGGGAACAGGAAGCCGCCATCACCGCTTCGACCAAATACACTGTTTCAGTAGCCCCACCGGTACGGTGGTCGACATCCCAACCTCGGGGCCGCGTTAGCG
Source organism: Gemmatimonadaceae bacterium (assembly GCA_031421995.1). Classification (GTDB taxonomy): domain Bacteria; phylum Gemmatimonadota; class Gemmatimonadetes; order Gemmatimonadales; family Gemmatimonadaceae; genus Gemmatimonas. Next base: position 6,963 of record JANOPS010000153.1, read on the forward strand.
TCCCCGTTCAGCCGCTTTGAGCGGCTCACATCCTAAACCCCCCGGTTTTGCCGGGGGATACTCACTTCGATCATCACGGCCCGATCAACGCGACCGTAGCCATCGAGGCGCCAGATCAGGTTACATCTCCACAGTAGACCTTGACTCCTTCGCAGATATATGCGTCATGTTCGCAGAACGCCGCCTGGTTAGGACCGCAGTTTCCCTGATGTTGCATGATTGCCTCAATACAGCTCATTCCTTGGTAGCAGGTATACGATGTTGCCTCGGTAGCGCCCAGTTCTTGACTTGGAACGAGAGCGAGGAAGGCTCCAAGGACCGTGGTGTACACACCAAGTACAAGTGATCGCTGACGACTCATCGAAGTTCTCCGCGTAGATTGTGTATTCCATTGCGACGGGCAACAGCAGTCTGCACCCAATCATTTACGTTGAGTATCCCCTTGTTCCGGGGGGGGGGGCACCAACAGCCTTTCCAAGTAGGGTTGCTAGCTGTGCCGCATTCGCGACCTGTAGATCGCTATACAGGCGCCTCAGATGCCAGTCAACCGTATGGTGAGAGACAGCGAGTTGCGCGGCAATTCCCTTTCTCGAGTAACCTTGCGCAAGCAAGGCAACAATCGCGCGCGCTGCAGGTCGACGCTGAAGAATCCGAAGCAGGCGCTCGGACTTACAACCAGAAACGTCTTCTTTCATGATCTCATTCCTCGCGGCCGCGCTTCCGCGCTTGCCCCGCAGCGCCTCCCGCAACGAGACGTAAGGGCCTGTGAATAAATAACTGATTAATTTACCGGAGTGCTTGTTGTACCATTTGTAGTGTGGATCTCAAGACGCTCCGCCGCAAGTACACGGGACTGCGCTCGGTGTTGACGGAGCGCTCGCGGCGTGTCTGGGCCGCCAGCGAAGCGATGGCCTTGGGGCATGGCGCGATAGGGCTCGTGGAAGCGGCCACCGGGTTTTCGCGCTCGACCATCAGTCGGAGCATTCGCGAACTCACCACGACCGGCGCGACGCTGTCGGCGGAACGCACCCGGCGACCGGGCGGTGGACGCAAGCGCGCGGTGGACCGCGACGAGGGGCTCGTCGCGGATCTCGACGCCTTGGTAGAACCCACCACGTCGGGCGCTGCGGATTTCCCATTGCGCTGGACCTCGAAGAGTGTGCGTCGGCTGGCCACCGAACTGCAGGCGATGGGCCACACCGTCAGTTCTCGGGTGGTGGCACAACTCCTGCGCGTAGCCGACTACAGCCTGCAGGCGAATCGCGAAACCTGCGAAGGGCCGCAACATCGCGATGCGCAGTCTCAGTATCTGGACGCGCAGGTGCGGCGCTTTCAGCGGCAGCATCGTCCCGCGATTTCGGTGGACACGACGAAGAAGGAACTCATTGAGGACTTCAAGAATCCCGGACGAGAATGGCCCCCGAAAGACGATCCGGAGCCGGTGCGGGTGCACGATTTCCTCATTCCCGCGAACGGCAAGGCCGTCCCCTACGGCGTTTACGATCTAACGCGCAATCAAGGCTGGGTCAGTGTCGGCATCGATCACGACACCGCGAGCCGCGCGGTGCACACAATTCGCCGGTGGTGGAAGGTGATGGGGCGACGCGCGTACCCCGATGCCACCGCGCTGTTGACTACCGCAGATGCGGGCGGCAGCAATGGATCGCGCGTCCGGTTGTGGAAATGGGAGCTCCAACAATTCGCCAATCGCACAGGGCTCGCCATTACGGTGTGTCATTTTCCGTCCGGCACGAGCAAGTGGAACAAGATCGAACACCGGCTCTTCTCGCACATCGCCATGAACTGGCGCGGGAAGCCCCTCGTGGATCTCGCGACCATTGTCACGCTCATTGGTGAGACCACGACGGACGCGGGCCTCCGCGTGCGCTCCGAGGTCGACGACGGCCACTACCCCAACGCGGTCAAGATCTCCGACGAC
>JANOPS010000154.1:0-15215 GCA_031421995.1 Gemmatimonadaceae bacterium
TCGCCGGCGAGCTGGAGCGCCTTGACAAGGCTGAGGCCTTCGCGCACCACGCCCATGTTGAAGACCGGCGTTTCGTACACGATCTCTCGCACGGGCAAGGCGGGCTCCAGCCCGCGCAAGAGCGTACGATGGAGAACGGCCCGAAACGGGATCCCTTCGCGATGCGCGAGGTCCCGTAGCCGGGTGAGGAGCGATTCGTCGATGTCTATGGTGGTGCGCATGCGTGATGCTAATGAACTGCCGTCTTGATGTCAACGCATCATTTTTACGCACGAGGTACCCCGAGAGCGCCGCTACACCACCACCCGACGCCAGCGCCCGCTGCCCCACAAGAGCGCCATCACGACCCCACGCGCCGCCGCGGTCAGCGCCAGCGTCCACCAGAGCCCTGTGGTCCCGAACTGCGCCGCGGCCCACGCGCCAACGGGGATGCGCAACGCCGTAATCGCCGTGCTGCCGATCATCGGCGGCAGGGTCCACCCTGCACCACCCATGGCACTCTCCAGCACGACTTCGGCACCCAGAAAGAGCTGCGAGAACGCGGCGATGCGCAGGTATCGCGCGGCCTCGGCGATCACCGCCGCGTCAGTGGTGAACATCGACGCGAGGGTCTCGGGGATGATCATGGTAATCGCAGCCATCACGGCGCCCATGACGCTCACCAAGCGCACCGCACTCCATCCGGCACGACGCGCGCGCTCCGCATCGCCCGCGCCCAAGCTCTGTCCAACAATGGCGGCGACTGCGGCTCCGGCTCCCACCGAGACCACGTACACAATGCTCTCGACGCGAAAACCAAGGCCGAGCGCAGCCAGTGCTGGTGTGCCGAACTGTGTGGTGGTACGCGTCAAGATCACGTAGATGAAACTGAACACCACGCCAGTGGTTGCGGCCGGTGCGCCAATGCGCGCGATCTGCCACCACACCGCAAGGCGTGGTGCAGCAAGTGTGATCATGCCTCGCCGCCGGAGCAACCACACCCCAAGTACGCAGGCCACACCACGAGGAACGATGGTGGCCAACGCGGCACCGCGAACGCCCATGGCGGGAATTGGGCCCGCGCCAAGAATGAGCACTGGATCAAGCAGCAGGCCGAGACTCACGGTGAACAGCAGTATGTAGAGCGGCGTTTTGGTATCGCCCGCAGCGCGAAACGCGGCGTCGACGGCGAAGAACGCGAAGATCAGTGGCATACCCAAGAAGTACGCACCGAGATACCGCTCGCCGATTGCCGTGACCTCGCTACTCGTTTGCATGATCGTAAACAATGATGTCATGACGAGTGGCGCGAGGAGCGCGACAACCAACCCCAGCGCACCGCCAAACACGACGCCATCACCAACCGTGTGCGCTGCTTCGCGCGGCCGTTGCTCACCGTGACGACGGGCAGCGACCGCATCGACGCCGATGCTGACCATCTCACCAATCGAGATGACCAGCCAAATCCAGAAGATGCTGCCGGTCACAGCGGCGAGTGAATCGGCGCCGAGGTAGCGGCCGATCCAGAACGTGTCGACGGTGTGAAACGTGGTCATCAACAGATTCGCCGCAATCGCAGGGAGTGCGACGCGGCGAATCGTTTGCGGCAAGGGCTCGCTGATCAGCGCGCCGATCGGCGCATTCGGTTCTGCGCTCAGACGGGATACCGTGCCGCGATGGCTTCCATCACGCGCGTAGCGATCTTCTCCATCTCTTTCGCGGCCTTTGACGCAGGCTCGGCGACCACAATGGGCCGACCAGAGTCTCCACCTTCTTGAATGCGTGGGTCGAGTGGTACTTGGCCAAGCAACGGCAGGCCGCACTCTTCGGCCAGGCGCGCGCCGCCGCCTGTACCGAACACGGCAATCGGCTTCCCCGTTTCAGGGTTCTCGAAGTACGACATGTTCTCGACAATGCCGAGAACAGGAACAGCCGTGCGTTCAAACATTTTCACGCCGCGCAGCGCATCACCCACTGATACTTGCTGTGGTGTGGTGACAATCACCGCGGCATGCACTTGCGTGGCCTGCACGAGTGAGAGCTGTGCATCCCCCGTACCGGGTGGCATGTCGACCAGGAAGTAGTCCAGCTGCCCCCACGCGACATCGCGCAGGAACTGCGTGATGATCTTCATCACGATGGGGCCGCGCCAAATGGCCGGCTGATCGCGCTCGATGAGGAATCCGATCGAGATGACCTTGATACCGTGCGCTTCGAGCGGAATGATCTTGTCGTCGCGCACCGGCGGTGCGGCGTCGACGCCGAGCATGAGCGGCAGATTGGGGCCGTAGATGTCGGCGTCCATGATGCCGACACGCTTGCCTTGCTTGGCGAGGGCGATGGCGAGGTTCACAGCGACGGTGCTCTTGCCTACACCGCCCTTGCCCGAGGAGATGGCAATGATTCGGCCGAGGTTTGGATAGAGCACCGGCTCAGGCACCTTCGGGGTCGCCTTGGCGGTCGGTGCGGCGTCCATGACCGGGAGTGAGCGGCGCGCGGGCGTGGGCGCCGGATTCGCTTGCGCGGGGTCGCGGACATCGACGCGAACGTCGACCACGCCGGGAATGGCCTCGATCGACTGGCGCACGTCGCGGACCAGCGTGGCGTCGTCGGCAGCGCCGAGCATGAGCGTGAGGCGCACTTTCCCATCGACGGTCGTCGCGATGTCACGCACCATCTCGGCGGCCAGGACGTCGGCGCCAGTTCGCGGATTTTTCACGGCCGAGAGGGCCGACGAGATTTTTTCCTGAAGAGTCATGGCTGGATGATAGTCGGCAGGAGGGAGCGATGCGTAGGGAGCCCCCTGCCCGCAACCGGGCGCGGGAGCGCGGCCGCCCTGGTGCGGCCTGAGGATGGCGGGTGCGGGGTTTGGGTGACGATTCGCTGACGCGTCGGCGCTATCCTGCTGTCGTCAACGGCGCCAGCGCAGCGGGTCGCGCAGGACCTTGGCCGGAGCGCGGACTCGCCGCGCCCCACTTCACGGATAGATCCCGAGGAATTTCATGACCAACACACTCCAGCGCACCCTGTTCGGTGCGATCGCCGTGCTCTTCGCCACGGCCACGTTCGAAGTCTCCGGCGCCATTGCGCAGTCGCAGGTGAATACCGGTGAGGTGTCATCTACAACATGTGGTCCCGGCACGATCACCGAATGCGGCACGGAGACCATCATGCACTGCGAGTTCAAGTTCGACGTCCAGTTCAATCCCCTCACCAAAGGGGGAGGTATCTCCTTTGGCTCCACGGTGTGCCAAGCGGCCGGCACCCGCAAGTTGTACAAGGACACCACGGTCCCGAACTCCTGCACCGGCCTTGGCGGCCCGTTGGGGCCCGGCTCCGGACCGGGCGGAACCAGCAGCCGCAGCGGCGGTCATGACGATGGATCCGACAGCGGTCTGTGCCACTGAGTATGAAGAACGCGCGCGCATACATCGCGTGGATGTGCGCCGTGGTTGTGGGGCTGCTTGCCGGCATAGCCGCGCGGGCAGCCCCGCAGCAAACCATTGCCGAAGCCATCCAAGCCGAGTCACCGGCCTTCCCGGGCGAGAGGGGTCGCGTGAAGATACAAACGGGATTTCTCCTGCAAGCGGCCGACTGCACGGGGAATCTCCGCATGTTGCACCTCCTGCACCGCAGCCCGGTGCGTGAGGCACTTCAGTTGAATGTGATCTGGTTTGTTGGAGCCGCGCACGATTCGACGCTGATCCGTGGCCTGCTCCCGACGTGGGCACAACGCGTTCCACTTCGCCTGGCATCGACGTCGCTGCTTCGCAATCTCCGGCAGCTGGGGCATACCAGCACGCCGGCGCTCGTTGTGCTCGACCAAGCGGGTCGTGTCCGACTCGCCACCCAAAGCCCGCGATCCTCGCGCGAAGTCGCCGGGCTCCGCCGTATCATCGAAGGTCTCACCTGGATCGAGGAATTGTGAATGCACTCACACGCTACCACTCGTTGTCGTGGGTTTGTCGCTTCGCGGCTTATGTCCGTTGGCTGCACAGTGCTCGTGCTCTTCGCGCCCGCCACGACGGTTGTGCTCCCCGCGCCCGTCCGGGCGCAGCGCGGCCCCACACGCCCGTCGCCCGCGGCGCGCGTCGATGGCCGTACATTTGCTCCTGACTCTTTTTGGGTGCGGAAATGGATACGCGGCGGCGCCGACGAGGAGGACCTCTTTGTCGAGCCGCGTAAACTCACCGCCACAGACAGCACGCTCGCCGTGCTTGACCTGGGGACGCGCGAAATCCATCTGCTGTCCACCGTGGACGGAACCACCACGCGCGTGATGAAGGCCTCTGGTTCTGGTCCGGGCGAATTCAAGCAACCGATCTTGGTGGTTCGCGACCGCGACTTCCTTGGCGTGCTCGATAACGGGACCGCCCGAATGACCATGTTCACGAAACGTGGGGCACTGGTGTGGGACGCGCCCGTTCGGAACGTCGGGATCACCGAAAGTGCGTGCGTGCTTTCGGGCGCCCGCGTGCTGTTCAAGGGACAGGGGCGCTACAACGCGCTGATGCTGATCGACAGCAGCGGTGCGGTGCTCCGCGTGTTTTCGCTGCCTGACACCAGCGGCGACCCACGCGACACATTCAGCGCGACGGCGGCCTTGGCTGGACCGTCACCCGGCGATCGGTGCGCCATTGCGCCGCTGTTCGGCGCGCGTTGGTACACGACCGATGCGCTGGGTGGTCTCGCCACACATCGATACATCGAGCCTGGCGCCGAGCCCACGGTGAAAGTGGATTCCAAGCTGGTGGAAGGCACGCGAAAGAACGGCATCCTTCAGGTGGTGGAAAAAAGCAACGTTGACCCCATCGCGCGGAGCGCGCACCAGATCGGGGACACCCTGATCGTGGCCGCGGGCGCGACCAAGCGCGATCCGCTCCGACTGTTGGACTACTACCTCATTTCCACGGGCCGCTACCTGTATTCGCGTCGGCTTCCGTCTGTGCTCACTGCGCTCAGTGTCGGGACAGACGGGACCTTCTATGCCGCGTCCATTGACGCTGAGGTGTCGTGGGTGGTGGCGTTCACGCCCTCGCCAACGCCTCCCCTGCCGGTGGTCAAGCGAGGTCCCCGTTAGCCGATCGCCAGCCGACCGCTAGCCGCCGCTAACCCCGCCAGCCGACCGCCAGCCGACCGCCAGCCGACCGCTAGCCGGTGGGCAACGCGCCGGTACGCAGGTATGCACGTGCGTCGGCCACGACGCGCGTGCGCACCTCGTCCAGCGATCCCACCACGAGCGCTCCGGAGGCCTTCACGTGGCCACCTCCCCCGTACGTCTTTGCCAGCTGCTGCGCGTCCACCGCGCCGGTACTGCGGAATGACACTTTGACCTTTCCGTAACCGAGGTCCCTGAAGAACAAGGCGAGCCGCGTGCCAGCAATGCTGCGCGGATGCTCCACGATGCCGTCCAACTCTTCGCTGGTGACATCGTAGCGTTCCATCACGCCCGCCTCGACCGAAATCCAGGACAACCCCAACGGCGCATCCACTTCAAGGGAACCGAGCGCGTCACGCAACAGCTCCATCCGCCCGACGGTGACCTGCGCATAAATACGCCGATACATCTCCTCCGGATCGACTCCGGCGCTGAGCAACACGGCGGCGATGGCGTGCGCGCGGGGCGAGGTGTTGCTGAACCGAAAACTGCCCGTATCGGTGAGAATCGCGCAGTACAGTGCGCGTGCCACCAGCGGCGTGATCTCGAGGCCCAGCGTGGTCGCCACATCGAAGACCAACTCGCCTGTCGCGCACGACGCGGTGTCCGCGACCACGAGCTCGCTGATGGCGTCGTCGCCGGCGACGTGGTGATCGATGACACCCACGGGAACGGCGAGGGCCCGAACCCGATCTGCCAGCCCGCCCAGACGGCGCACATCGTTGATGTCCAATACGACCATGGCGTTGATGCCGTCAAGCGCCGCTGCGCCCCGCGCACTCGCATTGTCGACCCCGCCCTCGAGCAGGAAGTCGAACATCGTGGGCCACGGCGTGGGGTTCACGATGCGACAGTGTACACCGCGCTGCGCCATGAGATGAGCGAACGCCACTTCCGAACCGCACCCGTCGCCATCGGAGTTGATGTGCGTCGAGAGCGCCACGGTCATCCCGGGCGTAAGCTGTGCGGCCAGTGCCTCGATGGCGGTGGCGCGGGCCGGCGGCACGGTGAGAATGTCGGCGGGAGACATACGAAGAAGGTCTGGTTGGGTCATCAACCGTCTGAGTGGAGCATGGGGAGTGTCGCCACTGCTGGGCGTCGTCGCTACAGCGAGTAGTTGGGAGCTTCGCGTGTGATCGTCACGTCGTGCGGGTGCGATTCGCGCAGCCCCGCTGTGGTGATACGCACGAACTCCGCGTCTGTTCGCAGTTGATCGATCGTGCCACAACCCACGTATCCCATGCCGCTTCGCAGCCCGCCGATCATCTGGAAGAGGACATCGCCAACGGGCCCTTTGTACGGCACGCGACCTTCGATCCCTTCGGGCACCAGTTTTTTAGGCGACATTTCGCCGTCCTGGAAGTACCGGTCGGCGCTGCCATCTTGCATCGCGGACAACGAGCCCATGCCGCGGATCATCTTGAAGCGTCGTCCTTCCAATAGGAACGACTCGCCAGGGCTTTCCTCGGTGCCGGCCAGCATCGACCCCATCATCACGCTCGATGCGCCGGCAGCAAGCGCCTTCACGATGTCGCCTGAATATTTCACGCCGCCGTCGGCAATCACCGGCACATCGCCGGCACCCTCAACCGCGTCCATCACCGCCGTGAGTTGCGGTACACCGACACCGGTCACGACGCGCGTGGTGCAGATGGATCCCGGTCCGACGCCAACCTTCACGGCATCGACGCCACGTTCGACCAGTGCCGCCGCCCCCTCGCGCGTCGCCACATTGCCGGCGACGAGTTGCACCTCAGGGAACGCCTCACGCACGCGCGCTGTTGCCTGGAGCACGCCGTCGCTGTGGCCATGCGCCGTGTCAATGACAATCACATCGACGCCCGCCTGAATCAGCGCTCGTGCCCGATCGAGGTAGTCGCCGCCGGCACCGATGGCGGCGGCCACGCGCAGACGGCCGTGCTGATCTTTGTTGGCGTCGGGAAATTGACGCCGCTTGTGAATGTCCTTCACGGTGATCAGCCCCTTCAACACGCCGTGTTCATCCACGACCGGCAGCTTCTCAATGCGATGCTTCCCCAGGATACGCTCGGCTTCATCCAACGTGGTACCCACGGGCGCGACGACCAAGTCTTCCGACGTCATCACTTCGCTCAGCGGCCGATCGAGATCTCGCTCAAACTGCAGGTCGCGATTGGTCAGGATGCCGACCAGACTGCCGTTGGGGCCCACGATCGGCACGCCGGAAATCTTGAAGCGCATCATGAGCGCAACCGCCTCGCGCAACGAAGCCGTCGGCGACAACGTGATCGGGTTGAGGATCATGCCACTCTCGGAGCGTTTGACCCGATCTACTTCTGCCGCTTGGCGATCGATCGACATGTTTTTGTGCAACACGCCAATGGCGCCGGACCGCGCCATCATGATCGCCATCTCACTTTCGGTCACCGTGTCCATGGCCGCCGACACCAATGGCACGTTGAGGGCGATCCCGCGCGTAAAGCGCGAGCGAATACTGACCTCGCGAGGATGCGTCAGCGAGTGGCGCGGGGCCAGAAGGACGTCGTCGAAGGTGAGCGCGAGGTCGTCGCGAATGCGTGACGAACGGGCTGACGCTGCGGCGGATAGGTGAAGACGCGAAAGCCCGCGACCGGCTAAACTGCCGGCGGCGGGCTGCGTGGTATCCTGCGACGATTCAGTTGATGAGGGTGCCATCTTGAAGCATAGACGGCAGCGCGCGGAGAGTCCAGCGTCTATCGCTTGCGGCCGGCCATCCGGCGAAGCTTTCCCCGTATGCCGTTCGGCAGAAAGAAGCCGGCGGCGCTGATCAGGCCGACGAGGTTGACCTCGGATACCTCGTCAGGATCGCCCCGCCAGTGATCGGCAATCACCATCCGACCCGCGTTCTCGACCAGCCGCTGGAGGGCTATGACGATCAGGAAGACATCGTCGACCTGGCCCAAAAACGGGATGACGTCGGGAATGAAGTCGAGCGGCGAGACCACATACGCCACGGCGGCCAGCACCAGCACTCGGTCAAGCCGCGACACGCGGGAGTCGCGCATGAGTCCCAGCATCAGTCGGACGTAGTCGGGAATCTGGCGAATGGCGCCCAGCACCGAGCGTTTGGCTCCGGTGCGCGGTCCCCGCTCCTCGTCGCGTTCTGCGTCGCGTGCATCATCGGCCTCATCATTGAAATCGCCCTCGCGCGGTGCGTCCGCCAAGGTGCGACGTGACCTCGGAGCGGGAGCCTCGTTGTCGGCCCGTTCGGTGCGTCCACGTCCCGTGAACAGCCCACGAGCTGGACGTCCGGCTTCGCGATCTTCCTGTCGTTCACGTGCCATGTGTGCGAGGCGGCTGCGGTACATTCGGGATGGACGGAGAAGAGGTTGCGGGTTGCGGCGGCGTTCCGTTCGCCGCTAGTGGGGCGGGCGCTGGGGCGCCGACCTGATCGACCGCCGTTCGCGCGGCGCTCACCACGTCTCCAGCGACGGTCATTGTTGCCTGCGTCACGTTGTTCAGCACGCCCACGGCTCGATTGAGCAGCCCCATGGTCTCGCTAATAGTAGAGACGGCCACCCCGCCCGCCCGGAGCTTGTCTTCCACGCCTTCGGCGAAGCGCTGCAGTACGTTGACGGGGGTTGCTGGCTTTTCTGCGTAGCGCGCTTCTATAAACTCGACGTAGTCGAGCACTTGATAGAGCCGCTCATCGCTGAGCGTTTCGAGTTTGCGATGGATACGATCGCGCACGTACGGGTTCACACTGCCTCCGAAAGTCGAGCGAGCAAACAGTTCCAGCGTTCGCTACCCGTACGATGGGCGCGCGGCGTCTGATTCAGCCGCGCCAGCGCTTCCTTTCGCCGCGCGCGTCGATATGACAATATGGCGTCGCGAAGCGTGGACTGCTGTAGACACCGAGCCCACCAGCGAGTTCCGGGTGTACGCGCTCGATCCAGTCCACGGCCGACTCTACGCGATAGGCGTCGAAGATCGTCAGCTTGCCGTCGCCGTCGGCGTCAATGGCAACATCGGCGGCATCGCCGTACAGGTGTCGAGAATCACGCGCCGAACCTTCCACGCCGGCGTTGTGCAGCGGCGTCCGAAAGCCGCTGTGCACTTCCAGATCGAAGTCCATGCGTTCTTCGCCACGGCGACGTGCCAGTTCGCTGAGCACCAACTCGATCTTGTCGAGTACGCGAGGGTCGATGGCGACATACTTGGGCCACACCGTTTGCCGGTCATGCGTGACGAAGTCGCGCATGGTGAGATGCCGCGTGAGCGGCAGATCCAGTTGATCGGCGTGCACTTCAGCGAAACCAGCCGGATGCTCGCCCTGTTCGTTGGGCGACCATTCTGAGGGATACCGTCCGATCTGATACCCGTTCAGCGACGACCCGAGCTTCAACTCAAACGGGACAAGAACCGCCAAGCGCGGCTCGCTGATGCGCTGTGCGATGCCAGAGCGCGTGACGACCAACTCATAGAAACCCGCTTCGAGCGGCGCGAGGAGCGTGTCGCCACTCAGTGGCCGAGCGACGTCGCCCGATTCGCTGCCACCAACCTTGATCCATTGATACGTGAATCCGATGGCGGCTCCACGGACAGCGAGTGGAAAGGCAAGCCGTTCGCCAGCCCGCACGAATCGCATCTTGACTTCACCACTGATGCCACGAGAGACATCACCCGCCTCAACGACGGGCACGCTGCTGCTCGCGCTGGCAGCAGACGAACCGGCCAGCAGTTCTGCGGGCGGCTGATAGGCGGCAGCAGCGACGATGGCCGCCACGCCGCAGGCGACAAGCGCGGTGCGGCGAATCACATGGCCCCCCAGCGCGCGGCGGTTCCGCGCACATCGATGTGCACGAACGGACCGTGTTGGCTGGTGGCCGCATAGATACCAATGCCGCCCACCAGGTCGGGATGATCGCGCTCAACACGCTCGGCCGCAGCCGCGAGGACCTTCGCATCTCGCGTATCTACACGTCCGTCGCGATTGAGGTCACTCATGCGGTCGCCCGCGCCGTTTACGACGTACACATCGGCGGCGTCACCGTACTGATGGCGGCTATCCTTCGCGCGACCGCCGCCATTCACGCCCTGCGCGTTGTACTGCGGTGTGCGGAATCCCGACATCACCCGCATGCCGCCGACGGCAACACCGGCGGCCCGCAATTCGTCGATGATGAGTTCGAGCTTGTCCACCAAGGGCTCGCGCAGCACGAGATACTTCGGCCACACGTTGCCCTGATCGTGTGTGAGAAAATCCCGCAGACGAAAATGATCGGAGACGCGCGTATCCTGATTATCGGGCGTGACTTCGACGAACCCGTCGGGCCCCGACGCGTGAGGCGCCCCCTTTGCACGCTCGTTGGGGAAGAAGCCGATGCGATACGCACCAATGCGCCCCTGCACTTTGTCGCTGAAGGGCCGCATCGTGATGAAGTGGAAGGCACTCGATATCGCTGACGCCGTTTCCGGCTGCGTGGTATGCACACCGACGCGCGTGTCGGCATCGTCGCCAAACAGGCGCCGCAGTATCGCTACCGACCCCGGCCGCGACGGGCTCACAAACCGCGCGCGCAACTTTCGGCTGCGGCCTCGAAGTGAGTCGAGCTGCATCGGTGGAACCACGCGCGTCAGGACGGCGGGTACGGCCGGTGCGGCGGCGGCTGACGCCGCGACCGGCATGAGCAGCACTCCGAGAGCAACCACTGCGCACGCTCCAGCGGCGACTCGACGGAGTCGCGCGACAGTGAGCGGCCGCGGCGTGGACGCCAGCCTCGTGGAATGCAAAAAGGGTTCGAACACGGTACCAAGAAAAAAGGTCAATGGCGCGAGAAGCAGGTGACTTGGCCGCTCGCGGTGACCTGATAGACGAATGAGCGCTCCCCGCGATAGCCGTTTTTGTGACAGTCTATGCGAAGATTACGCGGAAATATAACTGTTTTAGTAGATGTAGACCGGCGTGCCGAGGTCCGTCATCTGGTACAGCGCGGCGATGTCTTGGTTCCGCAGCCGGACACAGCCGTGGCTGACCGCCCGTCCGATGCTTGAAGGGGCGTTGGTCCCGTGCAGTGCGTATCCGTCGCCAAGGTAGAGCCGAAAGCTGCCGAGGACTTCCGGGTACTTGCGCTGGTTCGTTCCGAGTGGCGGAATGACCACCTTGCCGTCGGCAACAATCTCCCGTCCGTCGCTCGCTGTGAGAGGCTGGCTCTCCCCGTCCGCCCCTTGGCGAACGACGTCATTTCCGACGACGGTGATCCGGCTCCCGTCGGCAAGCAGAAGGGGCTTTCCACGGACCAGCTGCACAAGACCGAGCTTCTTCTTGTTGGCCTGCTCGGCGTAGTGCCAATCTGGCGGCACCCATGCGGGCGCCGAATCGCGCCGTTGGACGGTGAACTTTCCGCGGGGTGTCTCAAAGCGCACCACCTGCTTGCCGTCCTGGAGGACGAGTTCCTTACCACTCCCGGTGGCGACCCGCGCCGTGAATAGCACGCTGTCCCTGAGCTTGTACCACACTCGGTTTTCCGCAATCGAGACAACGATTACCGGTCGGTCTGGCGACGGCACGTCAGGCAAGCTGTCGAGCAGCGCTCGCAGGCTATCGGTGCCGGCAGACGCATCGCGTTGCACGACCTCGATTTCGGCATCGTTTCTCTCGAACGCCATGCGGGCGGCATTTCTCGCGACGAGATCCCGCCTGGTCACGAGCGACAGCGCGAGTGCGAGGAGTGCTGCAAGCACGACCAACGCTCCCAGCAGGCGGTCGACGGGGCTCCAGTTTGCTGGTGCGAGACGCGGCGCAGTCATGCGGAGGTGCGGAAGGAGAGGGAACGACTAAAAGAAATAGACACGGGTTCCTGCTGTCAGGCTCTCGCGGATAGCGGCCAGATCGCGCGCGGCGAGACGGAACGCCCCCGGCATCACATAACTGCTGTCGGACAGGGGCCCCTCTGTGGGCTGCGCGTACACCAGCGTGCCACTCGCGGTGACCAGCGAGTTGTCCCCGAGCCAACTGATGCCGCCAAGGTCGAGGGGAACGGGCAATGATCGGTCGGTCCATACCCAGCGGGGCGGCTCGTACCGATCCGTATTGCCCAGCCGCCGCGCCACCACCTGCACGCCCCTCGGCCGTGTAACCAAGAGCGTGTCCGGGGGTACGCCCACTCGGCGACTCGCCCCAACCTCGGCTCTCATCACTCGCAAACGGACCCCGCCGCGAACGAGGGCGACGTAGGCCGAATCGCTGTTCACCACTAAGTGGATCTTTCGGTCGTTCCGAGCCTGCTTTCGCGTCAGCGCCTCAAGCAGCTGCTCGCGATCGCGCGCAGCGGTGGCCAGCGCCTCGGCGCGAGCGCGAGCGACCGAGGCCATGTCGGCGGACAGATGGGCGGCCTCGTTGCGCAGGCGCCCTGCATCCCAGTACAGGACACCGCACACGGTTGTCAGACTCAGAAGCGCCAGTCCGAGTAGCGATGTGCGAGAAATGGGAGGTTTCACGAGGGGCGGTGCTTGGTGTCGTTTGGCGTGCAGCGGTAGATTCGTCTACGCGGTGCGAACAACTACGAATCTATCGCTCGTTTCCTTTACCAGGTCCGGATGCCGATCCACACCAACCGTGCTGTCGCGCTGATCATCCTTGATGGGTGGGGATATCGGGAAGATCGCACTGCGAACGCTATTCTGCTTGCCAACACGCCGCATTGGAATGCGATCTGGTCACATTCGTCGCGCACGTTGCTGAGCGCGTCCGGTCGCGCCGTTGGACTTCCCGATGGACAGATGGGCAATAGCGAAGTCGGTCACATGAATCTCGGTGCGGGGCGTGTCGTGATGCAGGACTTGGTTCGCATCACCGCCGCCGTTGAGCGTGGTGACTTTTTTGCGAACGCCGCGTTGCTTGAGGCGTGCCGTACCGCGCGCGAAGATGGCAGCACGTTGCATCTGGTCGGACTGTTGGGTGACGGTGGCGTCCATGCCCTCGACCAACATCTCTTTGCGCTGGTCGATCTGGCCACGCGGGAGCGGGTCCCACGGATCGTGTTGCACGGCATGCTGGATGGTCGCGATACGCCGCCGAAAAGTGGATTGGCGTTTCTTCGTGAGACGCTGCGCGTGCTTGACGGCAGAGCGACGCTGGCTTCGCTCTCCGGTCGGTACTTCGGCATGGACCGTGATAATCGGTGGGAGCGCACGGGCGCCTGGTATCGTGCAGCGTTCAACGGTGACGGCACGCACGCCACCGATGCACTGGCCGCCGTACAGCAGGCGTATGACGCCGGAACGACCGACGAGTTCATCCCACCGATGGTGATGGTTGATGCCGCGGGTGCGCCCGTGGCGTCGCTTCGCGACGGCGACGCGGTGATCTGCTTCAACTATCGCTCCGATCGCATGCGCCAGACGCTGCGCGCGCTCTCGACTGCCGACTTTACCGGGTTCGACACGGGTCCGCGTCCGTCCGTGCACGTGGTGACGATGACACGATACGACGACGCCTTTGCCTTTCCCATTGCCTTCGACCCACAGTCCATGAAGCAGCTGGTGGGCGAAGTGATCAGCAACGCGGGGCTCACGCAACTCCGCGTGGCCGAGACGGAGAAGTATCCGCACGTCACGTTTTTCTTCAACGGCGGACACGATGCGCCGTTTGTCGGTGAGGATCGCCATATGGCACCCAGTCCGAAGGTGGCCACTTACGATCTCCAACCGGAGATGAGCGCGTCGGCCGTCTGCGACATTCTGTGCGGAGCTTTAGTGGAGCATACGCACGACTTTATCCTGTGCAATTTTGCGAATACGGATATGGTGGGCCACACCGGATCCATTCCCGCGGCGATCGCGGCGGTGGAGGCGGTCGACGCCTGCCTTGGTCGTATCCTTGCGGCGGCGGCGGCGAGCGGCGCGCGCCTGATCATTACGGCGGACCATGGCAACGCCGACGTGATGGTGGACCCTGTGACCGGCGAGCCGCACACCGCGCACACCACAAACCCGGTCCCACTCGTCGTGCTCGACCCCGATGCGACCGTGCCACTTCGCAGCGGCGGCGCACTCTGTGATGTCGGTCCGACCGCCCTCGGCCTCTTAGGCCTTCTCTGTCCTCCAGAGATGACCGGCCGCGATTTGCGCGACCTTTCTCCTTCCGTCTCCCACTGAATGTTCATGTCTCTCGCTTCCGTTCGCTCGCGTCTGCTGCGTCCGTCTGCCACTGTCGCACTCTGTGCCAGCGGCGTCGCGCTGTTCCCGGCGATGCTTGTCGCGCAGGTTGGGCACCGACCGGACAAGAGCCCGTTCGAAGACGTGAAGCTTGGCCAGTCGATCTCTTTCAGTGCGGGGTGGCTGGCGATTCGTCGTGACGTCGCGGGAGTGGCTCCCAAGTCGGCGGCGTTCGGGCAGCTCACGTACGAAGCAGCGGTCGGTGGGCCGGCGTTGTTGTACGCCCGGTACACGCTGGCACCAACCACGCGCACGCTTCTGGCACCGGCGGCCAACCAGCCACAACGCGCCACGGGCACTCCCGGCTCCACGATGCATCTGATTGACGGCGGCATCGACGTCGCGTTGACCGGTAAAAAGTCGTGGCGCCATCTTATTCCGTCGGTGTCGGGCGGCGTTGGCGTGGTCAGTGACTTCGCCAAGATTGACAGCGGGAGCTATCAGTTCGGCGTCAAGTTTGCCATCACGTATGGGCTGGCGGTGCGATATGTGAGGGCCTCAGGAGTACGGCTCCGCGTGGATGTGACCAACGCGATGTGGCAGTACGAATACCCCGACCGGTACTTTGTGAAGGCCACGGATGGCACGTCGGTACTGACCAACACCAGCGATCGTACCATCTGGCGCCGCAACGTGGGCATTACGGCCGGCGTGTCTGTGCCAATCTTCAAGTAGCGCCGGGGTCGCGTATGCCACGATCCACGCTCACTCGCCGCGTCCTGTTCTCCGCCGCACATCGGTACCGTCGCCCAGATTGGAGCGACGCCGAGAACGTGGACGTGTTCGGCGCGTGCGCGAACGTGCACTTTCACGGGCACAGCTACACGTGCGACGTGACGGTGGCGGGGCCGGTTGATGAGGAGACCGGCTTCATTGTTGATCTCGGTTTCCTGGATCGCGT
>JANOPS010000155.1:0-3451 GCA_031421995.1 Gemmatimonadaceae bacterium
GGAGCGACGCGTCACAGTGGTTCCTGTGGCGAGAAGGCGCCTCGATTCATGCGCGTGGTATGGGCGGCGAACAACAGGAACTGACGTTGCCAGAAGCGCCGACGGCATTGCTCCGACCGGCGTTGCAGCGGATGAACGACGATATTCTGGTCTTCGCGTTGTCGGCGAACAGGCGGCAGCTGGTGAGGCTGTTGTTTTCGCATGACAATAGCAAACCACCGGCGCGGGCGGAGGAAATTGATCTTCCCGTTGTTGCGGCTCACGGTAGCGCAGTTTTTTCACCCAGCGGGAGCGTGCTCGTTGGATTATCAGCCGAGAAAACGGACGGTGGCTGCGAGCTTCTCGTGATCGACCAAGGCGGCCTCGCACCGCCTCGACTGGCGTCGTGGACGAATGTATCGCTCGTCCCTGGCGCTCCGCCTGCGCTTTCGTTCGATGACGATGGCGGAAGTCGGATTGCCGCGCTGGTGTCGTCGGACGACGGGATTGCCCTAGCCGAAGCCCGGTTTTCGCCAGCCTTGAATGCGGTCCCCACCGTCTCCCTGTTGCCACTGGGCGGACGGGGAACGGTGCCGATCGGAGGTGCGGTGCTTTATGCCGCGCCGCATGCTCACGCCCACACTCACGAGCACAGAGCGAACTTCCATGCCGTGATCTGTCTTGCCGATCATTCGTTCATGCGACTTGGCGTGGATGGTACTCTGGAGGCGGTCACGTATGAGGCCTCGCCTGTCCCGCCGTTCTGTCTTGTGCATGCGGGACATGGCGCGTTGCTGCTGTGTTGCGATCCGCTCCTTGGTCCATACCTGACTGATGCCTGATGAAACGGCGTTCCTTCCTCACGGCTCTTGCCTCCGGGCTCATCTCCTCGCGAACGGGCAAGGCGCAGCAGTCATTGGGGGGTTCAGCGTTCATTCCAGGTGAGCATGCAGACTGGTCGATCGTCGCCGCCGATGCGGGATTCGGAACCGTCACGTCTGGTGATCAGCTGGGGGACATACTGATTGTGCGGAACGAGGGAGGAGGGCGCCGGGCGCTCTGGCGGATGCCGTGGTTTGAGGACGAGTCCGATCACGTTGGACATGACGACAGTGCCGCCGTTCGGCTGCGAGCGGTGGGCCAGAATGCCATTGATCCCATGGTTCCGGTGCGAGATGGGCAGTTCTGGCGGGACGATCGGCACGGGTGGTTGTGGCGAGAAGGTGCCGTAGTGCATGCGCTCGGTGCCGCAGCAGAACACCGCACGCTCATATTACCAGGTCCGCCGGCTGCCGTGTTGCATCCGGCGTTGCACCGCAGTGAGGGTGATCTCCTCGTGTTTTCGCTCTCAGCAAACCGTCGACGGCTCGACCGGCTGGTTTTCCCGCGACAGACGACGGTACGTCCACGCATCGCGGCGAGCGTTGCCCTACCACTTGCCGTCAGTGCGGGCACGGCGGCGTTCGGCTTGGGGCAGAGCGTATTGACAGGACTTTCGGCCGCGTCGGCAGGCGGAACCATGTTCTTGCTGATTGACCATGCCGCCGACGGGACACCACGGCAAGCCGTGCTGCGTAATGCCGTGCCAGTGACACACGCGGCGCCTGCACTCCGCGTAGAAGAAGACGGCAGTGCCACCTTGGGCGTGCTGGTCACGACCCAAACAGGGATCGCCTTGGCGGAGGCACACTTCCCGGTGGATCGCGCGGCGGCACCGACGGTGGTGCAGGTCCATGTGGGAAGGTTCGCTGCGAAACCCGTGGCCGCCGCACTTCGCTATTCCTCAATCGCACAGTCGCTTCACCCGCGGTTTTACGCGCTGGTACAACTTGCTGACCGCACGCTGTTGCATGCGGATGTAAACGGGGCGTTGGTCGCGGCGCGATTCGAAGCACCTCCAGTGATGCCGCCCGTTCTGGTTCCGACAAGCCACGGAGCCTATGCGCTTTGCTGCGACCCGCGGACCGGTCCTGTGATGGCCAACGTGTGAGAGCTGGACCTTGCAACGTGAGAACAACCAATTGCGTGAATTGTACTACAGGTTTCTTCAAGCCGTTTTCGGGATAGTTGGTATGAAGCGGCGGTTGGGCCTCCACGGTAACGTGGTGGCAAGTCCTGCGCACGATCTCAAGCACGAGCGCGACGTCGCCATCAAGGTCCTGCACCCCGACCTGGGCGACGCGCTACGCTAGCATTAGCCGCCGACCCTTCGGCTCGGGCACCTCACGGCCATCCTCGCGCGCCGTGTCGATCCACAGCGCAATCGCCTCCTGAGCTTGCGCCACCGCCTCGGCCGGCGTTGCGCCGTGTGCCATGCACCCCGGCAAGTCAGGTACGTCGGCCACGAAGACCGTGTCCTCTGCGCTCCCGTCGAGGAGCGGCGCGAGAAGCTTGTCATGCGTCCCATGCCGGAAACACACCCGAGGGGCTTACGCCCGGCCACGAAGGGGCGAGCGCCGCCAACTCACGCTCGATGCGGTAGCGGTCGGCGAGGGCGGCGATCAACCGGTCGGGAATGGGACTCATGACGGCGGAAGATATGGTCCGAGACCGCTCCGGCGACCGACTCCGGCGTCACCGCGTCTCGCTCAGTCTCCGCCGCAGCTCCCGCGCCCAGTTACTCACCAGCACCCCTCTCGCCTCCCCGCTCGTCGGCTGCAGGATGAGGAACTGCGTGCCGTCGGGCGTCACGTCATACGACGGTTGCGTGGGATCGGCGACGCTCGGGCCGGCCAGCGCGAGGCGTCGCGCGCTGACGCGCACGTCGGGGCCCGCGGTGAGCGACGCGGCGACGATGCCGCCAGGGCCGCGATAGTAGAGGGTGCGACCGCTGGCGTCGAAGAGGGGCTCGCTCCCGCCGACGTCACTTACCTGCACGCGCGGGCCGTCGCCGGGAAAAGGGCGCACGTAGATCTCGGCGCGCCCGCTGACGTCGGACTGGTAGGCGAGCCACTTCCCGTCGCGCGAGAGGCGCGGCATGATCTCCGAACTCGGCCCGACGGCGATCGGGCGCAAGGTGCGGTCGCCGGTGAGGTCCATGGCGTAGATGTCGCGCGGATAGGCGGCACTCGGGGCGGTGCGGATCACGAGCCAGCGGCCGTCGGGGGAGAGCAGCGCCTCGTTCACCTCGCCGCGGCCCTTGAGGTCGCGTGACGAATCGAACAGCGTGTCAGTGCTCCCGCTGCCGTCAACGGCGACCGAGTAGATCCGCCCGTGGCCGCCGATCAATGCCCTGTAGATGACGCGTCGGCCATCGGCCGACCACTCCGGTGCGGACGCGGCGCCGGTCGTGGTGAGCCGCGAGAAGGTGCCGGCGGCGCGATCCAGCACCCAGATGTCGTCGCCATCCTTGCCGCCCACCGCGACCGCCAGGCGACGGCCGTCGGGCGAGAAGCGCGGATCGCTGTGGATTGCACTGTCGGGCCGGATCGTCACGCGCGACGTGCCGCTCGCGAGGACCAGTTGTGACGAC
>JANOPS010000156.1:0-1810 GCA_031421995.1 Gemmatimonadaceae bacterium
ACTGCGTATCCTCGCTCGCTCCCAACTTCGTCGCGAAGACACGGGCGGTACACTCGGTGCCACGGCGTTGGTGCATGAGGCCTACGTGCGGCTTACCGAGCGGGAGAAGCTCAGCCCGAAAGACCGCAGCCACTTCTTCGCGATTGCCGCGCAGTCGATGCGCCGTGTCCTGATCGATCAAGCGCGTGCACGGAAGCGACAAAAGCGTGGACTTGGCGCGGTGCCGCTCCAGCTGGAAGATGTTGACGCGCTGCTCACCATCGAGGCGGCCGATGAACTGACCGCCCTCGACGAGGCGCTCGATCGCTTGGCGAAGGCCAACGCGCGGGCCGCGCTGGTGGTCGAGCGCCGTTTTTTTGGTGGCTTGACCCTCGAAGAAACGGCAGAAACGCTTGGCGTGTCTCTCAAGACGGTGCATCGAGACTGGTTGTTGGCGCGCGCCTGGTTGCGCAAGGAGATCGCCGACGACATGTCCAGTCTCGATTCGCTCGACGGACGCCACTAACGACTGGCCGGCGGGCTACTGGCCGCCAGCGTGAGGGGCGACCACACACTGCGCCCCACTTCGCGGCCTTGCGCGTCAAGTGCCACGACCCGCCAGCGCAGTCGATCCTGTGGCGCCCGACTGGCAAGCCACGGTGGTGCGTTGTAACGGCGCGTTGTTGCCGGCAGGAGCGCGCCAAGGATGCGCGCCCCGTCTGGCACACCAACCTCCACGCGATACTGCGCGGCGCGCCCCAGCGCGTCCCACGCGAACAGCAGATTCGCTGGATCGACCGTGGCGTTGCGTGCCGGCAACCGCAGGCGCACGGCGCCATTGGCACGTGCGATCGAACGCCGCGCCGTGCCACTTCCCACGACGTAGCGCAACATCGGCAGCGCAAACCCTGCACTTCCACCGTTCAATCCCCCCGAGTTGATGATGAACTCGCCATCAAGACTCGATGACGATTCACTGGGGCTCTCCGCGTCAAACGCAGATTCGACGCGGAACAACAGGTAGTAGATCCCATCACTGGCGGTTGGCAGACGCGAGGCGTCCGGTCCGGGAATTACCGCGCGTCCAGTGGGCGGAAGAAACACGTTGAATCGCGCCAACTGGGAATAGCGACGCTGTGTGTTCCGTTGATTTGGATCGACCGAGGCTTGCGGGAGCAGGTCCTGCGCTGTGGGAACTGATTCGCCCGGATACACGACCTCCCAACGCCCTGTCAGGCGGCCGCTGCCCGTATAGCGAATGGTGGCTTCGAGGTCCGATGGCACATCGCCGTTGGCCACATAGTGCACCGGCTCCTCAGGAAGGAAAGCGAGTTTGACATCAGTCAGCGATAACGGCGTGCGCGCGCCACCGCCGCTGAGTCGCAGCGTGACACTCGCGTACAGGTCGCCGCCAACTTCACGGCGAAAGCGTCGTACGTAGTAGAACGCCGAGTTTCCTCCCGCTGCGGCGGCCTGATAGGCCCGTCGCGCAACGGAGGCCGGCACGGTCATGACATCGGTCAACACACTGAACGTGCTGTTGGCGGTGCGTTCATAGCGTTCCGGCAGCTGGCCGAACACGGTGCCGGGAGCGCACCGCACGCCACTGGCGGGGCTGGCCGAGATGACTTCACCGCAGAAGAGCGCCTCAGCCATGGTGGCGCCGGCGACGCCGGAGAACGAGAGGATCGCCGTCGTAACGCCTTGCGCGTTCACGTTGATGCTGGACGGACTGACGCTGACTTGCGCCTGTGCCGTCGCCGAGAGGACAAGAGCTGCCGCGAGCGGCAGCAACAGAAGCGAGCGAGATGTGCGCATGTCAGTAGAACCG